>JBGULF010000074.1:0-28493 GCA_045115935.1 Anaerovoracaceae bacterium
AGGCCTGTGGCAAGTAGCCGGAAACATTGAATTGTATCTAACTCAGAGCGGTGTCCACAAGGCACCGTATTATTATGCGCTTACGAATATTCTTACATATTTACACACAAAAAGCGGGTCGTTTCATATCACGACCCGCTTCTTCGTTATTATTAGTCTCTTCTGAAAAGGTCTCTTGTATATACCTTGTCTGCTACATCGCCGAGCACGTTCTGGTCGAATCTGTTGGCGAGGATCACGTCGCTCTGTGCCTTGAACTCGTCAAGGTCGTTGACGACTTTGCTGCGGAAGAATTCGCTTCCGTTTTCAAGTGTCGGCTCATAAACGATGACCGGAATTCCCTTAGCCTTGATGCGCTTCATTACGCCCTGAATAGCCGATGCTCTGAAGTTGTCCGAGTTGCTCTTCATGGTCAGTCTGTATACGCCTACCATTTTCGGGTTCTTCGCGATGATCTGATCTGCGATGAAGTCCTTTCTTACTGTGTTGGACCTTACAACTGCCTCGATCATGGTCTGCGGTACGTCGCGGTAGTTCGCGAGCAGCTGTTTTGTGTCCTTCGGCAGGCAGTAGCCTCCGTAACCGAACGATGGGTTGTTGTAGTGGCCGCCGATACGAGGGTCCATGCAGACGCCGTCGATGATCTGCTGTGTGTCGAGGCCCTTTGTCTGTGCGTATGTGTCGAGCTCGTTGAAGTAGCTGACGCGTACTGCCAGATATGTGTTTGCGAACAGCTTGATAGCCTCAGCCTCTGTCGGATGAGCGATCAGAATAGGAATGTTCTGCGGCTCCTGTCCGACACGGCGCTCCTCAGTGCGGGCACCCTCAAGAAGCAGGTCCGCAAACTTCTGAGCGACTTCCTTCTGGTGGTCGTAAGCGCCGACAACGATCCTGCTCGGGTGCAGGTTGTCGTAAAGCGCCTTGGACTCGCGCAGGAACTCAGGGCTGAAGATGATGTTGTCGATGCCGTACTTCTCACGAACGTGATCTGTGTAGCCAACCGGAATGGTGGACTTGATGACCATCATGACATCCGGGTTGACAGCCAGTGTCTGCTCGATAGCATCCTCAACAGCGCTTGTGTCGAAGAACTGTCCGACATCATCGTAGTTTGTCGGTGTTGCGATGATAACGAGGTCTGCATTGCCGTAAGCAGCAGCCTTATCTGTAGTTGTTTGGAGGCTCAGCTCACGCTCGCCGTTGCGTGCTTCAGCGAAGAATCTCTCGATCTCGTCGTCCTGGATCGGGCTGTAGAACCGGTTGAGCTTATCAGCCTTAGCAGGTGTTGTTGTGATAGCGGTGACATCGTGGTTCTGTGCGAGCAGTACAGCCAGCGAAAGTCCAACGTAGCCAACGCCTGCAACTGTGATCTTCATGCGCGGGATGTCCTGATAATCCTTTGCGACAGCCTCAGCTGCGTCATCGTCCATTACGGATGTTGTGTCAAATCCGAGCACATCGCTGAGAGCGAGAAGCTGGTCGATGGACGGTGTGTAATCTGCTGACTCGAGTCTGGACAGCAGGGATCTGTTGATGCCTGTAGCCTTGGAAAGGTCTGCCTGAGTGATGTTCTGCGCCTTGCGTGCGTCTGCAACAGCCTTGGCAAGCAGTACTAATGATAATTTCTTCATGAAATAGCCTCCTGTTTTATATTATGTGTTGCTTTCAGCAACAACCTGAATGCGTTGAAATCAACTGCAAAAGCATCGAAAGTATATAGATTTATGCTGCTGTAGTCAACCCTTTTCGTGAAAATGTTGAAAAGAAAACAGCGAGCCGAAACCCGCTGTTATTATTAGTAACATTATCATTATATATATTTTTTAATGCGTTAACCCTCAGACTGATTTTTCTTTGACTTACTCTTATTGCTTTTAATGCTCACGACTCCTGTTCCGTTATTTTTTAATCTCAGCCCATGACTTGGTTTTTTTAAGCTCGCAGCTTTTACCCCAGCCTTCTTTGCTTGCGGCTTCTTGATTTCGTGTTCCCTGAAATCAAGATGACTAGCACTATGCGTACCGTAGTATGGAAAATCCGCAGATTCGATTCTAGTGGTCATTCCCGTTGGCTCATATTTTTTCCACTTGTTTTTGCGGAGTTTATGTGGTCCTCTTCGCCCTGGCTGCCTTTTGTCATTACCTTTGTCGACTTTAGTTTCTTCTTTTTTTTGATTTTGGATCCACTCTAATGGTATGAGATTTTTATCAGCATCCCACCAGGATTCTATAATGCTATTCTGGAACTTTTCATCATTAAGATTAGCGTGATCAACAATAATAACCTGCAGCTTATCGTTCAGCTCCTTAGTCTCAGATGCTATAAAGTCGTAAATCCTCGATACTGCTTCTTTATCTGTATTTTTTTCTTTTTCCTCCATAGAAGGGAAGTATACTTGCGATGGCTGATCCAAGTAAAGGAATCCAGGAACTGGCCTTTCATGAGTAGCAAAGAACTTATGAAGTGCAAACAAGGATATCAAATGAGCCCCAACCCAGTTAGAGCCACTTCCCATCTGATCAAGAGGTATCGTGCGATCCTTATCAGTAACAACGGTCATCTTTCCAAAATCTATCCTGTATGGATAACCTGCATCCCCCAATTCCAGTTCTATAGCCCACTTCGTCATGTCTGTTTGCATATTAGAAAGAGCAGCATTGACCCTGTCCATAGTATTCTCATTGTCCAAGAGTTCGTTAAGTTCAGCCAATCTTTTTTCTAAGCTGTTGATCTTCAATTCATACTCTGTGTTGTCATTCGCATCAAAAGAACTTTCTAACCATAAACTAATCCTGCCTAGTACATGAGCTCTCCTCGTATTCAGATCTCGTATATTACGAAGTGTTTCTTCACTTTCAAACAACGCATTGATTTTATCTTCTATTTCTTTGCGCTGAACTTTTAATACTTCTGCTGCTTCTTTTTTCTGATTGATGTATTTTTGTATCCTTGGCGTTTCTTTAGAACAATTACTCAAAGAAGAATCCAATTCGCCAATTGCATCTCTGATTGCATTTATCCCAGGAATCGGATGGTCCATAGGTGCAGAGCAAAAAGGACATTTACTTGTATCAACATTTAAGTGATTATACAGTTCGATAGATTCTAATCGCTTCTTCTGATAATGAAGTTCTTTTCCATAGCTGGTAGCATAACCCTGATATTTTTTTGCGTCTTCTATATCCAGTTCTAAATTACTTATTTCATCTATTATTTCTTCAAGCTTATCCTGTAATTCAGTAATCTGTGCTTGATAACTCGGTGGTGCAGCATCCTCTATCATCCGAATCTGTTTGAGGTTCTCACGCAATGTATTGTAATCTTCTACTCTAACATCTTTATACAGACCAACTGCTATAGCCTCGCATAATAATGACTGTCCACGTTGTATGCCGTATCCTTGAATAGATTCGTTTTCTTCAATTAATCGTTTAAGCCTTTTTAGCTCTCGCGTTTTTTCTTTTCTTTCTGCTTCCAGCTGAAGAGCATTGGAGTTTGTAGCTCCCAGGAAATAAGGCATGGTTGCCTTAATATCCGATGTAGTATGTGGCTCAGATTGCTTATGAAATAAATAGCTCTTTGTTGCTATTTCATACTGATTCTGGAAACAGTAAAACAGCGCATGCCTTATATTAGCACTATATGGACTGCGTGTTTGTCCAGCTTGTGGGATAGATTGGTTTTCCTCTATGCCGATCAATCGGCTTAGTTTCTCGACTATATCCTCTCTCGTACAATTCGCTTCCACTACGTCCGGGGTCTTTATATCCTCACCGATCAGAAAGAAACTTGCGTTTGTTGTTTGTTTATCGGGTGAAGGATTTTCCCTGGCTATAAAGACTTTACTGTTATCAATTTGCAACAATAAGCCATACCATGAAACACAGTCTCGAATGACACCATCGGCTATATTACAACTACTGCTGCCAAAGCAATAATCAATAATATCCCCTACCGCTGACTTTCCTGACTTGGATTTTCCTGTTATGATATTTACTTTGCCTATATTAAATTCAATAACCCTTTTTTGTCCGTATCTACTGTAAAGTACAAGTTCCAATATTTGCATCATGGCCTTACCCCCAAACAAGAAAAGATAGTATCAATAGAAGAAAGGTCTGCAAACCATCTGGAAACATATTTGACCTTTGATAAGCAATCCGCTATTTCTTCATCAGTATAATCTGTATTCGAAAATCTCCTGTGCAGTACACGCTTTATACAACCATCTTCCGTTATTTCAATCAAGCTGGCACATAGTAGAAATTCTACTGCTTCGTCTGTCACTTCAACTAATCCTCTTACCCTTTCTGGAAAACCGATCAAGATTTCGTTATTTGATTGTGTCCACTGTACCAGATTTGTTCTTGAACGCGGGATGATTCTCTCACGAGTATACTTATGTAAAACTAAAGGAAGAATCAGATAAACCAACAGAAATGGCATATCATTACCACTTCTCTTTTTATACTCCTCGACAGAAGAGTATATGATTCTGCCACAGAATGCCGGGTTTAGAAGGAACCTTATTTCATTTGACCTTTTTCTCCATTCACGCATAATATCTACTACTACCTCATTCTAATCTTTTAGTTTTTCTATATAGTCCATATGCCACCCAATTTCTTTTTTATCTGATAGTATTTGATAGCTTCCTCGCATCACAAAAGAGTCTGTGCATCTCTCGCGTATTCGTATATCTTTATTCATCAGAGTCTCATAAAGGCTCTTTCCAAAAGCCACAGGATCACCACCCTCAAAATATGAACGGGCTTCTTCCCACTCATCTTTCAATTCATCATCATAGTTTTGTAATTCTATTGATCCCACCAGGTATTCTCTCGTCCATTCGCTGCGTTGCATGCTGGCACGATAATGATTCTTGATTGCGCGATTAATCTTTTTATTGGATGCATTAATCAGTCTGAGTTGCTGCACAAAAACACTTTCATCTTTGTTGATTTCTTCCTCAGATTTATCAGCAATAACCCACTCACCAATAGGTAAATTGTCAGACGTATACTTCCTCCCATTTTCCCTAACATTGACCAATAGCTCGTTATATTCTATGGTGGGCTTTTCTGGTGATGTTAATTGTTCTATAACTCTCTGAAACCACCACCCCTCGACTTTCTCAAGAACTTTTCGGTCGAATCCAGTATCACAACTTGAGCGAATGTAGGGTAGCATGCTTTTTTTCAAATCAGTGATAATCGGTTCTCCATCAACAATCTCGCAACGTTTTAATAGATTTATTATTATATCCTTATTTGTATCCTGGAATTTTTTGTATTCTTTTTCCAGCCCTTTATTTCCTGCGGAATCTGCAACTTTTTTTAATAGTCTATATGCCGTTTCTTCATCCCGATTTGCTCTTTTTAAAAAACTAGCTGCTGAATTCTCCGGTGTTTTGGAACAAGTCACAATCATAAATCTGCATGAATCTATTAGTTCTGGCGCCTCATCCAGTAGATCAAGCCATACTTTTATTGTCTTCCACAAATCCATGCTTTTATCCGTAAGATTGCCAAGTGCATTTATGTGATGCTTCGTTTGAATCAATTCTGTAGGAGTCCCATTTTCTTCGAATGAAATATCGTCAAACTTCTCAATGCAGATTTTAGCATTTGGATTCTCAGTACTTAGGAGTAAAAACAATGCATATCTAACCTGATATAAATATCCCAGCATTTGTGCCGAGGCTTCGTGTGTTGGCATTATCTTCTCCCTTCTTTCTATTCTTATTTGCTTTTTCCAGTATAATCAGCTTATATACGATAAAAAAGGTTCATCTAATCAGAATCATTTCTTATTTATTCATTTATTGCTGAAATATCAATGGCGTAATCATTGTTGATTGCGGTATACACCAAATCAGTATTTACTTTACTACGAAGTTTCCTTTTGCTAAGAATCTTCTTTTCTATCTTTTTATCTGCAACGTTCAATGCGCAATCATAAATTTTATATCCCATGAAATCTAACATAATATTAACGCAAAGATATTTATGAATAATGCATTGCCATCCAAAGATAGCAAAGAAAATCAAGAATAAAGCAACCCCATCCCAATGAGTGAAGTCAAATACGAATAATGGAAATATATATGCCATTAAGAACTCTGCTATCAGGAACTTTTCTTCTCTCGCTTCTATAAGCAACGCTTTATTCTTGTTTTGTACATAACTAGCTTTTAATCCACGTCTCATTACATGGAACGCTATTATTGAGCACACTAAGATACTAATCATGCTAATAATCTCGATCCACGGATCGCTTGTCTTGTCATACCAGATACTCTTTGCATCTAGGATTAATATAGAAATCCAAAGTGGTACAAAAGACATAAAGAACATACTCAGTTGAAATATCATTTCCATCCTTTCATAGCTGAAACCTCTTTAGGTTTGTTTTCAACAGGATCAACTGCTGCTTTATTACAAAGAAACTTTATTATCCTTTCTGCGGACTGTTCATCACTAGTATCCAGACTACCCGTGTCAGTAGTTTTAATCTGAAACATGGAAGCAAATTTCATCCTGGTTCCACTATCTTTCAGGGCATTCAGGCGATCTTCATTAAAAGAAATAAACCGCCTTGGATTCGTGCCGGACGCTGCTATTTTCTTAAACATATCTGGATCAGTTAGTTCCAAAGACTTGATTGTTTGATCAACTTTGTTACTGCACACCTTTTTATAAGACCTCTCCATATTGAAGAGTTTTTCTGCCTGTATTGTGAAGAAGTAAACTTTTTCATCAATAATCAGTGCATCAATGGTAGGTCTAAATGTGAAAACTGGTTCAATTACTTCAGTAAAGCTAGCAGTAGCGTGGCTAAGAATGTATTTGTTTTTCATAACTGTCGTAGGTGCTCTCATAGATACCATCTTCACCTGTACATCCTTAGAAGCACGTGAGATGATACCGCTTACAACATACCCACTAAAACTTGTTCCACGAATATCTTCATCTTTTTCTGGGTTGGCGATAGCTTTGTTTAATAATTCCCAATTTTCATTAATCAAAAGACTTGTTGCTGGAATCCGATAAATAATATTGCCTACTATATCTCCAGCATATTCATCAACAGTTTCGAACTTATCAATTCCCTCTTCGGAAAGATAATGTGTGGATAGCTGTAGAATAAGAGCCTTCAGCTTCCCTTTTGGTGACAGCGATATCTCTCTTGTATAATAAGAAACGCCGCCCCGCTTAGAACTATTAATTTTCACGAGTTGCAGAGACCACACATCATTCTTATTTATTTCCTTAAATATTGATTTGATAAGTTCCTTCGACATGAAACAACTCCTCTAAAAACTACGTATCCATTAATAGCCACTTATCCAGAAAGAAAATCTTTTCTGTCATTGTCTAGCATATCAAATACGCTCTTGATAGTAATTAGTTATCTTTACTTATTGTTCATTAATCGCTAATATCATATATATTATACATAAAGTTTTCCACATCTTGTACTTTGCATATGTCATACATTTTTACAATGAAAAACCGGACCGTTCCTTTTTCACGATCCGATTTGGTTTCTTTATCCGTAATATTCCTTATACCACTCCGCAAAGTTCCTCAGTCCTTCGCGAATGCCTATCTCCGGCCTGAAGCCGTAGTCTCTTTCCAGGGCTTCGCTGTCGGCATATGTGACCGGCACGTCTCCTGCCTGCATACCCACCAGCTCGCGGTGTCCCTCGAAGTCATAGTCGGCCGGCAGCACGCCCGCGCGAACCAGCTCTTCCTGCAGAGTCGAGATGTAGTCGAGCAGGTTCTCCGGCTGGCCTCCGCCTATGTTATACACAGCATATGGCGGCACCGGCAGCCCGTCCTCGCCGACAGACCTCTCCGGCGCTCCCTTCATCACGCGCACCACGCCCTCGATGATATCGTCTATATACGTGAAGTCGCGCCTCATGTCTCCGTAATTGAAGATCTTGATGGTCTCGCCGCGCACCAGCTTGTTGGTGGCACTGAAATAGAACATATCCGGGCGGCCGGCTGGTCCGTATACGGTAAAAAACCTTAGACCGGTTGATGGAATGTTGTAGAGTTTGGAGTATGCGTGAGCCAGCAGTTCGTTGCTCTTCTTGGTGGCTGCATAAAGCGAGACCGGATTATCTACCTTATCGTCTGTGCTGAACGGCACCTTCTTGTTGCCTCCGTATACCGACGATGAGGACGCGTACACCAGATGCTCCACGCCCTTCGCTCCGTTGTCGTAGGAGTGACGGCATGCCTCAAGGATGTTGTAGAAGCCGATGAAGTTCGACTCGATGTACACATCCGGATGATCTATGCTGTATCGAACACCCGCCTGTGCCGCGAGATTCACAACGATGTCAGGCTTATATTCCTCGAACACCGTGTCGACCAAAGCTTTGTCAGCGAGAGTTCCCTTTATGAAGGTGTGCTTCACAGGAGACGACTTCGCAGTCTCTTCGATCAGCGAGAGCCTGTACTCCTTGAGCGCCGGATCATAGTAGTCGTTCATGTTGTCGAAGCTGATGACATGACCGCCCGGCATCTCGCGCAGGAGACGCAGGACAAGATTAGCCCCGATAAAGCCTGGTGAGCCAGTGACGAGGATAGATTTGTTATTTAAATCAATAATGTTTTTCATTTCTATTTTCTTACTATGACTAAAGCATATTTCTCAAATGGATAATCTGGATTAAGATTTATAAATTCTGCTAGTAGTTCCTCTCTAATTTCTGGAGTGTCCTCTTCTATCTCGTGCAATGGACCACATCTACAAGTATCAAGTGCAATCCGACTATCATCTGATGCATTAATTCCTAATTCCTGAAACACACATAGCTTTACTATCATACTATATTCCTCTTACACTTAAATTGATCGTTTATTACAGATTAACGTAATAGCCCAAAGTTGCAAACGCTATGAATTATCACTTCAAGAGCAATTAGCTCAATGTCATACCCGTATACTAGTTACCATTGGATATCATAGTTCCAAGTCCAACGACTCTACTAAAAATGTCATTCAGTGTCCAGATTGAAACATCTATAAGTGGCTCATACATAAATGCATTCAGATGGATCGATTCAGGTGTGATAAGATTAATGTCATCCATCAAGCGTTTCTCATCATCTGTTAAATAAGGTTTGGCTTTCTCATACCATTCCCTCATCTGATTGCTTGTACTATCAGGGCATAATCCTTCATGACTACTGATTACCTGTTTCAAATACTTCTCTGCTCGGAGCCTTGAAGCGATCGACACAATCAGTTTGTTTTCCAATGAAATATCATCATAATCACTGGAAATATCTGTTGCAAGCAACTGGACCATATCATAATAGCTTTCATTGCCAAATGTTACAGTGCTCCCATGCATATACTTATTGATTATCGTCCAAAGATCTGCGAGTGTAACACTGTTTGTATCAATTGGGTCAATCTTATAATGGAGAAAGCATGTAAGTTTCAAATAGTCATTGTCATCTCCACAGTATTCTGCTAAATTCCTATAAAATGGGACACTGGCAACAAGCATCTTTTTCCGTGTATAGTCATCTGTTCCATTTATTTTAGCAATAATAACATTCTTGAAGAAATCTCTTTGATAGCGGAAAACCGTCATTGTTATTTTCCCTGTATCATCTCTTTGTGCAATATAGCAATGGTCCCGGCACAACCCCAGCCTTGACAATACTGTTCTATAAAAATCAAAGTTATGCGTTAACATCAAAAGATCAATTCCTGTGTTCTTTGATAAATCTGCCAAGTATTCGATTATTGCATATTTATTTTTATAGTCAAAGGAATCCGCAATATCATCCGTAATGACAAGGTGTTTCTGTCCAGACTCAGCCTGAGTTCGGATTCGCGCAAGATCGAACAGAATATAAAGCAGATACATAGCTCTCTTTTCACCCATACTCAATGATGGAAGCAGCGAGTCTTTCGTTAAATCAGCACTTTGTTCTTTATCTCCGCTACCACGCTTATACACAAAGGATAAGTTTGGAGCCTCATCTTTCAGAATGAAATTTGATTTATTGTTTATCTGAACTGTAAATGGAACACGGAATCTGCGATTAAATTCTTCCACAACCTGCTGCCATCGTTCAGATTGGGCCGCAGCACGTTCATAAAGTTCTCTTACCCGTTCTGTAAATCTAGTGATTTCATTGTAATATTCGTTGAATGGTTTCTCTGTTTGAGAAAAATAAGCGGCCCACATGCGTTTCTTGGTTCTAGGAATTTCGAACAATAGTGGAATAACCTGCCTATACTCAATAATGATTTTTCTTGCTGCATCAACATCATTGTTAGCAGTCAAATTCTTTTTCAACTTTTCAAACGCTGTATGCAAAGTTTCATCAGCATACATACGCTGTATTTGTGCTTCTACAGCTGCTTTCCATTCGTTTACATTGTGAATCTCTGTTCCATCTCGTAGGACAATCTTATGTTGTGCAGAAAAAAGATTATTCGTTGAGAATGACTTTGTAAGATTCTCAGCACTTCGGTCAGTAAAACTATCACTCAACAATTCACTATTCTGAAGAAGTTCACCAAGCCTATCAATATACTGCTGAATATACTTTCTGAACTCAGTCTTTCCATATTCTTTGACAGCCTTTTCATGGAAAAGTACTGCCAACTTTATTTCTCCCAGATATTCAATCGGCGCTTCTACTTCGAGCAAGTCATGAATGCCGTTAATAATATCCGGCCAATCAGCAGTTCTGGGGAGACCCAAATCAGAAATCAGCGCATCTTTAATCTTTGGTTTCGTAAGACCAGTTTTTGTCGCCAATTCAGTTTCAAGATATTTGATCTGCTCGGTGAACTGAGCCATTAGAATGTTATATTCGTTTCTGGTAGCTTCATCCGCTAGAAGAGTGCTGACTGTTTCTTTTGTAAACTCGAAGTTATCCGAGAAAGAGTTAACAACATATATGGCACCACAGGACGGAACAATTCTGGGATTTGCAGACGTGAATACATAATCGTTAGTATAGTAATGTATTGAATACGAGGTTGTCTCCGCAGGAAAAATACGATCCTTACTCGCCTCTCCTTTTGATAAGTCTTCGAACACCTTCGCAAATGAGGTCTTCATCACACCATTGGGAGCATAAATCAATGCCTTGTTCGACTGAGAAAAGTTGATACCTTCTCCCATGTCGAATTCCTTTATGCCGTAACAGTTTTCAAATCTTCCAGATAACATTGTCTTGTCTCCCGTGTGGTTATTCTATACGGTGTATCAAACTTTAATGGCAATTAAAGTTTACAGACGATAACGTAAAGCCAGAAAGAATTATATTTGCCGAAAGCTTTAACTCCGCATGAAGCCTTGTTTGTTTACGCGGTATATATACAATTTACACCGGCTCGTAGAATGTGTCTGGGTGTTCCGGATCGAAGGTTTCGTTGGCCCACATCAGGGTAACGAGGTTTTCGGTCTCGCTCAGATTGATTATGTTGTGTGTATATCCCGGCAGCATGTGTACGGCCTGGATACGGTCGCCGCTGACTTCGAATTCGATTGGTTCGTATGGCTTGCCAGTCTCGAAGTCGATGCCCAGTTTGCGCTCCTGGATCAGTCCGTGTCCGCTGACTACGATGAAGAACTCCCACTTGGAGTTGTGCCAGTGCTGGCCTTTTGTGATGCCAGGCTTGGAGATGTTCACCGAGAACTGGCCATGGTCTGCGGTCTTGAGTAGCTCGGTGAATGAGCCACGGTCATCGGTCTTCATGTCGAGGTCGAATGCGACCTTTTCTGCAGGCAGGTACGAGAGATACATCGAGTAGAGTTTCTTCTCGAATGAGCCGTTCGGGATTGAAGGCATCATCAGTGTTGCCGGCTGGTCGTGGAATCTCTCAAGGCACTCGACTATATATCCCAGAGTTGCCTTATGCGTTACAGGAGCACCACAGTAGCGGCCGCTCTCACTCCATACAGGAGTCAGCCCGTCATATTCAACACCATCGATCACCTCACCAGTGGCCGGGTAGTCACAGTGATGAGCCTTGCCCTCGAGCGCGTCAAACATCTCATCAACAAGGTCGTCAATGAACAGAAGCTCGAGTTCGACCGAAGGATCGTTGACTGTAATAGGCAGGTCGTTCGCTATATTGTTGCAAAAAGTGCCAACTGCGGAGTTGTAGTTAGGCCTTACCCACTTGCCGGCAAGATTAGGGAATCTGTAAACAAGCACCGTTGCGCCTGTCTCCTCCGCATACTTGAAGAACAGCTCCTCGCCTGCCTTCTTGGACAGCCCGTACTCGGACGTGCCAAAACGTCCGGCCAGTGTTGCCTGTACTGATGATGAAAGCATCACAGGGCACTTGTTGCCGTGCTTCTTCAGGGTATCGAGCAGCATCGACGCAAAGCCGAAGTTGCCCTTTCTGAATTCCTCCGGATCCTTTGGACGATTAACCCCTGCCAGGTTGAACACAAAGTCCGACTCGCGGCAATACTGATCAAGCTCCTCAGGAGTCGACATGATGTCGTACTCGAATATCTCGTCTATCTTCAGCGCCGGCCTTGTGCGGTTCTTGCCGTCGCGTATATTCTTCAGGTTTTCTACGAGGTTCCTTCCTACGAACCCCTTCGCTCCGGTAACTAATATATTCATACGTCTTTTCTCCAAACCATCTTATTGACTACGCCCACATACGACTGGATGATCTTGACGACCTTGTCGGATACGTTCTCATCCACATAGTCAGGCACAGGTATGCCGTTGTCGCCGTTCGCCACCATCTCTACTGCCGTATCGACAGCCTGCAGCAGTCCCTTTGTATCGATGCCCGACAGGATAAAGCAGCCCTTGTCGAGCGCTTCCGGTCTCTCGGTCGATGTGCGGATGCACACAGCCGGGAACGGCTTGCCGATCGATGTGAAGAAGCTGGACTCCTCCGGCAGTGTGCCGCTGTCGCTGACTACCGCGAATGCGTTCATCTGCAGGCAATTATAGTCATGGAATCCGAGCGGCTCGTGCTGGATGACACGGCTGTCAAGCTCGAACTTGCCGTCTTTCTTCATCTGCTCGAGGCGGTTCCTTGAGCGCGGATGGCAGCTGTACAGTATAGGCATACTCGCGAACACTTTCTATTATGGAGTTACGACCGCCTCCTAAATGTTCATTAGGGACAACTCGTTGTGTTCAGGCTGATCCTGGATATTTAGATTGGAAGCATAAAAAATAGAGCTCCCGATCTCTCGAAAGCTCTGTGAATGGCTGCTCAAAGTCGCTGTTATTCTGTTTTTATCAGTCTCCTAAGCTCCATGATTTTGTCAGCGGTACGGTCAAGTCTTCTTAGCTGAGTCTCGGCTATATCATAAATAGCATGTGTTTTGAAATATTCAGGGGAATTCGTAGCTGTCGCTTCTCCCAACTCCGCTGCAAGTGTTAATATAGCGTCTGCATCTGCCATAAGTAGTGAAAGCTCATCATCGATTGTAGGAATGACCATAGCGATTCTCCTTTCTACGTAACACCAATATTTTCCGGATCTATAAACTGTTCGGATGAGATCATGCTGGCCTCATCCAATTTAAATTCTACCAGTCTATGCTCCGGATATGATGTGCCGTAGACGTTATACGCTTTTTCTGTGTTCCATTCGCATTTTTTGTATATGACGGACAGCAGGGGGCCGCTTCTTACCTCAAATTGAAAGTGACCGCCCGGATCTACTCTTGGCACACGAAAACCTTCCTTGTCGATTTTCTCGCAGCACTGAACTGCAAACCTCTTTTTGCCATCGTTATAAAGAAACCGGACATATTCCGGATCCCCAAGCTCTATAATTGTTGCATGATAAACCAGCAGCCGCCCTCTTGTTATAGAAAACGACATTCCAAGTCTGCTGCCAGTTCTGTTGTCATCGAACATGTCAGTCTCCCTGATCTAATTTGATTGATACGAACGAATTGCTCGACAGGATCTTCTCAATGTCCAGCGTCCGTTCCTCATCTACAGGTACGCCAAAAGAGTTGCCCCAGTCATCCGGGTAAAAAGGCTTAACGCCCATCCCCTGCTCGGCTAACTGTCTCTCCGCCTGTTCATCCGGCGGCACACTAACTCCCGGTGGCTCTGCAAGCACCTCCGCCTGTGTTTTCTTCTTCTTTTCGAAGATGATCTCGCACTGATCCAGGTAAAAGAAATATACCGTGCCGTCTGACAGTTCTTTCCGCTCTCCCTGCACCTTATACCTGCACTTGTCACTCCAGTTCAT
Source organism: Anaerovoracaceae bacterium (assembly GCA_045115935.1). GTDB lineage: Bacteria > Bacillota > Clostridia > Peptostreptococcales > Anaerovoracaceae > Crickella. The sequence continues at coordinate 14,235 of JBGULF010000074.1, forward strand.
CAGCTCGTACAGCCTCTGGGTAAACCTTGTGCTGCCGATCTTCCGGGTCCTGCGCTTATCGGGGCGATCGACGCACCATCTCTGGGCATCTCTGTTGTCCTTATCGCATCTCCGTACTGCTATGCTGTGCTTATTGGCATTGATCATAATCTCGATATAGACCGTGTCTTCAAGGCCGTTGATGCAGGCAGTGTTGAAAGTGATGCTGTCCTTGCGGATGACCGCTGCAGGCTCCCTGATCCTTGCGAACATCTCCCGCCTGACTATCTGGTAGCCGTCGTAGCTGAAGGGTTCCCGGCGGTCGTCTTCCTTATCTGGGGAAATGCCTGTGATCTGATCCATCATACGGCTCTCCTCATTTCAGCTATGATTCGTCGGGTCTCCCGCTCCACTTCGTTCAGGACTGATTCACTTACGCCGCCTGCTATGGCAAAGCATTTTGCAGGTCTGAGTATCTCCCAGTCTCCATCGTATTGGATGCGTTCGTAATACCATGTCAGCTGCTCATCTATCCTTCTACCGAAGCTCTGTGTCCACGAATCCGGATACACAGTCTCCGGCGTCATGACTTCAATGGTTTCTGTCACCTCTCCTTCTGCGGCAGTTCCGCCGCCCGTATCTGAATATGTATGACCAACATCCTCTTCTGTATCCTCATGAACCAGCCGGATGATCTCTGGTTCTGACATATCGAACAGCAGCATCTGTGTCTTGCCGTCAGACATATAATGTCCGCATAGCTTTATCTTGTCTGTTGGATCCCAGCCTGTTATTGCAAACAGTGGTGCTGCGAATCCTGCTATGCTTTTCGGCATCGCCCGCCACTTTGTCTCTTTCATTGCGCCCCACCGGAAGGCGTTCGGATTATCCTTCTCGCAGGGTCTGATCGCAATACACTTTTCTACGGTATTGATCAGAAGCTCTACATATTCGACATCCTCAAACTTCTTGAAACACACTGTGTTGAATGAGACCTTATTATTACGGATCTTCATTATCGGCTTTTCAGTAAGCTTGAAGAATTCGGATCTTACGATCTCGTAACCATCGAGTTCAAATGTTTCGTGTGACCCTCGCTCGGGACCATCACCATGTTCGCTTGAGGGTCGTTTCGTCTCCTGCAAGGAATAGATGCTCTCCGACGCACTGCAGTAGTCTTTGTCATTGAAACCCTTGCAGTTTCTGTTGACGGAAACAAAGCCGCGAAGAACACCTCCATCTACGACATCAAGTGTTGGCATTGCGCGGCCCTCGCAGGCATATTTACCCAGTTCCAGCTTCAGCTGAACAGCATCGAAGACCTCGTGACTGACTATTCCCTCATGATGGTCTATCTCACGAACCTGCTTGCGGTTCTTCTTATTCTTCCTTTTCTTGTGTTCCCAAAAGTCATATGTATAAGTCTTCCAGCTGAGGACATCGCCACAGTAGCGTTCATTTTTGAGGATGTCCCGCACCCCGGAAGGCGTCCATTTCACGTTACCTTTCTTGGATGGTCTGCCGAGCTCATTCAGAAGCTTCGCTGTCTCTGTCAGATTGAATCCGGCAAGGAACGCATAATACATGAGTTTTACTGTGTTCGCCTCTGTCGGATTAACGATCAGATTGCCATTAGCATCATGGTCGTAGCCAAGCAAAACCGGTGTCAGGAAGTTGAGGTTGTCGAATCTCTTCTCCAGAGACCAGTTCATGGAGTTGCTCTTGGTCTTCGATTCCTCCTGCGCTGATGCCGCGAGCACGGTAAGAAGCAGCTCACTCGTTGCATCCAGGGAGTAGAATCCCTCGTTCTCGAACTTCACTCCTACAGGCGGATTCAGCTGAGCCAGCTTTCTGACAACGCTGAGACAGTCGACGACGTTTCTTGCAAATCTCGATACATTCTTTGTGACGATCAGATCGATCTTGCCTGCATAGCAGTCTGCTATCATACGGTTGAACTCATCCCTGTTCTTGAGGGACGTAGCACTGATACCTTCGTCAGCATAAATGCCCGCATAGATCCAGCCTGGAGTCTCATTGATTTCCTTCTCATAGTGCTTTTTCTGAAGCTCGTAGGAAGTGGTCTGAGCCGGATCATCGGTAGATACTCTGCAGTATGCGCACACTCTCCGAGGCTTGGATGCATCGGCGAGCATTTTGTTATCTACTGCAGGTATAACCACAAACTGCTTCTCAGTTTCGTCATTATTCTGGATTTTCTGTCTTATCAGCTCTCTTTGTTCTTCCCGGCTGATACCAGTGTCACTCATGTTCTACCTTCTTTTCTTCTGCTGCTTCCTCATCAGAAGGCATGCTCCTGATCTGAATTAAGAGTTCCTCCAGCGAGAGGATTCCCTCATCAATAGAAATAAGTTCGGTTTTATCCGCGGCAGCCTCCTGCAGCAACAGTGCTGATTGCATGCATTCATCTTGATTCCTGCCGAGCTGCCACATATTCTTTATAACGATCACATCTATCCTGCCCGCTCTACAATCATCGAGCAGCCTGTGAAATTCCTTATCAATATTCTCTGTGCAGACATATGCACCAGCATATTTCCAGTCCGGCTCATTCTCAATTAGCTCAATTATCTTCTTTTGTCTCTGAACAACGCGCATAGCATCATACAGATCATCCTTTGTCAGTCTCAGATAAATGCAGACGCGTTTCATTGCTGTTCCCGCCTCTTATTTCATTGCCGTCAGGCATATGCCAGTACCAGCTTCCGCCCCTCCTGTACGAATAGATTCCAAGTTCCTTCTTAGCGGTATCTACTGTTCTCTTGCCAATGTTCAGTTTCTCCATATGCGCCATTATTTCATTAGCTGACTGATCCTGATACAGGAGTGCCTCGAGTGAGAACTTAGCCTGCGCAAGCTTTCGGGCTCCTATTCCGGTAGAACCTGGAAAGTCGAAGACAGTATAGTCTGACTCTCCGATCCAGCTGAATCCTTCAGACGGATCAAGCCTGAATGCGTATGCTGTACCTTCCGGCGCGAGGCTTGACTTGATATGCAGCAGCACACGTACATTCGGATCTTCTCTGTCCCTTTCAAGCATCAGCACGCTCCTGGCAACTGCTGCGACATCGATGCTTCCGAGTCCTCTGTATATGCTCTTGCCGTGGGCGTTCTTATTCATATGGCTGATCATAACGATCGCACAATCAGTTTCTTCCGCTATCCATGTCAGTTCGCGAAAAGCTTCTCTTATGCCTCCCGGTCTCAGCAGCTCTTTGTCGTTTCCGATGAAAGCCTGCAGCGGGTCAATGATAAGAAGCCTTGCTCCTGACTGCTTAATTGCATCCCCGAAGACTGATTCGCTGAGAGACAGGTCGAAATCAGACTGTATGAATGCGACTTTAGAACAATCCGCTCCTGCCGCTTCGAGTCTGGGTTTGATCGTATCAGCATGACCGTCTTCGTTACCCTGGAATATAACTACCTGAGGCTCGGTCTCCACACTTCCATCGGGAATGCTTCTGCCGGACGACAGCATTGCCGCCAGCTGCAGCATCAGTGTAGTCTTTCCTTCACCGGGATCGCCCTGCAGTATTGTTATCTTTCCATAGGGTATGTACGGATACCACAGCCACCCGACTCTGGTCGATCGAACCGTGTCATAGAATCTGAGTTTATAGTGTTTTTCATTGCCTGAAGAATCGAACATTGCAATAAAAATGTATATCTATATTGTATAAAATATATTATTCTCGATTTAATTTATATAGAATATTATATCTAAGGCATTTTTCCTTTACAATGATAAAGTAGTTAAGCATACATGCTTAATCATGTGCTCAAAGTCATAGTTAAAGGGAGATCCGTCATGGAACTGGATTATATAAAATTGGGAAAAAGAGTTAAGGCTGCGCGCGTTGAAAAGGGCTTCACGCAGGAAAAGCTGTCAGTCATCACAGGAATAACGCAGGCTCATATAGGTAATATTGAGACAGGAAGAACAAAGGTCGGACTGCCGACTCTTGTTAAGATCGCAAATGCACTGGATACGACTGTTGATCCATTTCTTTATGACAGTCTGCCTGCACTGATTGACCGCTATGATAAAGATTTCCGCGATGCTCTTGACGGCTGCTCCGAAGCAGACAAGGAGCACCTTCTTGAGATACTTAAGCTGCAGATCAAATACCTCGCTAAGTAATCAAGCAGCGCATCAGCGCTCTCGCTGATAACACCGATATATAATAAGTAGATAAAATTAAAGTGGACACGGCGTTAATGCCTTTATGTCCACTTTTGCAATCTTACCCCATACCACAATTTGCATACAACCTTGCAACCTTAGAACCAGTCATGAGTTCCTAGGCTCTGCCTCCCAGCAGAATTTCCAGGTAATATATTCCTTCTCATGCATCTCCTGATTGTGGTATCTGGTCCTGATCTCATTCCACTCAATAAGAGGCGCAGTTAGCTCGTCACTGCTGATGACTACGACCAGCTTCTCTCCCTCCGGTCTGATAACGACATCGTAACCGATATCCTCAAGATCAAACAGGAATCTTATCACATCTTCGACTTCATACCCTTCCGGACCGGCCAGAGCCTTCCTGTTGACATTGAGCACTTCAGCCATCTGATCAAGCGTCTTGCTATTGGGCTGTCGCAGGCCTGCCTCGTACTGCGCTATCCGGACAGCAGCGCTCTTATATGGATAGTGCATTTCCAGCCCTATCTCTCTCATTGTCATCCCTCTGAGTTCTCTTGCTTTACGGATCTTATCTCCTGTATTCATGTCTGCCTCCTTTTGCTGTAAGCAATAAAACTACCTGATATGATTTCCTATAATCTCTGTCAGCACCTCAAGCACAGCTGACATAACAGCTGTGATCTGCGGTATGAGAAATAGTATGCCGCAGCCGATAAGCATATGCCGGATCCCCGCTCCGTCTTCAAGGCCGAAAAAATAACACAGCAGTGTCACAAGAAGCAGCAGCCCGGCAAGCGCTCCGAATATCCATCCGGACAGCCTGCTGATAATATCTACAGCCAGTCTAATTATTCCTACTAATATATATACGGGTGTGAGCAGGCATCTGATTATCATAGTGTGTCCTCCCTTCCGACTTCCTCTGAGATTTGCATAAGAAGATCTGCAAACCTGAATCTGATTTCCATATGCTCCTCATCATAGATGTCTATACGATCGATAAATGCTTTGACCTGATTTCTAGTCAGTCCTTCAGCAAACCGAACCTGTTTTGCCAAAGCCGTATAATGATCGAGTTCATCGTTTAATAGAGATAGTCTGTCTCCGGCCTTAGTAAGCGCACTCCTTTGATCCTGCAGTTCTAAGATCCGATTCTTTATGTCTTCCCGCTTTGAAACATACTCATCTTTGGTGGTGATGCCATCCGCATAGGTCTCATAGGCACGGCTCTTTTCAGTCTGAAGAGTCTCGATCCTCATATCTATCCTGCGGAGTTCCCCGTAGGTGTCCGGCAGTGAAGCTCTCTTCATCTCAAGCTCATCGGAAAGCTGGCTCATTATCTGCAGCTGCTTATACAGTGCCCGGCATACTATCCGGTTTATCTTGCTCACGGAATACACTGCATCAGAGCACTTCGAGTATTCTCCGGCATGATATTTGTGCCTGCATGATACTGTCTGTGAGGTACTTCTCTTATGATGCAACCGTAAGCCGCAGTTACCACAGTACAGCACATCCTTCAGCGGGAATTCGTCAGTATTTATGATGCCGCTTTTACCAGTCTTCTTAAACAGCTTCTGTGCCCGTAAGAACACTTCTTTAGATACTATTGGTTCATGATGGTCCTCATATCTGATCTGCTCTTTGTCTGGCATCTGCCGGTTCCGCTTGCTTCCTACATTGATACGTTTTGTTTTGCCATTGATCATCACGCCAGTGTATTCTTCAGTCCTGAGGATCCTATAGAGCATTCTGTAATCCCAAATCCACTCAGAATCATCAACCTTCCGACGTACTCTTTTCATCTGACCGGTAGCCTCCCTATACTGTCCCGGGGTCAGAACATGTTCGCTGTTCAACTTAGCTGTGATTTCTCTTACAGTAGAGCCAGAGTCTGCCATCTCAAAGATCGTCATGACTGTAGAAGCCGGCATCGGATCTATGATCCATTTTGACTTGTCCTCAGGGTCCGATATGTACCCGTAAGGAGGTCTGGTAGAAGTTGCTCTTCCTGACTTCCACATGGTTCTTTTTGCCGTAGACACTTTCGTGGAAAGGTCCTTGCTGTATAGGTTGTTGACCAGATTCATGATGCTCATATCCAGTCCGATGGTATTGCCTGCATTCTCCCTGCTGTCATAATTGGAGTTTACGGCGATATACCGAACTCCCAGCATCGGGAAGATCTGCTCCATGTAGTCACCGACTTCGATATAGTTCCTGCCGAGTCTGGAGAGGTCCTTAGTGAGAACCGTTTTGACATTTCCACTCTTCATGTCTTCGAGCATCTTCTTGAATCCCGGCCGATCAAAATTCGTTCCGGTATACCCGTCGTCTATGTACTCAGTGACTTCATCATCCATATCATCCCTGTGTCTGATGAAGTCCATAAGAATTGTCCGCTGATTTTCTATACTGTTGCTCTCATCCTTGCCGTCCGCGCCCAGGTCGCCATCTGCCATCGAAAGCCTCATATACAGTGCTATCATTTTGAGCCTCCGGTGATCGCAGTGATCTGCTGCAGTACATCATCGCATTTGAATACTATTTCTATCTTGCCGTTTTCGTGAGCAATGATTCTGTCAATGAAATGCTCTACGAGCTCAGGTGTTATTGTGAAATCGTCCGGAAGTTCAGAAACTTCATTTACCAGCGTCTCGAATTTCTCGAGTCCCTGTTCAGCAGCAGTGATCTCTTCCTTTGTTTCCGAGATCCTCTTTCTAATCTCCTCCCGCTCGTTTTGGTACTTTGCCCGCAGGCTCTTGTAGTCATCCTGATCGATTATTCCTGCAGTCAGATCCTCATATAGTCTGGAAATCTTTTCAGAGCAATTATCATCACGCCTCTCCAGATCATTGATTTTGTTTTTCAGCTTTGTAGCTGGGTTGCGGTCATTACCATATCTCCTGAGCCTCTTCAGCAGCTCATCCTGCTCAAGCACTATACTTGTAAGCAGACGCAGACTATCCATCACTGTGATCGTAAGCTGATCCTCTCTGATCCTTATGTTGCAGTTGCGCTTACCGTCGGAATAGTATTTTTCTTTGCAGATATAATCGATGTTTTCCCTGTCATAAGTATCCTCATCAGCCCTGCGTATGCGATGCTCCAGTATCCTCCCGCATTTTGCACATACTATCCTTCCTGAAAAAATCGGCTCTATTGCAGGATTGAGAATTCTGAGCAGCTCACTCTTAGCTCTTCGTCTGTCGCTGTTCCTTTTAAAGACATCCATTACCATTTCATAATCTTCGCGTGTGACAAGCGGCTCATGATCATTCTCATAAATAGTCCATTCGCTCCTAGGCATATAGATCTCATCCTGACCTTTATACGCGGCAGCCTGTCTTACGCCAAGGCATCTATCCCCTGTATATACTTCTTTGCTGATCAAAGCTTTGATGCGGTTAGTGTTCCAGGCACAGCCCTCAGCAGGATCCTTATGAAATTCATTGAGGCATTTATATTCAAGTGGCGTAATGATTCCCAAACTGTTCAGACGATCTGCAACATCTGTAATACCTACGCCTTTTCCCAACCAGTGAAATATTAGCTGCACAACAGGTGCTGTCTCAGGATTTACAACATACTTATTCGCTTCCCGGTCCACAGAATAGCCATACACTGAATGACCAATAGTAAATGTGCCGTTTTTTCTCCGGGATTCGTTCGACGCGCATATCTTCCGTGAAATGTCTTTCGCGTACAGTTCATTCACCATATTTTTGATAGGCACAGAGATCGAAACGCGGTCTTCTGTTCTGCTGCTGTCAAAGTTGTCATTGATCGCTATCAGTCTGACATTTAGCTTTGGGAGCAAAGTCTCAATGTAATATCCTGTCTCAAGAAAATTGCGGCCGAATCTGGAAAGGTCCTTAACGACTATGCAGTGTATCTTCCCTCTCTGAATATCTGACATCATCCTGCTGAAGTCCGGGCGGTCGAAATTGGTTCCCGTGTAGCCATTGTCAATATACACATCTGTCAGTTCCAGCTCGTTGCTGTTACTAATGAACTCTCTCAGAAGCTCGACCTGTGTAGAAACAGTCTCCGCCTGTTCTTCTTCTGATGACAATCGCGCATAAGCGGCTGTTGCTACTTTCACGGATTCGGAAACGATTTGCACCTCCGGTATTTGCTGATTTCTGCCATTATTATTCTGATTTCTCCTGCTTACCCGGGCCATCAGTTCGCCTCCAGCCATTCACTCGGCAGTTTATTCTTCCACTCCAGCTCTTTCGGAACGATCTCAACTCGTTCGAACCTGTATACATACAGATTGTCGAGTATCTTCTTCATATTTACCTTGGTGAGTTCCGTATTCTCATCTATCCTTCTGAACATTCTGATCCATGGATTTTTGTCGGAGTAGATTTTTTCTATCTCATTGACCGATTCAATGATGCTGTCGATTCTGTTGTCCAAATCTTCATGTCTCACATCACAGTCAGCCTGAACCGTACGGTAGTCAGCTTCAGATATAATTCCATCCTGCCATTTTTTATATGCATCCAGCTTTTCACCTTCGACAGCAGAAACTTCGGATAAGATCCCCGGCAAATTCTTTCTGGCAGTCTTCTTAAGAGCATCTACATAAGCCTCGCCTTCCTTGCTGTACAGGATCTCTGCGGCCCTGTTGCTGGCTGCCTTTTCTTTTTTGAGAAGAGACCTGAGCTGTGTCTCGAACTCTTCATAGTCCATAAAAGGTTTTTCATAGACGATGTCCTTCTCCTTTGGATACTTGAAGCGAATATCATCGAATCCTTTAACTGCGTCCCTGAAACGGTGTAACGGCATACCTGATTCCTTATCCCATATAAAGCCTGTGATTGAATGATTTCTTGGATACGACGGATGTTTATTCTTGTGATGATATCTTGACCGGAGTATCTTTTGCACTTCATCAAAGGTCTCTCTGTCTACAAAAGGCTGTACATCAATTGTGATCTCATCCGGATCAAAATCATTTGTAAACACGCCTATGTACTTCTCATTGCGCGCTATCTGAGCAACTCGAGTACCATTCCAAGTCTTACTGGCATCACTTGGATCATAGCCGCGTGCTCTGCGATAATACTCACCCGGTGTGATGATGCCGAGAGTATTGAATTCCTTAGCCAGCGCTGAGGGCCTTTCTCCGGCTCTGAGTCGCTGGAATATTCTCTTCACAATACAAGCGGTCTCTTCGTCAGCAACGACACGCTTCTCATCATCGATATAGCGAAAGCCAAACACACTGAATGCGGCTTTTATTTTCTCGTTATCCATCCACCCGTATATAAAAGAGCCATGATACTTCTTTCTTTGTCCGTTCAGGTAATCGATTACTTCCTCTTCGTTATGATCTGACGAGCAGAATCCATCAGCAGTAAACGCAAAATGTATGCCTGCCGGATATAACACCTTCTGCAGGAAGTACAATGTCTGATATGTATCAGCGCCAAGTCTGAACACTGACTCAGCTACGATGACATCAAAGCGTCTGTGCAATGCGTCATTCCTGAACTCCATATATCCGTCATTGATCTGCGGATCATTTTTGCGGTCAGTATACTTTTCTGCTATCTTCCATTTTCTGGATCTAATGAATTCGGAAATGGCTTCGTTCTGCTGCGCTATTGATGTAGCGCTGCCTTCCAGTCCCGGCTCAGTGCTTGTAGTTCTTGTATATATAGCGCATTTCATACCGCAATCTCTCCTTCTCTTGCTTTCTTCCTGGCTGCCTTAACAGCTTCGGCAATCTCATCACTGTAATGAAAAACTATCTCGATCCTGTTTTTGTCATAAACGACTATTCGGTCTATAAGCATGATCACCGTTTTCCTTGTAAGCGCTTTGACCATGCCTATGCTTCGGACTTCCTCAAGCCATTCCGGCGGCAATACAGGTTTATCTTTCTCAGCTCTTATTTCCATATCGAGTTTTCCGGCCGTTTGCGTCGCTGCGTTAATCTTTCCGGCAAATCGCTTGCGGAGCTCCTCATAGTCATCAGCATCGACGATGCCTTCGACATAATCCTCGTACAGACGCTCTTTGAGATTCCTGTATTTCTCAATTTCCTTTTCCAAAGCTGAAAGCTGCTCCTCCAGGATCGTGACCCGATGCGACTTGCGCGGAGCTTCTGTAATAGTGTGTGTAAAGCAATTCGGATCCAATAATAGTTCCATCTGCGTCTGAACTGCTTTGAGTACTGCCTTATCCAGATTTTCCGCATTAATAGAGTGATATGTGCAATCGCCGCCGGCCTTCGCAGTGGAACACATGTAGTAAACATACTCCTTGTCACCTTTTTTGGTGACCCTCCTGATCATGTTCTGTCCGCATCCAGCACACTTAACAACACCGGCAAATATGTTCACAGTGTCGCTTCCGGGCGAAGTCCTGGTGTCTGATGCGAGCATATACTGGACTCTGTCAAATACTGCACGGCTGATGATCGGCTCATGTGTACCTGTCTTTTTTATCCAGTCTCTTTTGTCTACTACCTCAAGTCTGTTGACCTTGTAATTGACCTTGCGATATTTACCCTGAGAAATATTTCCTACATATAGCTCATTGGTCAGGATCCTGATAACAGTCGGCGCTACCCATCTCGGATGTTCACACTTCCAGTATCCTGAGTTGCTGTTCAGACCGATTGACCGCTTGTACTCCTGCGGAGTAAGCACGCCCATATCGTTAAGGTGATCAGCTATACGCCCCGGACTGTAGCCATCCATTTTCATATCGAAGATCGTTCGAACTATCTCCGCAGCTGTGTCGTCGATTATTAAGTGGTATTTATCCCTTGGATCTTTCAGATAGCCGTACCCGGCAAACGCTCCAACGAATTTCCCGTTACGCCTTTTCACATCCAGCTGACTTCTTATTTTCATAGAGATGTCTCGGCAATACGCGTCGTTGATCAGGTTCTTAAACGGAATGATAATCTGATCAGCTTCATTGATTTCTTTGATACTGTCATAATTATCATTAACTGAAATGAACCTGACTCCGAGCGATGGGAATATCTGCTCTATGTATCTGCCGGTATCTATATAATTACGGCCGAGTCTTGAAAGGTCTTTCACTATGATGCAGTTGATATCTTTGCTCTGCACCATGTCCATCATCCTGATGAAGCCTGGTCTGTCGAAGTTGGTCCCGGAATAACCATCATCAGAAAACTCTCTTATGAAATCTATGTCTGATGTTTTATCTATGAACGACTTGAGCAGTTCTCTCTGGTTCTGAATGCTGTTGCTCTCAGCTTTATCTTCATCGTCACGTGATATTCTGAGGTAGATCGCCGCGCGATATTTATTATTTGGGCGCATAAAAAGTCATTGACCTCCCTTCTTCACATCAAATGCAGATTAAGAAATCAGTGGCGCCAAAAATTTCTATATTAGATCCAATGACATCTTATCACAGCTCATTTTCAATTACAATAATATTATATTCGTAAAGTTATATACGATTGTTTTGCATTCGGACACTTAATTCCGCCTCCAGATAATCCTCCATACACGACTGGAGCGTTTTGCCATTATTCGCAAAGCTGATTTTAACTATCATGCTTCCGTCCCGGTAGATATAAGGATTTCCTACTTGATCAATTAATGACTCTATTCGCTTCTCAGGTTTCACGCTCTTATCAATACTCACCGCCGTTATAGAATCCACTTCATCCGCATATACATCAAGCAGCGATATGCTGTTGAGCTCATTCAGTCTATCTCTGAGTCTTTCCCTCTCTGTAGTATTCATATTCGACTGCCTCCTTATGATCTGTCTGCCAGAGGCCTGATTGATTAGCCTCTCATTAATTAGTCACAGGCAGCCCAAATTACACAGTTTTTAATGAAATTTATTAGGGCAGCGTGTAAAAAGCCCCTTCTCTGACTATTTATTGAGAGGGTTTCACGCTTAGAGCAAGATTCGCCAGAGAACACGAAAACTCAAAATGAGAATTTCTGTGCCCTGGCATCTTGATGGGGATAACGCTCCCCATACCCTCTTATGGTCGTTGCAAACGACTGTATTGGTTCACTCTCGCTCACAGAAAGGATGGAAAAATGGGACGACCAGTAAAACCTGAACGCCAGCTAAAGCGGCATTTCATAACCATAAGATTCGACGATACACAATATTCGATTCTGTGTATGAATGCCACCCGCGCCGGGATCAGCAAAACTGATTACATACGAAGGCAGGCAACTATCGGGAAAGTGAATATAAACTACAACATCGTGTCTGACTTCCCGCAAATACAGGAAATCACAAGAGAGTTATCTGCGATCGGCAACAACCTAAATCAGATTGCAAGATACTTCAACTCAGGCGGAATGCAGACGCAGTCAGTCAGGCAGGAAATCAACGGATGTATCAACGCGATTCTTGAGATGCGTGATGCAGTTACCGAATTGGCAGGAGGTCAGAATGGCAATAATAAAGCACATCGCAAATAAGAACAGTAATTACAGAACCGCTCTTGAATACCTTATGTTCAAGCATGATGAGTTCACACAGAAACCTTTACTCGACGATCAAGGTCATATGCAGCTCCGTGATGAATACTATCTCGAAGGCATCAACTGTGAGCCTCTCACTTTTGCTGCCGAATGTGATCAGGTCAACCGATCTTTTTGCAAGAACTACAGTGAGCGCGAGATCAAGTCCCATCACTACATTATCAGCTTCGATCCTGAAGACAGCTTAGTCGCCGGTCTTACCGGGGAGATGGCGCAGAAACTCGGTATGGAATTCGCGCAGAAATACTTTGCCGGGCATCAGGCCCTCGTATGCACTCATACTGATGGTCATAACGGCAGTGGAAATATGCATGTGCATGTTATTCTCAACAGTGTGCGAAAGTTGGATATAGAGGAGACAGATTTTACAGAGAGGCCATGTGACAGCCGTGCCGGTTATAAGCATCATGTAACTGATAAGCTGCTTAATCACATGAAGCAGTATCTGATGGACATGTGCGAAAGAGAGCACCTGCACCAGGTAGATCTGCTGTCCTCATCGGCTGACAGGATCACTGACAGTGAGTATTGGAAAAGTCACAGAGAACAAAAGAGGCGGGATCAGCTCGAGACCATGATCAGCAGCGATGGCATAGTTACAGCCGATAATGCTGGCAGTACGTTCCAGACGCACAAGCAGTTCCTGCGTGATGCTATCAGAGAGGTGTCTTCATATGCGTGTTCCCCGGAAGAGTTCGGCGGTGATTTAGAAAAGTATTACGGAATTAAGATTAAGATAAGCCGCGGCAGATACAGTTATCTGCATCCCGATCGCAGTAACTATATGACAGGCAGGACCCTCGGAAATGATTATACAGAAGATTATTTGCTGCCACTATTTACCGGCAACCATGAAGCTGGACGAACACGGGAAGATGCTTTGAAGTCCTCGGTACTCAAAAGACAACAGTCTTCTGCCCCTATGTTCAAAAGAAATCAACCCGGCTATGATCCGTCATATGACTATATCTCAGATCCTCACGCAGCTCTTAACTTCCACACTCGTCTCAGGCTGGTGGTTGATCTGCAGGCATGTGTCAAAGCTCAGCAAAGCCGCGCCTATGCCCGCAAGGTCAAACTATCCAATCTGCAGGAGATGGCCAGGACGATATGCTTTGTGCAGGAACACGGGTATAATGATCAGTCAGATATATCGGCAGCTCACGACCGAATAGATCTTGCAATGTCCAAAGTAAAAACGGGAATTCAAACCTCTGATGACCGTATCCGTGATATTAATGAGCAGATCCATTACGCCGGCCAACTGTACGTGAATAGGAACATTGTAGTAACAAAGCGAAAAGAGGCGATTCAGAGCGGCATCGGTATCAGACAGTTTAGGCAAGATGTTCAGAAAGAGCAGCAACTCTGGGATGAAGCCCGGCAATATTTTGCTGACAGAGGAAACCCTGTTCCCCATCTATCTGATTTAAAAGCAGAGCGGGATCGTCTTATCAAGCTTAAGTCAGCTCAGCAGAAAGCCTATAATAATTTCAAAAGCGCCCGCCGCGAACTCGACACCATCAGCTTAAATGTGGACGCGATACTGAAATATGATCGATCACAGGATCATAAGAGAGAAACAGCGCAGGATCGATA
>JBGULF010000075.1:0-23211 GCA_045115935.1 Anaerovoracaceae bacterium
TCTACCTCAGCGCCGATCGGCATGCCGAAGCATTCACCGAGTCCGACTCTGACTGAAGGAGCAGCCTGAACGACCACTGTCTTTGAAGGATCTGCGAGAGCAGCCTTGACAGCCTGTGTAGCATCTACTTCATGCAGCGCGCCGACCGGGCATGCAACGATGCACTGTCCGCAGTTTACGCAGCTTGTCTCTGCGAGAGGAAGCTCGAAAGCGCTGCCGATATGTGTAGCGAAGCCTCTGTCATTGGCGCCGATAACGCCGATGCTCTGATACTTCTCGCATGCAGCTGTACATCTTCTGCAGAGGATGCACTTGTTGTTGTCTCTTACGATCGAAGCCGAAGAAGCGTCGATAACGAACTCATTCTTCACACCTGCATAGTAGTCAGTCTTCTCAACGCCGTAACGTTTGCAGAGAGCCTGAAGTTCGCAGTCTGTGGATCTTACGCAGCCGAGGCAGTCCTGATCGTGATCGGACAGGATCAGCTGAAGAGTTTTACGTCTGTAGTCTTTGATTTTCTCGGTATTGGTATATGCTACCATACCGTCTGTGCATGGGTATACGCAGGCAGCGACAAGAGCTCTTGCTCCAACTACCTCACATACGCACATTCTGCAGGCACCGATCTCATTGATGTCTCTCAGATAGCATAATGTAGGAACGTCGATGCCAGCTTTATGAGCTGCATCCAGCAGGGTGGAACCTTCCGGAACAGTTACAGTAATATTATCAACTGTTACTTTGATATCTGCCATTGTGTTCACCTCCCCTTACTTTCTGCTTATTGCACCGAATGCGCAGTTGTCCATGCAGGCACCGCACTTGATGCACTTAGCCGGATCAATAACGTGTGGCTGCTTGACAGCGCCTGAAATAGCGCCGACCGGGCAGTTGCGGGCGCACTTTGTGCAGCCCTTGCACTTCTCAGGATCGATGACGTAGTTGAGCAGTGCCTTGCAGACGCCTGCAGGACATCTCTTGTCGATGATGTGTGCTTCATACTCATCTCTGAAGTGCTCGATTGTCGAGAGGATCGGGTTAGGTGCTGTCTGACCGAGTCCGCAGAGAGCGTTGGCCTGGATGTAGTGAGCCAGCTCATCGAGCTTATCGAGGTCTTCGATCTCACCTCTGCCTGCCGAGATCTTCTCGAGGATCTCGAGCATGCGCTTTGTACCGATTCTGCAAGGTGTGCACTTTCCGCAGGACTCGCTTACTGTGAATCCGAGGTAGAACTTAGCGATATCTACCATGCAGTTGTCCTCGTCGAGTACGATCATTCCGCCGGATCCCATCATGGAACCGATGGCCTTGAGTGATTCATAGTCGATAGGAACATCATATGACTTAGCAGGGATGCATCCGCCGGAAGGTCCGCCTGTCTGAGCAGCCTTGAACTTCTTTCCGTTAGGAACTCCGCCGCCGATCTCCTCTACTACCTGTCTCAGAGTAGCTCCCATAGGAACTTCTACGAGGCCTGTGTTGTTGACCTTGCCGCCGAGAGCGAATACCTTTGTTCCCTTTGATGTCTCAGTACCATACTGGTTGAACCAGCTTGCACCGTTAAGGATGATCTGAGGAATATTTGCGTAAGTCTCAACGTTGTTGAGTACTGTAGGTCTTGCAAACAGTCCCTTTACAGCAGGGAATGGCGGACGTGGACGAGGCTCGCCTCTGTTGCCTTCGATCGAAGTCATCAGAGCTGTTTCTTCGCCGCATACGAACGCTCCTGCACCGAGTCTGAGGTCTACATCGAAGTCGAATCCGGAACCGAAGATGTTCTTTCCGAGCACGCCATAATCTCTGGCCTGATCAAGAGCGATCTTCAGTCTGTCAACAGCGATAGGATACTCAGCTCTTACATAGATGTAGCCCTGGTTAGCGCCGATAGCATAGCCGGCAATAGCCATAGCTTCAAGTATTGAGTGAGGGTCTCCCTCAAGGATGGATCTGTCCATGAATGCGCCCGGGTCGCCTTCGTCAGCGTTGCAGGCTACGAACTTCTGAACTTCTCCTCTGTTTGCGGATGCAAACATCCACTTTCTTCCGGTTGGGAATCCGCCGCCGCCACGGCCTCTGAGTCCCGAATCCATGACTTCCTTGATGACATCGTCAGGTGTCATTTCAAGCAGAGCCTTTGCGAGAGCCTGATAACCGTCTCTTGCAATGTACTCATCGATATCTTCAGGGTCGATCTTGCCGCAGTTGCGGAGAGCCATTCTGAGCTGGTCTTTGTAGAACGGAGAGTCAACATAGTGGATCTTCTCTCCGTTAGGGAGCTCTTCTACCATGAGGTATTCATCGACAGGTGTTCCGCCGAGGATGTGCTCATTGAAGATGCGCTCCACCATTTCAGGCTTTACTTCCTGATAGAAGATGTTTCCAGGATGTACTACCATGATAGGTCCCTTAGCGCAGAGTCCCTGGCAGCCTGTCTGGATGATCTGGATCTCGTCCTTCTTGCCGGCAGCGTCGATCATCTTGTTGAGCTCATCTATTACCTCAACGCTGTGATTTGACTGGCAGCCGGTACCTCCGCAAACGAGGACGTAGGTCTTAACGGCTTCTTCTGCAGTGTCAGGATTGAATCTGATGTCGATCTGACCACACTTTGCCGCCTTGATGTCTTTTATTTCTTGCAGTGTTTTCATGACTTGCCCTCCATTATGCGTTATTCGTATTTCGCAAGGATGCCGCCGACTCTGTCAGGGGTCATCTTACCGTATACATCTCCTGCAACGATCATAACAGGTGCCAGTCCGCATGCGCCTACGCAGCGGCAAACCTCGAGAGAGAACTTGCCGTCAGGGGTGCATTCGCCGTCGCCGATTCCAAGCTTGGCCTCAACTTCTTCGAGGACCTTGCCAGCGCCCTTTACATAGCAAGCCGTACCGAGACATACCGATACGATGTACTTGCCCTTAGGCGACATCGAGAATTGCGCATAGAAAGTAGCTACACCGTAAATCTTTTCGATAGGAATACCTGTCTCATCGGAAATGATCTTCTGTACCTGGTAAGGAAGATATCCGTAGATATTCTGTGCCTCCTGCATGATAGGCATCAGTGCTCCCTTCTGGCCTTTGTACTTGGCGATCACTTCGAGCAGTTTGGCTTCCTGATCTTTAGTTCCCTTGAAAGGAACGCTCGATACTTTCATCTGCTAGTGCCTCCTTTATACTTATCTAATTCCTACAAACTTAATGGGGATTAAAGCCTGGAATTTCAATGTATTCAGGCACTCCTCCATTCATAGTCATTGTACCTTATTGTTATAATTCTGGCAATGATTTACTTTGTTTATTAAATGATAATCATTTAGTTTTGGTTAAGATATATTGTCAGCGATTAAATCAGTCTTAACCATTTTGGGAAATTTGTATTTAATGACAATTTTTTAACGGAAACGTTAACCTGTTGTCTTAAAGACGGGCCTTTGATTCCTCAATTCCGGCAACAGGCGTTTTTGTTTTTTATTCCGAACGTAAAAAGCACAAACTCGTGCTATAATGCTTTTTATGACCGGTACAGTCTGCAGTCATTATCAAAAACACAGAAACGGAGAAATTACTGATGATATACCCTGAATTTCCGCAGGAAGGATCTTATGTAGGAATATGCGCCCCAAGCTCAGGCGTCGGCGGTAAGCTTGATTCGTTCGACATGTCTCTTGATATTCTCGAGGAAGCCGGACTTCTGCCTTGTGAAACGGAAAGCGTAACGAGTGATGAATGCCCTTCTGCTCCTGCCGATGTACGCGGTGAGGAATTCAACGAGCTATTCGCTGATGATGATATAGAGATGGTGTTCTGCGCATCAGGCGGTGACTATGCTGTCGAGATGCTTCCTTACATAGACTGGGAGCTCATCAAAGCTCATCCTAAATGGTTCTCGGGATACTCTGATCCTACTGCGATCGAAATGCTTTTCACTACAGTCTTCGATATAGCCACTATCTACGGCGTCAATGCCGGAGCCTGGGACTGGAGACCGCTGCATGAATTCCATTTCAACGCTCTCTCGGTTATTTTCGGCGAGATGCCTGTGCAGCACTCATACGAGCTTTACAATTCGACAGGATACAACGAAGAAACTGATGAGTACGAGATGGATGCTCCTGTTGAATGGCTGCTCTTCAGGGGAGATCCTGAAGAACAGGAGCTTCATGAAGAAAACATGCTGGATGTTACGGGCAGGCTTATAGGCGGATGCATCGATGTCATAGACGAGATGATCGGCACGCCGTATATCGACCTGAACGGATTCGCCGAAAGATATAAAAACGATGGTCTGATATGGTTTTTCGACAATTTCGAACTCACCCCTATGGGTCTCATGTACTCCATGAACAGACTGAAACAGATGGGACTGTTTGAAGATGCCAGAGCCGTCGTATTCGGCCGGACCTGCTTCACGGGTGATGCCGAGGACGAAGACTATCTTGAGCAGCTTGAAAGAGTCTTCGGCGACATGGATGTCCCGGTGATCTGGAATGCCGACATAGGTCATACAAGACCTTCATTCACTCTTATAAACGGAGCGATCGGGCATCTGGAGTTTGAGGACGGATATGCCGAGCTCAGCATGGAACTGGAATAAAATAATAAGTGCTTCCGGAACGATATCCGGAAGCTTTTTTCTTTATTTTTCGTTACTTGAAACGGTTTTTATTGTACACTAATACTTGATAAAGAATCATATATTGCACAGGCTGCACAGCAGCTCTTAAGAGGAGGATATAAGATGGCAGAATGGAAAAATCTGGATACTCTCGAGGCATATAAAGTCCTCATGGAATCGGATCACAGAGTAGATCTCAGGGAGGTGCTTGCAGGTGATGCAGGTGCTGAACGTGTTAAAAACTATTCCGTGCCTATGGCATGCGGAATGACATATAACTATGCATCAAAGCAGGTCGACGAGGAAGTTCTGGGAATGCTTGCAGATCTTGCAAAAGAATCGGATCTTGAGGGCAAGTTCAAAGAGCTTTATAACGGAGCCATGATCAATACGGGTGAAAAGAGACTGGTGCTTCACCACCTTACCCGCGGCCAGCTTGGCGATGATGTTATCGCAGACGGCACAGACAAAAGAGCTTTCTATACAGGTGAGCAGGCAAAGATAGCAGAATTTGCCGCAAAAGTACACGCAGGCGAGATCTGCAACGCTGACGGCGAGAAATTCACTACAGTTGTGCAGATAGGTATCGGCGGCAGCGACCTCGGCCCTCGCGCCATGTACATAGCTCTTGAGAACTGGGCACGTGCCAACGGCAAACTGCTGATGGATGCTAAGTTCATAAGCAACGTTGACCCTGATGATGCGGTAAGCGTTCTTGAGACCATCGACGTTGCACACTCGCTGTTCATTCTCGTTTCCAAATCGGGAACAACACTTGAGACACTTACAAACGAAGCATTTGTTAAAAACGCGCTTGTTTCCCGCGGACTCGATCCTTCAAACCACATGCTGGCAGTTACAAGCGAAACTTCTCCGCTTGCAAGCAACAGCGGCTATCTCGCTGCATTCTTCATGGATGATTACATCGGCGGAAGATACTCTTCAACATCTGCTGTCGGCGGAGCTGTCCTGTCTCTCGCTTTCGGTGCTGATGTATTCGATGCATTCCTTAAGGGCGCAGCCGAGTCAGATAAGCTGGCGGCTCAGGCTGATCCTATGGCAAACGCAGCTATGCTTGATGCGCTTATCGGACTGTACGAAAGAAATATGCTTGGCTATGAGAGCACCGCTGTGCTTCCATACGCACAGGCCCTTGCAAGATTCCCTGCACACCTTCAGCAGGCTGACATGGAATCAAACGGCAAGTCCGTCAACCGCTTCGGCGAGCCTGTTGATTACGTAACGGGCCCTGTGATTTTCGGCGAACCGGGAACCAACGGTCAGCACTCATTCTATCAGCTGCTGCATCAGGGCAAGAGCATCGTTCCGCTGCAGTTCATCGCCTTCAGAGAGAACCAGTCCGGCATCGATGTTGATATCCAGGGAAGCACAAGCCAGAAGAAGCTCGAAGCTAACGTTGCTGCCCAGATAGTCGCCTTCGCATGCGGCAAGGCAGATGATAACCTCAACAAGAACTTCGAGGGCGACAGACCTTCAAGCATAATCGTCGGCGATAAACTGACACCGGAAACACTCGGTGCTCTTCTCGCCCACTTCGAGAACAAGATCATGTTCCAGGGCTTCCTGTGGAATCTGAACAGCTTCGATCAGGAAGGCGTCCAGCTCGGAAAGGTACTGGCCAAGAAGGTACTGGCTCACGAGACCGAAGGTGCCCTTGCTGAATACTCAAAGCTTCTCGATATCTAAAAAATCAAAGCTGTAAAAGCAAGTATCCCGAATAAAAAGAGCTCCGGATCCCGGAGCTCTTTTCTTAATTCAGAATGATCAGATATTGCTGAATCTGTATATGGTTGTGGATGTGAATTCCTCCCCCGCCTTCAGGATGCATCCCCGGCGGATAACAGGATCCGTGCTGTTTATTGCATTTGGCCTGAACTGAGTCTCCAGGCAGACCGCGCCTCGTCTTCCGTAGACCGCTCCGTCCTTTCCCTGCTCATCCTTAAGTCCGTTAGCGGTATATATCTGCATGTCAGGCATGTCAGTCAGTACTGTCATGCAGATGCCGCTGTCATCCGAATACAGTACACCGGCTTCCTTTATGCTTCTTTCACCGGCTTCGTCAGGAGAACTGCCTATGACGAAATTATGGTCATATCCTCCTCCGAACGCTATCTGCTCATTATCCGCATTGATATCCCTGCCAAGCATCTTGTCCTCACGGAAGTCGAACGGAGTGCCTGCGACCGGTGACGGCTCTTCAAGCGGGATAAGCCCGGCATCTACCGGTGTATAATACTCCGCGTTGATCCTTGCCATATGGCCCATCACCGTACCGCTGTCATGACCGTTAAGGTTGAAATAGCTGTGATTCGTGAAGCTTGCCGGAGTATCTGCATCGGATACAGCCTTATAATCGATCCTCAGATCTCCGTTTCCCGGGAGCGAATAAGTTACCTCGATATGCATGCTGCCCGGGAATCCCTGATCTCCGTCCGGGCTGTCCAGACAGAACGTTATGCTGTCATCATGGAGTCCTCTCATTCCGCGGGCAGGATCCTTGTCAGCTATGCTTTCTGAAGCATATGCGGCCATGATGTCGCCGGATCTCACACTCGTGAAATCGATTTTTACTCCCCAAAGCCTGTTTTTGAAGAAATCTCTTCCCCCGTGAAGGCAGTTTGCACCGTTGTTTGCAGTAAGTTCGTATTTGTGTCCGTTCAGTTCAAAGCCTGCTCCTGCGATACGGTTGGCAAAACGGCCAACCGACGCTCCGATATGGCCGCTTCCGGACTCATAACCTGAAGCATCGTCATGGCCCAGCACCACGTCACGCAGCCTGCCCTTACCGTCAGGCACGGCAAGGCTTACAAGCGCCGCACCGTAATCCGTGACTGCAGCTCTCATGCCGTCAGCTGATTCCAGAATATAGAGTCCTGCTGATCTTCCGTCTGCCAGTTTTCCGAATTTTATAGATTTCATTTATTTGATCCTTTCAAGTCTCTCTTCTTCCTGCTGCCTCTTAGGAAGGAAGAGCGGAACGTACTCTATCATTACACGTGAAGTCTGGAGGCCGAACCACCTGACCGGACTTCCGGCAAGTCGTCTGATCAGATATTTATTGTGGATGAGGAAGTTGTCAATAGGAGAAAGGTCCCCTTCTCCCGGCATCATCTTACGGATCATGCAGAACTTGAATGATCCTACATCGGATGGTCCGTATATAGAGTGCTCGCGGACCTGCTTAGGGAGTTCGCCGGTCTTCAGAAGATCCTGTACTATCTGTCTTAGGTAGACGTTGACACTCTGCTTGACTTTATATCCGAGTATGAGGTTCACACGGAATATGTAGTCCGTTCCGAAAGTTTCCACCTCATATTCCCTGTCAAACGGTTCGTGCGTCGTATTAATGCTGATGAACCAGTATGCATCGGCTTTTTTCGGGTCTCTGTCGAGGATCGAATAAAGGATGTCACGGTCGATCTCTTCGAAGTTGTCGCCTTTAGCTATATAGACCAGGTTGTTGCTTATATACGGGATATCCGGGTCATTCTGGAGTCCCTTGATATTGCTCAGGTAGTCACGCATCGGAAGTTTTACCTTCTGCATGCGCTCTATCTGAGTTCCCCTGTACCAGCTGATCATTATCAGCAGGATGACGAGCGAAATGATGATCGCAACATAGCCGCCGATAGAAAACTTGCCCAGGCTGGATACGAAGAACGTTCCTTCAAGTGCAGTAAATGTGACCGCAAACAGGATCGCTCCGATCACCCGTTTATGCAGTACTCCGATATAGACCGTGAAAAGAACAGTCATCATGAGCATGCTTATGGTGATCGCCAGACCGTATGCGTTCTCCATGCGCGATCCGCTTCTGAAGTAAAGTATAACAACTGCACAGAGTATCCACAGTATGTTGTTTACTATCGGGATGTAGATCTGTCCGTGAGTATCCGACGGATATCTCACGTTAAGGTGAGGCATCAGGTCAAGTGATGCCGCCTCATGCACGAGAGTATAGCTTCCGCTTATGAGTGCCTGGCTGGCGATGATGGCAGCCATTGCACTTAGCACGATGGCTACAGGACGCATGCCCTGCGGCAGCATCATGTAGAACGGGTTGAGATCGTGTATTGCGGCCATTTCAGGATTTGTGCGGTTTGCCAGTATCCATACGCACTGTCCCATATAATTGAGAATGAGGCAGGCTTTTACAAACGGCCAGCTGCGCATGATATTCTCTTTGCCTACGTGACCCATGTCCGTATAGAGCGCCTCAGCTCCTGTCGTACAAAGGAATACGCTTCCGAGTATCATAAGGCCGGCTTTGTTTCCCGGACTGAAAAGCACCTTAACAGCATAAATAGGGTTAAGTGCCCTGATTATCGTAAGGTCGCCCAGCGAAAGCCAGATGCCGGTTATGCCAAGATAAAGGAACCAGATCATCATCACCGGTCCGAACATCTTGCCTATCGAACTTGTGCCGCTTCGCTGTATCATGAACAGTATGCTGACGATGGTCAGAGTGATCACGATTACTACGAACTGTCCTTCCCCGAGAAGTCTGTCCATGAAAGGTATGCTTCGCAGACCTTCTACCGCTGTCGTTACGGTAACGGCAGGTGTAAGCACTCCGTCTGCAAGCATGGTACATCCGCCTATCATCGTTGGGATGATAAGCCATTTGCCGTAATCCCGGACAAGTGTGTACAGGGCGAAAATGCCTCCCTCACCGTGGTTGTCTGCTTTAAGAGCTATGAGTACATGTTTTACCGTGGTCAGCAGTGTAATGGTCCAAATTACGAGTGACAGCGATCCTACTATGAAATCCGGATCGACATGCTGTATGCCTCCGTTGCCCTCTACGATGGACTTCATTACGTACATAGGTGATGTTCCTATATCGCCGTATACGATGCCGATCGCGACGAGGATCATTCCCATGCTGAATTTGCTTTTAGTACTGTGTTCTGTTTGATTGTCCAGTGGTCTTCCCATTTACTGTGCCTGCTTTTCTGAAAATATCAACTGACGATAATATTTTTGTAATGCTTATAGTATAGTCATTATGCACTGCCTGGTCTATTTTTTTGTTTTAAAGGTATCAAAAAGTTTCTGATACTTTATCGCATGAAAGTGCTCTCCGGTAATGGCCAGATGTCTTTTATCGTAAGTGTATACAAGCGTTTTGCCGAAATACAGCATATCCATTCCGCTTATGTCTTTGAAACGGAACACCTCGTCCCCTACTTCGAGCCTGTCTTTATATCCCTTTACTTCGCAGGTTGAAAGATCGACGCGGCTGTGGTCTGAAAGCACTTCATACAGTACAGTCCCGGTATCCCTGAAGACCGGTCCGTCACCTTCAAAGGCCTTTATGTACCTGACAGTCTCATTCTCAGACCAGACTCCCCAGTCATAAACGCTGTCGAATCTCAGCCCTTCTCCCTCCAGGAATCCCTGTTCATTATACCGTCCCGACTGACCGCATTCCGTGCATCTGAAGCTGTCGTCTTCCGTCACCATCGAGTCAAAAGCTCCGCAGCATGAGCACCTGACGAGATAATTCTCAAGGCCCTCAGCAAGACGTTTGCCCTTATATGCATACATATTGCGCCGCTGTGTCTCATAGGCGTTTTCGTATATATCCCTGTTTATGCAGTCCGTGAGCTCCTCCTTGCTCATGTTTCTGATCTCTTCCGAGGAGTAGATGTTGGCAATATGCCCTCTCATCGGACCTGTTCTTGTCGTATATGCCCATCTTGGCGCCACGAAGTATCCGCCTTCTATACGGTAAGTCACAAGCGCACAGCCGGCCAGCTTTACCAGCTTGGCTATACCGTTGTCGAGCTTCATGGTCTCTCCGTTGAAAGATCTGCTTCCCTCCGGGAATATCATGACGTTATGACCCGCTTTTATCCTTCTGATGACCTCGCGCATCGTGTCGATGGAAGGAGCGCCTTTGAATGTAAAGATCGGATCCTGTGCCCACTTCATTTTAGGGCCTGCCTTGGTCCTCAGCAGATGCTCTCCGGCCACAAAATACATGTGCTCGGAAAAAGCTCCGCTTAACATGAACATGTCGACTTCGGTCAGGTGATTGGCTACAACGATATACGGCTCATCCTTCTTGCTTATGCGTTCAGTCCTGAATCCGTACTTTCTCAGGATGAGGGGAACCAGGCTTCCCACCGTTTTATAAATTAATCTATACCTGAATTTCAGGCTGCCTTTATCCACGATAGTCCTCCGCATATTCTCTTATCATCTCGCTCAGGCTCACCCTAGGCTCATATCCCAGCTCTCTTCTTGCTTTTTCTATGCTGAATATCTGGCTTCTGCCAAGCGTGCAGACATTGATGCGCGTTACAGGCGGAGCCTTGTCGTAAATCCTGAGGAGCTTCCATACCGCCTCCAGCATGCCCGCCGCTGCATAGACCGGCATGAACGGGAGTCTTATGTATTTTGCTTTTGTCCCAAGAGCCGTGAACATCTCTTCAGCGAGATCCGTAACGAGCTTAGGTTCTCCGTTCGTGATGTTGTACGCCTGCCCCAGTGCTTCTTCCTTCTCCATGCAAAGCCTGAGAGCAAGAGCGGCGTTTTCAGCGCACACCAGATCCACAAGCACCTTTCCCTTCTGGAAAAGAGGGATCCCCATCTGTCTGTTGACATTTATCAGGACAGGCAGCATGTTTTTATCACCTATGCCCGTAATGCCTCTCGGTCTGATCATGGAATAAGGAACCTTGTCCTGACCTCTCACCAGCTTCTCGGCCAGCAGCTTGCTCTCTATGTAGTAATTGAGCCTGTTGTTCTCGTTCTGATCTTCTTCTTTGATGCAGAGGTTGTTTTTCAGAGCGTGCGCACTCGGCGATGAGGTATGCACAAGACGTTTAACACCGTGTCTGGCACATGCTTCGAGCACGTTCCTTGTACCTTCAACATTGGTTCGGATATACTCGCTTCTCCTGCCCCATCCCTTGAGCAATGCGCCGCAGTGAACGACATAATCCATACCTTCGCATGCATCATCGATCTCTGCAGCATTGCAGAAGTCACCGCAGAAGATGTCGATCTGATCATTTTCGTATTCAGCTGCCAGTTTCTGAAGTCTGTCCGGATCACGCCCGAAAGCTCTGACGTGATATCCGTTTTCGATAAGTTCTCTTACCGCATGACTTCCCAAAAGGCCGTACGCGCCGGTTACCAGGACGTTTTCTTTCATAACATCTCCTATGATTTTCAAGTCACATATAAGAGATTATAGCACAATTTGCATTGTCTAACTCTACGAAGAAAAACAGCACCCGCTGAATGCGGGTGCTGTGATCATCATGTGTTTTAAGCCGGTCCTAGAGGAGGCTTACCGAAGCGATAAGTCCCGCAAATACGATGGATACCATCGATACCAGCTTGATGAGGATGTTGATCGAAGGGCCGGATGTATCCTTGAACGGGTCGCCGATCGTATCGCCGACAACAGCAGCCTTATGGTTGTCGCTGCCCTTTCCGCCGAAGTGACCTGCTTCGATGTACTTCTTGGCATTGTCCCAGGCGCCGCCCGAGTTAGCCATGAAGATAGCCATTATGAATCCGGATACGGTAGCTCCGCAAAGCATTCCGACTACTCCGAGTCCGCCAAGGATGAGTCCTGTCACGATCGGAGCTGCGATGCCTACGCATGCAGGAAGTACCATCTCCTTGAGGGAAGCCTTTGAGCAGAGGTCTACACAGCGTGCATAATCTGCCTCAGCCTCACCTTCCATGAGTCCCGGGATCTCTTTGAACTGACGTCTTACCTCAAGCACGACGCTCTGAGCAGCGCGGTTTACTGCGCCCATGGTGAGCGATGAGAAGAGGAACGGCAGACATGCTCCGATAAAGAGTCCTACGAGTACCTTTGGATCGAGCAGGTTCAGTGTGAGGTCCTGTCCGTCCGGCATGTAAACAAGGAGCTTCTCCTTGAAGTTTGCGATAAGGGCAAGAGCTGTCATTCCGGCAGAGCCGATGGCAAAGCCCTTTCCTGTTGCAGCTGTTGTATTGCCGAGTGAGTCGAGAGCGTCTGTTCTCTCACGGACTTCAGGAGGAAGTCCTGCCATCTCAGCGATACCGCCTGCGTTGTCAGCAACAGGTCCGTATGCGTCTGTTGCAAGTGTGATGCCGAGCGTGGAGAGCATTCCGACAGCTGCGAGCGAGATGCCGTAAAGTCCGATGCTTGATGGTGCAACATCTACCGGGCAGAGACCCGAGCAGTAGTAAGCGATGATGATGGCAGCTCCTACTATGAGGATCGGGAGTGCCGTGGACATCATGCCTGTGCCGAGTCCGCTGATGATGAGTGTTGCCGTACCTGTCTGCGAAGATTCGGCGATCTTCTGTGTAGGCTTATATGTATCAGATGTATAGTACTCTGTGCAGAGTCCGATAAGAACGCCTGCAAGGAGTCCTGCGATGATAGCGAGGTAGAGTCCGTAGAACTCTATTCCGAAGAGCCACCATACGAGAACGAATGAGAATACTGCAGTAGAGATAGCAGAGAAGTTAGTGCCGCGGCGGAGAGCTGCGAGCAGGTTCTTCTGGCTTGCACCTTCCTTAGTCTGTACGAAGAACGAGCCGATGACGGAGAATACTACTCCGACAGCTGCCATCAGAAGAGGCAGTGCTACCGATTTTACACCGAGTCCGCTTGCATAGAATGCGATAGCTCCGAGAGCACAAGTTGATACCATGGATCCTACATAGGACTCATAGAGGTCAGCTCCCATTCCGGCTACGTCACCTACGTTGTCGCCGACATTATCTGCGATAACAGCAGGGTTACGAGGGTCATCCTCAGGGATTCCTGCTTCTACCTTACCTACGAGGTCTGCGCCTACGTCAGCAGCCTTTGTGAAGATACCGCCGCCGACACGGGCGAACAGAGCCATCGAAGAAGCTCCCATTCCGAATGTAACCATTGCAGCTGTGATGTTCTCGAGTGTTTCATGGAATACGAGGTCGAGAAGAGCGTACCACAGCGAGATGTCGAGAAGGCCGAGACCTACTACAGTGAAGCCCATTACCGAACCTGCAGAGAATGCGACTCTCAGACCTTTGTTAAGGCTCTGCTGAGCAGCACATGCCGTACGGTCATTTGCTCTTGTAGCAATGCTCATTCCGATGTAACCGGAGAGTCCCGAGAAGAAACCTCCTGTGATGAATGCAAATGGTACATACCATGTCAGTTTGTGTGCAGCCGCCATTCCGCAGAGTACGCAGAACATGACTACGAAGAAGATGATTACCGTGCGGTACTGGCGCTTGAGGAATGCGCTGGCTCCGGTACGGACAAACTGAGAGATCTGCTTCATTCTGTCTGTACCTTCGTCCGAGTTAAGGACCTTCTTAGCCTGAGCATAGGCGAAGAGCAGAGCACAGATAGAAGCAAACAGACTTATCCAGTACAGATGTGTTAACAGATAGTCTTGCATGTTAATTGCCTCCTTAAATAACTCCACAAAGCAATCTATTGCCGTTTTATCGTAACAATTTTGAGTTTTACATGCAGCCTGAACATCAGGCCCATTGTAAATATTATATACTCAGCAAAAATTGTTCACAATAAAAAACAATGTACCGCTTTGTTTTTCTTTACCCGTACAGTATAGCAGATTACTTGAAATTTACAATGAAATCTGAGGTTAATCTTGTTTTTTTGACAATAATACGGAAAATTCTTTGTTCTCAGAAACAAAAAACATCAAACCCATTACCGGACAATCAAAAACACCTATGGGACGAATATGCCCCGCAGGTGTTTTTTTATGGTTCATTATTCTGATTATGAAAGGGACCTGATTATCCTCTCTTCTCCTCGATTGCAGCCTGTGCAGCAGCCAGTCTTGCGATAGGAACTCTGAACGGCGAGCAGGATACATAGTTGAGTCCTACTTCGTGGCAGAAGTGTACGGAAGCCGGATCTCCGCCGTGCTCTCCGCAGATACCGAGCTTGATGTTCGGTCTTGTCTTCTTTCCGCCTTCAACTGCGATCTTCACGAGCTTGCCGATTCCCGACTGATCGAGCGACTGGAACGGATCGCTGTCGAAAATACCCTTCTCAACGTATTCCTTGATGATCGAGCCTGTATCATCTCTGGAGAATCCGAATCCCATCTGAGTGAGGTCGTTGGTTCCGAATGAGAAGAATTCAGCTTCCTGTGCGATCTCATCTGCAGTTACTGCAGCTCTCGGGATCTCGATCATGGTTCCGACCATGTATTTCATTTCTTCTCCGGACTCTGCGATCAGCTTGTCTGCTGTCTCAACGATAGTTTCCTTTACATACTTGAGCTCGTTCACGTGACCTACCAGCGGTACCATGATCTCAGGAACTACGTCGATACCCTCTTCCTTACGGACCTCGAGAGCAGCTGTGATGATAGCTTCAGTCTGCATCTCTGCGATCTCAGGATATGTGACAGCCAGTCTGCATCCGCGGTGTCCCAGCATAGGGTTGAACTCGTGGAGCTCGAGAGTCTTGTTTACTACCTTCTCGTAAGGGATGTTGAACTGCTCTGACAGCTGCCTGATGTCCTCATCAGTCTTAGGAAGGAACTCATGCAGAGGCGGGTCAAGCAGTCTGATGGTTACAGGTCTGTCTCCCATTGCCTTGTAGATTCCCTTGAAGTCTTCCTTCTGATATGGCAGGAGGCCTGCGAGAGCCTCTCTTCTCTCCTCTTCATTCTCAGCGAGGATCATTCTTCTGATCTTAGGGATCCTCTCATCATCGAAGAACATGTGCTCTGTACGGCAGAGTCCGATACCTTCAGCGCCGAATGCTACAGCCTGGGCAGCGTCTCTCGGATTGTCAGCATTTGTTCTGACCTTAAGAGTTCTGGCCTCATCAGCCCACTCCATGATCTGTCCGAAGTCTCCGGAGAGTTCAGGAGCAAGAGTCTTGATCGCTTCTGTGTATACGCTTCCGTCTGTACCGTTGAGCGAGATGAAGTCTCCTTCAGTGTAGACCTTGCCGCCTACTGTAAGAGTCTTGTTAGCCTCATCAACTGTGATCTCCTTGCAGCCGGATACGCAGCACTTGCCCATTCCTCTTGCAACTACGGCAGCGTGGGATGTCATTCCTCCGCGTGCTGTCAGGATACCTTCAGCAGCTACCATTCCTGCGAGGTCTTCAGGTGAAGTCTCTTCTCTTACGAGGATGACCTTCTTGCCTTCTGCAGCGAATACAGCAGCGTCATCTGCAGAGAATACGATCTGTCCTGTAGCAGCGCCAGGCGATGCAGGAAGTCCCTTTGTTACAGGTGATGCCTTCTTGAGTTCGTCAGCGTCAAATACAGGGTGCAGGAGCTGGTTGATCTGATCAGGCTCTACTCTCATTACAGCAGTGTCCTTATCGATCAGGCCCTCTTTTACGAGGTCTACGGCAACCTTTACTGCAGCAGCAGCTGTTCTCTTACCGTTACGTGTCTGGAGCATGAAGAGCTTTCTGTCTTCAACAGTGAACTCCATGTCCTGCATGTCTTTGTAGTGGTTCTCGAGTGTGTTTGCGATCTTTTCGAACTGAGCATATACCTCAGGGAAAGCGTCTGCCATCTCAGAGATAGGCTGAGGTGTTCTGATACCTGCTACTACGTCCTCGCCCTGTGCGTTTACGAGGAACTCTCCGAAGAGTTTGTTCTCGCCGTTAGCCGGGTTACGTGTGAACGCTACGCCTGTACCGGAGTCGTTTCCGCTGTTGCCGAATACCATGGACTGTACGTTTACAGCTGTTCCGAGCGAATCGGAGATGCCGTACATCTTTCTGTACAGGATAGCTCTGTCATTGTTCCATGATCTGAATACAGCCTTGATGGCCTCGAGAAGCTGATCCTTAGGATCCTGAGGGAATTCTCTTCCGAGTTCTCTCTTTACGACTTCCTTGTATCCTTCAATTACTTCCTTGAGGTCTTCTGTTGTGAGCTGAACGTCGAACTCTGCTCCGGCTTTCTTCTTCTGAGCTTCAAATACAGCGTCGAAGTTGGATTTCTTGATCTCCATTACTACGTCGCCGAACATCTGCATGAATCTTCTGTAGCTGTCGTAAGCGAATCTGTCGTTGCCGGTCTTCTTTGCAAGGCCTTCAACAGCGATGTCGTTGAGTCCGAGGTTGAGGATGGTGTCCATCATGCCAGGCATCGAGATAGGTGCTCCGGATCTTACCGAAACGAGCAGAGGGTTCTCGTTGTCTCCGAACTTCTTGCCCATTACTTCTTCGAGCTCAGCAATGTGCTCCCATACTTCATCGATCACTTCCTGTGCGAGGACTCCGCCATCCTCAGTGTACTTTCTGCACACATCTGTGGTGATGGTGAATCCGAAAGGTACCGGAAGACCGATGTTGGTCATTTCAGCAAGGTTAGCACCTTTGCCGCCGAGCAGTGCTCTCATATCCTTTGTACCTTCATTAAATGAATAAACGTACTTTGCCATAGGCTTTTTTCTCCTTTTTCCCTTTATGTTATATTCATTAATGCTAAAAAATCAGCATTTTAACGGTTTATCAGAAGCGCAGTCTCTCTTCTATGTATCCTTTGACCTCGCTTATAGGTAATCTTACCTGTTCCATGGTGTCACGGTCACGGATGGTGACTGTACCATCTTCAGCCGTGTCGAAATCAACGCAGATGCAGAACGGAGTACCGATCTCATCTTCTCTTCTGTAACGCTTGCCGATGGATCCTGCTGCGTCATACTCCACCATGAAGTACTTGCAGAGCTCTTCATATACCGGACGCGCAACGTCTTCGAGCTTCTTTGAAAGCGGAAGCACTGCGGCCTTGTATGGTGCAAGAGCCGGATGCAGTCTCATTACGGTACGTACGTCTTCCCTGCCCTTGGAGTCAGTAAGGATCTCCTCATCATAGGCATCCACGAGGTATGCCAGTACGAGTCTCTCGACACCTACCGAAGGCTCGATGCAGTACGGTACGTATCTCTCGTTGGTCTCAGGATCGAGATAGCTCATATCTTCACCCGAGTGTGTCTGATGTGCCATGAGGTCATAGTCGGTACGCGATGCCACGCCCCAGATCTCGCCCCAGCCGAACGGGAACAGATACTCGATGTCTGTGGTAGCGTTGCTGTAATGCGAGAGTTCCTCAGGAGTATGGTCTCTGAATCTTGTGTATTCAGGTTTCAGACCCAGATTCTTGAGGAAGTTGAGGCAGTATTCCTTCCAGTAAGCGAACCAGTCCAGTTCTGTGCCAGGCTTGCAGAAGAATTCAAGTTCCATCTGCTCAAACTCTCTTACTCTGAAGATAAAGTTGCCCGGTGTGATCTCGTTTCTGAACGATTTTCCTACCTGCGCGATACCGAAAGGTATCTTCTTGCGGGCAGTTCTCTGAACATTCTTGAAGTTGACAAAGATTCCCTGTGCAGTTTCCGGTCTCATGTAGATCTCTGACTTCGAATCCTCAGTTACTCCCTGGAATGTCTTGAACATCAGGTTGAACTGTCTGATTCCGGTGAAGTCGCTCTTTCCGCAGTTAGGGCACTTGACAGCCTTGTCTGTGATGAAGCCTTCCATCTCTTCTTTTGACCATCCGTCGACCACTACTTCCGTTTCAGGTTCGTTCTCCTTGTACCAGTCTTCAATGAGCTGGTCTGCTCTGTAGCGCGTCTTGCACGATCTGCAGTCGATGAGCGGATCACTGAATCCGCCTACATGTCCGGATGCTACCCATGTCTGAGGGTTCATCAGGATAGCCGCATCGAGTCCGACGTTGAGTCCGGATTCTCTTACGAACTTCTGTCTCCATGCGTCTTTGATGTTGTTCTTGAACTCCACGCCCAGAGGGCCGAAGTCCCATGTGTTTGCGAGACCGCCGTAAATCTCTGATCCCGGGAAGATATAGCCTCTGTTTTTGCAGAGAGCGATTATCTTCTCCATCGTTACGGCTCTGTCGGTTACAGGGATGTCTTTCTTATCTATTGGCATATATTAAAGCTCCTCGTCCTTGAATTCTTCTTCTATGATATCCTCAGCATCGCTCTGCTTGTATGCTTCAGAAGCGTCCTTGATAAGCTCCTTTACGGTCTTTCCGGCCTTCTTTGCGAAGCTGTCTATAGTGCTCATAAGATCATCGAGTGTCTCTTTGTTGATCGCATCCTGAGCCCTGTCCATTCCCTTTATGACAACGCCTCTTGCTCTGTCATAAATGCCTATGGCCTTGCCGTCGATGTCAACGACATTGCCTTTTTCATCAACGAAGTCAATGCTGCACTGTGTGCCCATGGCCGCTACTATTCCGAGAATAGCTCCCCACGGTACGAGTACTGCGCCGATGACTCCTGCTGTAACAGGGAAATTAACGATAGTCTTTTCACCCTTGCTCACAAGGATCCTTGAAACATTGCCCTTGTCTACGATCTCTTTGAGCTTTGCGAACAGCGGGCTGTCCTTGAGACTTGCACCGTCGACCTTGTCGTGCTCTCTGTTGATCTCTTCTTCGAGTGCGATGATAGCATCTACTACGCTGCCGTCAGCTGCTTCGAGAGCTGCCTTAGCCTCAGCGTATGTTGAACCGGTTCTGTCCTTGACAAGTTCAATTTTTTCCAGTGTGATCTCCATTATTTTACCTCCAATCCTCTGGATGATCTGAGCACATCTACCCCGAGATAACGGCTTGTATACTCAGAAAGTATTTCCTTGACCTCACTGCGTACTTCAGGCTTGAGGTCTACTTTTTCAAACGTTTTTATAGGCTTAGATTCAAAATACCTAAACACATTGATTATATCGAAATCAGGCCTGTAAATCAACGAATCAGCCTCTCTTTTCTCCTCTGCGGCACACTCGGGACAGATGATCCCGCCGCCCGAAACAGAGAACATTTTAAAGCCGTTTCCGAAGCTTTCAGGCGCCTTTCCGCAGTTGACACAGCAGCCCAATTCAGGCGCAACACCAAGCATACGGAACGTCTTGACGATGAAAGCATAAAGCAGAGTATCGCTCCCGGACCTGCATTCCGAAACAGACTGCAGGAAATCCAGACTCAGATCGAACAGTTTCGGAGCCGGCACACCCTCCTCGAGCACTTTGTCGAGGTATTCGATAAACGCCGAAGCGTTCATGAAGCGGTCTATGTCTTCACCTATCGAGTAAAAGCTCTTGTTTACCTGTGCCGAGTTGATGCTGTATGCCTCGCGGCCCTTGAATATGTCATATTCCGCATAAGTAAAAGGACGAAGCGCCAGCGCAGCCTTGCTGCGGGACTTCTCATTGACGGAAGTCCCGGCGGAAAGCTTGCCGTACTGCTTCGTAAAAAGCACTATCATGCGCCGGTTATTCGCTATCTTTCGCTGGCGCAGCACTATTCCTTCGGCATTGATTATCATTCGTCCTTATAGCCCCAGTTGCGGATGATGCGCTCCGAATCTCTCCAGCCTTCCTTTACCTTTACAAACAGGCTCAGGAATACCTTGCATCCGAGCAGTTCCTCGATCTCCAGACGTGCAGCCTTGCCTATTCCCTTGAGCTTGCTGCCGCCCTTGCCTATTATTATCCCCTTATGCGATTTCTTTTCGCAGTATATGACCGCAGAGATCTCCACTGCGGCGCGAGGATCCTCAGGCTCCACGAACGACTCTATCTCCACGAAAACTCCGTGCGGGACTTCATCATCGAGGTAATTCATGAGTTTCTCGCGTATTATCTCGCTCACTATGAATCTTACCGGATCTTCGGTCGCGATATCATCAGGGTAGTACATCGGTCCTTCGTTCATGTAGCCCGTGAGCCTGTCGCGAAGCATTTCGATGTTGTCGCCTTTCAGCGCCGAGACTCCGTAAATATCATCGAAGAGACCTGTTCTGTCGTATCTGTTGTAAAGCTCCAGATACTTCTCCGGACCGATCATGTCTGTCTTGTTTATGGCCAGGAGCTTCGGTGCTGATGTGTTTTCGAGCAGTTTGAGTATTGCTTCGTCACCTCTGCCGAAGTCGAGCGTCCCATCGACAATAAGCAAAATGACGTCAACACCATTCAGGGTGTTGACGGCTGTTTCATTTATGGCATAACCGAGCTTGTTGTGAGGCTTATGGATCCCCGGTGTGTCGAGGAACACCATCTGCAGGCCTCCGCCGTTCTCAAAATCGAGATCCGTGTAAATGCCGGTTATCCTGTTTAATGTTGTCTGAGGCTTGGCCGATGTGATCGCGATCTTTTCGCCCAGCATCTTATTCATCAATGTGGACTTGCCTACGTTCGGCCTGCCTATTATTCCTATGAATCCTGATTTCACTTGTTTCTTTTTACTCCTATCGCCGACAGCACTTCCTCTTCGCGGGTGCGCATCACGGCTTTTTCCTCTTCATCCATGTGGTCATAACCGAAGAGGTGCATCACACTGTGCACAAAGAGGTAAAGCATCTCGCGCGTGAGTCCCGTTCCGTATTCCTTTGCCTGCCTCTCAGCCTGCTCATAGCAGATGACCACGTCGCCGATGAGAGTCTCAGCTTCATCATCAAGCAGATCTTCGAGAAGATCGTCGTGGCCGTCAAACTGAGGAAAGCTGAGAACATCGGTAACGCTGTCCTTCTCCCTGTATTCGCGGTTGAGTTCAAGGATCTCACTGTCGTCAACTACTGTTACGCCGAGTTCAGGCTCATTTTCAAGTTCAGTGTTCTCAAGCTCACTGAACTCCGTCCTGAGCGCGATATCTGCAGCCCTCTCCATGAGGTTCCACATCTCCGGCGTAAGTTTATCGTATTCGTCGCTGAATATTACGTGCATATATCACCTGTCACTGACTTTATTGCCCTTTGAAGTGGTTGCTCTCACCCTGTTTTTATTGTCGTATGAATCGTAAGCCCTTATTATGCGCTTGACCAGTTCGTGCCTTACGACGTCGACTTCGGTGAAGGTATTGAATCTTATTCCTTCAACACCGTTGAGCACCTTGCGTGCCTCTTTCAGTCCCGATACCGTTCCGCTCGGAAGATCTATCTGCGTGATATCTCCCGTAATGACGACCTTTGAATTGAATCCCATTCGGGTGAGGAACATCTTCATCTGCTCACGCGTGGTGTTCTGCGCCTCGTCGAGGATTATGAATGCGTTATCGAGGGTGCGGCCTCTCATGTACGCAAGAGGCACGACTTCGATCACGCCCTTCTCTCTGAGCCTTGCGGCAGCCTCGATGCCCAGAACGTCGTAAAGAGCGTCATATAGCGGTCTGAGGTAAGGATCCACCTTCTCCTGCATGTCTCCCGGAAGGAATCCGAGACGTTCGCCTGCTTCCACGGCAGGTCTGGCCAGGATGATCCTCTCCACCTCTTTGTTTTTATATGCGTTTATCGCCATCGCGCATGCCAGATATGTTTTGCCTGTTCCTGCAGGCCCGATGCCGAACACCATGTCTGCAGCGCGGATGTTGTCTACGTAATCCTTCTGGGCCTGTGTCTTCGGCTTGAGCGGCCTTCCCGTGTGCGTATAACAAATAATGTCGCGCGAAGCCTTCTGCTCATCAAAGCTCTTGCCTCCGGCTTCCATCTCGATGAGATAGTTAAGCTTCTGGGGATCGAGCTCCGGTTCGACATTCAGCGCCTCAATAAGTCTGGCAATTATGCGCGCAGCAAGCTCCGGATCCCTGCCTCTGATGGAAAGCACGTTGTCACGAAGCGACATCTCGGTACCCGTGAACTTCTCGACTGATCGTATGTTGGCATCGTAATTGCCGAACAAACCCTGTATGTTGATCCCTTCCGGGATGTTTATTTTGTAATCCATATAGTCTACTTGCCGCTGAGGAATTCCTTAACAGCCTTGTTTACAGCAGAACCGTCAGCCTTGTCCTTGAGCTCAGCCATTGTGCTCTTCATCAGCATGCCCATGTTTTTCATGTTGGCTTCGATTCCGAGCTTGTCAGCGATCTCTTTGACCTTGGCCCTGATCTCCTCTTCGCCCATTTCTTCAGGCAGGTAGGATTTGAGGATCTCGATCTCTTTCTTGTATCCTTCTACCATATCGTCTCTGCCGGCCTTTGCGAAATCAGAAAGAGCGTCTGCTCTCATCTTTACCTGCTTCTTGATGATCTTCACGATGTCTGCATCATCGTCCAGAGTGACTCTCTGATCAACTTCATACTGCTTGATGGCAGCTCTTACCATGTTGACCGTATTCTTCTTCAGGGCGTCCGCGCTTTTCATCGCGTCCTTATAATCCTGCATCAGTTGTTCTTTAAGACCCATTACGTATCTCCTTCTTCTATCCGGTTAAGAAAAATGCGAACCGGTAAAAGCTGGTTCGCATCTCCGTTTTCGTTATTAATACTTACGAGCTTTCTTACGGGCAGCCTCAGACTTCTTTTTGCGTCTTACGCTCGGCTTCTCGTAGTGCTCTCTCTTACGCAGCTCAGCCATGACGCCGTCGCGAGCGCAAGATCTCTTAAATCTCTTAAGAGCACTTTCCAAGCTCTCGTTCTCTTTAACGATTACCTTTGCCATCTTCTTGTCTCACCTCCTGACGTCCTGAAATTACTGCGGTCATAACCGCAACGCAGAAATTGTACTACTGCGGTGTCAAAAAGTCAACAGTAAAACATCTGAGACAGCCTTCTGCATGCCCGGCGATGCGAATACCCGGCAGTCCTGCGGACC
>JBGULF010000076.1:0-38861 GCA_045115935.1 Anaerovoracaceae bacterium
ACATTCGGGAGGCTGCTGGCCATGCTGGAGATCGATAATTAGAATCGACCTGGGCGGATATCGCTCAGACCTGCGGCTGAGTCCGCAAATGAGTCCGCAAGGTTATCAGAAGCGTTGAAAATCCAATACCTGGACCCAGGTTCGATTCCTGTCATCTCCACCAACAGTTGCCCTGGAATAACTCCAGGGCATTTATTGTGTATTGATTATGCTATTATTGAGTAGAAAGAAGAAAAGAATTATGCAAATCGCAATTCTAAGGTATCTAATATGAAAGAAATAACAAAAGACACTTTCTATGATTTTATAAGACCATATGATTTGGATGACGAATACTATTTTGTCGGTGAGGTTGACTATCATCTTTTAAAAAGTGATAAACCATATGAAGGCCTGCAATCTCACAGGGAGGCCTTGACAGTTGTCTTTGACCGCCTGGCAGAAAACAGTATAGAGGATCTTAAGGGCATCAGAGAAAGATGCGGTGACGATGCAGCGGATAAGTTGTCCCCGTTGATCTATGATATCGATAAGGCTAAACCAACTCCATTGGATCCAAATGATTTTTTCTATTGTCCGGATATTGTAAAGATCGATTATTATGGCAATGTCTATTATGATGCCGAATGGGAACCAAATGACGAGAACTGTGGAACTACAGTCCCTTACTGGTATGCTGTCATGGAACCGGTGCATGGCAGAAGAAATAAGCCTGAAGACTTCAAAAAAGTGAACGAGGCTCTGTTCCCAAACGGTACAGGTGCGCTTGACATATATGAATGGACGACTGACTGGTCGGATTTTTTTGACGCCGGACACGAATGGTATGGCGCATGTTGCTGGAGCATTTATGACAAGAGCATGAACAGATATGTAGTAATGCTCGTGTCGGCAACGGATTGACAAAGTCACGTTGATAACAGGGAAAGCACGAAAGATACTCTCTCCTTTGATAAGACCGGCAGGACAGTCCGGATACGACAATGACGGAACCTGAAGAGGATAAGCCTTCAACGGAAGCTACGATGAAGCTCTGGAACAGCTTGAAGGGAGCGGAATTGAATGAAGTGAATAAAACGCTGTATATCCCTTTGTAAGGAAAATCAAAGGTGAGTCGGCATGGCATTTTTTGTGCGCTGATCATGCAATAACTTGCAGGCTATATTATAGATTTGATGGCTGGAAACGGCTGCCGGTTCAGTTGTAAGAGTGTGTGGAAACAAGTAGAATATTAGATGACATAGGCAGATAGTCATTGCGTAAAAAATGAAGAGGGAGCATTTTTTATGAAAGTCAAAAGAAGAATCGTTTTTATCATGGCAGCGGCCTTAGCCATCGTTATTGCGGCAGCGATGGTCGTATGTGCTGCCGATTATGAGTTTGTGGAGACTGATGTCAGTACGCCGGGTGACGGCTGTGTCATGCTGGGTGTATACGGCAGTTATCATTCAGATGCACAGGCCGCCCTCAACAGGATCAATGAGATACGGCATGAAGCTTGCTATGACGGTAATACTCCGGATCCCCGGAATCCTTCGAGAATGCTTAGTGCATCGGATTATGTTCCTATGAAGTGGTCGACGAGCCTCGAGAAGATTGCACGTATCCGTGCTGTGGAAGGCGGCATTGCAAGGGGACATGTAAGGCATAACGGGAAAAGCATTTACAGCATTTCATATGGCGGAATAAGTTCTTCCGGAGAGAATCTGGCCTATAACTATTCGACATCAATGGAATACAGCGTCGACAGGTGGTACAGTGAGCGCGAGGACTGGGTTGAGCAGAATCAGGGAGAAAACATCGTTACCGGACACTATACTTCACTGATAAATCCGTCCTTTACATATATTGGGCTTGGACTTTTTGAATCTGATGCGGGACCTTGGCCATGCAACTGTGCCGGAGAGTTTTCTTCCCGTGAAGGAAGTCTGGGGACAGGATTTCTCGATGCGCCTGAAAACGTGATGCAGAAAATTGAAGTGAAGGAAGCTTTTATTGACGAGTATTACATCAATCAAAGGGCAGACCTTAATCTTGGTAAACATCAGAAACTGGAATTCAGAGTGAAGGATACGGTTGCAGGAGGAAAATCCAGTTCTAAGCTCTGGGTCATCGATCCGATAACATGGAGCTCGTCTGACAGCAGTGTTGTTTCTGTAACATCAGACGGAACAGCAACCGGTGCAGGGATTGGTACAGCGACCGTTACTGCCAGTGCCGGCAGCAAGACCGCAACATTGTCTGTTACAGTAACATGTAAACACAATTATGAATTCGGTGAGCCGGATGACAGCGGGAAATGCACAGGAACCTGTTCGATCTGTGGGGACACTATCAGAATCGTACCGCCAACGCAGTTTTCCGTTTACTGGAGAAACGACCAGACCGCAACGAGTGAATATTATTACTCGTCGATTCCTTCCGACAATCCAAATGGTTCAAATGTTGAAATAATGGTCAGCAATATCAATGGTGATGCCGGTTATCAGGATATGGTGGCGGAGACATCCGACCCGGTTGGAGCTCCTGTAACAGAAACATATTATGGCTTCAGTATCGGTGTGAATACGTCAGGTCTTGTCGATGTTCATATCTACCCTAAGTACAACCCTGCAGCCGGAAGAACTTATACTCTGAGATTCGGAGACGAGGGATCTGCTAACATCGGTGATGCCGAAGCGACGATTGGTACTCTTGAATACACATATAATGGCTCTGCGAAAAAACCTGCTGTCAGTGTCACATATGACGGAAAAACACTGAGCACATCATATGATTATACTGTTTCATACGAAGATAACATCAATGCAGGAACAGCCAGAGCAATAGTTACAGGCAAAGGAATCTGGAGCGGAACTATAACGAAGGAGTTTACTATAAATCCTGCTGACATTTCCGGCAGCGCGAGGGTCACTCTTTCACCGACCTCTTACGTATGCGACGGGACTCCTAAGGAACCAGCTGTCACTGTAACATACTCGGGAAAGACACTTGTAAATGGCACCGATTATGATGTCGAATACACAAACAATGTATATCCCGGAACCGCTACTGCAACTGTGACGGGAAAAGGAAACTATACAGGAAGCAAGTCTGCAGGCTTCCAGATGACACATACCACGCATGATTATACTGAGACGGTCAACCGGGCTCCGACGTGCGTGGAGGAAGGCAGCGCAACCTGCACATGTACGATCTGCGGATATTCGTATGATAAAACACTCCCGGCAACGGGAATCCATACACCTGTTACCGATGCGAAAGCAGATCCTACCTGTACTGAACCGGGGCTGACTGAGGGAAGCCATTGTTCAGTATGCGGGAGTGTCCTGACTGAACAACAGACTATACCTGCGCTCGGCCATGACTATAAGGATGTAGAAAACACAGCGGTAGCGCCTACCTGCACAGAAGAGGGAAAAGCGGCAGACAGTAAATGCTCCAGATGCGGTGATACCGTTACAGGAGGAGTCATTGCGGCGACAGGCCATAATCCCGGCGAGCCGGTTCACGAGAATACTGTTGCGGCGACCTGCACTGAAGAAGGCAGCTACGACGAAGTCATATACTGTTCAGCCTGCAACACGGAACTGAGCAGAGAAGCTAAAACGGCAGAGGCGACCGGTCATGACTGGGGTGAGTGGATAGTGACCAAGGCAGCAACCACGACTGAAGAAGGCGAAGAGACCCGCACCTGCAGGAACGATGCTTCTCACACTGAGACGCGATCGATAGACAAGATAGTGATAGAGCCGGGTTCGGATCCTACGCAGATGGGGTCAGATGGAACGGCTGTCGGCGAGGGTGCATCTGCAGCCGCGGCTGAGAAAGCCATCACAGGAAGGAAGAGTGACAGCGATCCTGACGGCACTTTATACAACAAGCTCAAGCTTAAGTCATCCGGCCAGACGAATACATCAGTCACTCTTGCGTGGACAAAACCGGGCAAAGCTGCCAAGATAGTTTTGTATGGCAACAAGTGCGGCGCGAGCAACAGGATGAAGAAGCTCGGAACCTACACCGGCACGAGCAAGACTCTCAACAAGGTTGCGGGCACTAAAATCAGGAAAGGAACTTACTACAAGTTCATCATCGTTGCGCTTGATAAGAATAATAATGTTGTAAGCACATCAAAGGTCATCCATGTGGCGACCAGGGGCGGCAAAGTGACCAATCCTAAAAGTGTGACGGTCAAGAAGGGCAAGAAAGCCATTACCTCGTTAACCGTGAATAAAGGCAAATCGGTTACGGTCAAGAGCACTGTTGTCAAGGTAAGCAAGACTCTCACCCTTAGTGTTCATCGTGCGGTCAGGTACGAGACCGGCAACAGGAAGATTGCAACTGTGACGAGCAAGGGCACAGTCAAAGGCGTCAGAAAAGGCACATGCTACATCTATGCATACGCCCAGAATGGTGTTGCCAGGAAGATCAAAGTCACCGTTAAGTGAGCTCCAACAAGTATACCGTCGAAGACGGGTGATCCGAAATGCCCTTGAATAAACTCCGGGGCATTTAATATGCGACGATTATGCTATTATAAGGAGGCAAAGGGCTTTCCGGAATGGTTTGAAGAGAAAGGTAGAGCAAAGTGGATAAGGGAATAATCGCGTGGATGGTCTTTCTGGCGGTGATCGCTACGGGGATCCTGGTAAGCCGCAGGATAAAGAGTGAAATAAACGAGAATGGGATCGAGACCGATGCAATCGTATCCCGGATCACGGATGACGGAACGCCTGAAGACATTGACATCAATGTGTATGTCAGATACCGGACAGAAAATGGAGAGGAGATCGAAGGCATCCTGTCCAATCCGCGAGCCGGCCTGGAAGAAGGCCAGCAGGTGCGGATAAAATATCATCCAAAGTACAAAAGCAACGCGAGGCTGGTATAATAAGAGAATTCTTTCAGAACACAAGCCTGCAACGCGAAAAGAGGGAGATAAAAATGACTAAAAAACTATTATGCCTTGTATTGGCCGCATGTTTAGTATTTATGCTTACAGCCTGTGGCGGAACCACGGGAAGCAATATACCGTTAAAGGACAATGCGGAAGAAGCTGAAGCCCAGATCACTCTTGCCATGAAGAACATGCTGATAGAAAACTACGAAGACACGATCGATGACTTCAGGATCAATGTGGAAAAGATATATACAACTGAAGATGAACAGGAAACTGAAGTACTGAAAGACTATAATCTTGGTCCTGATGAGGTTGCCTTCGAAGTCCGCTATGATATCCACCCGTCAGAGGGGGTAGACCTGAACAATATGCTGGCGGCAAATGGTGAGTATGATGAAGAAAGCGGATGGGTCATAAACAAGTATGGCCTCGGCATTCTCAGGCCAACCGAAGATGGTTCATATGAAATTACTGATTTTGGAACAGGATGGTAGTACTAAGAAAAGATGAGACCTGAAGAGATAAGAAGAATAAGAAAAAGAATAGACACGACACTGAGCAATTTCAGAAGTATTTACGGATGCTATGTCAATGCCGCAGGCGAGATAGTCACAACGATGGAAATACCTGTGCTCGACATGGAAACTGAAGAGCGCGAAATGTATGCTGCCATCCTTAAAAAGGTGCTGTCAGGCAAAGCCGGGAGAAATCAGATCTCTCTCGAAATGCCTGCGGACAAAGTGGAGACCGGCGATGAACACAGACTCCTCATGGCGCTCAAAAGCACTCAGCTGAGAGATGAGAACATGAGAGAGCTGATGTATCAGAGGATCATGGGATCCCTTGACATGGACGGCGACAGCTACGTGATCATCCTTGCAGCAGATACATACGATCTGGGGACAAAAGATGTCAAAGACGAGGAGTGGTCCGAAGAGTCAAATGAGCAGTTCGAGTACTTCATATGCGCGATCTGCCCGGTAAAGACGTCCAAGGCTGCACTTCAGTATCAGCCGGGACAGCAGGAATTCAGAGGCATTTCGACAGGAACGCTTCTTGCGCCGCCTGCGGTCGGATTCATATTCCCGGTTCTGGATGAGGGAAGCGCTGACATTTATCAGGTCCAGTATTATACAAAGAGCACGTCTGTGAATCATGGCGAGCTGATCACAGCGCTGTTTATGATAGACAATCCGCCTATGGCTGCTGATGTACAGAAGGAGACTTTCAATTTCACTCTTGCCGAAGCGCTCGGCAAGGAGTGCAGTCTGGATGTGGTGACATCTCTTCAGGGCAGGCTTTCTGCAAGGGCTGAAGCAATACGCGAAGAAGATCCTTCCGAAATAGCTGAAGTCTGCATTGAAGATATAGAAGACATCCTGTCAGACAAGGGAGTATCTGACGAGAAGATCAGAACTTTCGGCGAATCAGTAGGGAAGCGTTTTGACGGAGCGGGAGCTTTCAATATCGGTAATCTCATCCAGAAGAGATCCTTTGAAGTCAGGACTCCGGAGACAAGGATAATAACCGATCCTGAAACTGCACTTAGGATAAAGACTAAAAAGATAGACGGAGTGACATACATACTCGTGCCTGCAGGTGAGAGCGTAAGCGTAAACGGAGTAGATATAACTGTAAAATCTGATAATTAAAAGAAGAGACATCTCTGCTGAAAGCGGGTCCCGCAGTCAAAAGCTGCCGGGGCCTGTTCTTTTGTCCCGAAAAATATTTCAAAATTTTTAACTAAATATATTGAAATAAATATGCGGGAGGACTATACTCTCACCTTGTAAATTTAACAGAAGAACGAAAGGGACACTATAATGGGTAAAAATATACAGGTAAAACAGCTGAAACCGGTCTATCCGGCAAAAGAGCATGAAAACGTTCGTGCATTGCTTGATTACGCTGCAATGACTTACGGAGACGATGCGGCATTCATACTGAAGGAAAAGCCGGCCGGACGCAAAGAAAAGCCGGTTTACAGACACATATCATATAACGAGCTGAGAGAAGACGTGCATAGACTGGGTGCCGGACTGATGGCGAAAGGTATCAGCAATGCCAGGATAGCCATAATAGGAGAAAACTCATATCACTGGCAGCTGGCCTATCTGGCAGCCATGAGCGGACTCGGCATATGC
This sequence comes from Anaerovoracaceae bacterium, assembly GCA_045115935.1. Lineage (GTDB taxonomy): Bacteria > Bacillota > Clostridia > Peptostreptococcales > Anaerovoracaceae > Crickella. The sequence continues at coordinate 7,045 of JBGULF010000076.1, forward strand.
GTGCCGCTTGACAAAGGACTTCCGTACATTGAACTCAAGACTTCCATACAGAAGAGCGGATGCAATGTCCTTATCTTCGACAAAAAACACATGTCTCTTGCGGATCAGCTCCGTAAGGAGGCTTCAGATCCGATGGCAACACCTACAGCGGTATCGGTATATATATGCATGGACGATGATGAAAACTATCTTGACTTCAGCGAGATCCTCGAAACGGGAAGTGAACAGATCGCGGCAGGCCATACAGTGTTCGAGACCCTTCCGATCAATCGCGAGGCGCTGTCCAACCTCATTTTCACTTCGGGCACGACAAGCGCGGCCAAGGCTGTCATGCTGAACCAGAGAAACATCATGTATAACATTTACAGCCTAAAACAGGTGGAAGATGTAAGACACGGAGATGTGAATATTGCGCTTCTTCCTTATCACCACACATTCGGAGCAACAGGACAGCTTCTCATGTACTCTTGCGGAGTGACGACTGTTTTTTGCGATGGACTCAAATATCTCCAGAAAAACTTCGTGGAATATCACGTTTCGGTGTTCATCGGTGTTCCGCTTCTGATGGAAGCCATGTATAAGAAGGTCATGGCCGGCATCCGCAAGCAGGGCAAGGAGAAGACATTTGAAAGGGGTGTCACGCTGTCCCGCATGCTCAGAAAGGTCAGGATCGATGTAAGGAGAAAGCTGTTCAAAGATATTCTGAACGAACTCGGCGGCAGTCTGCGCATGGTAGTAAGCGGAGCTTCCGCACTCGACAGTGAAGTCATACGCGGATGGGAGGACATGGGCGTGTCTGTAGTTCAGGGATACGGGATGACAGAATCCGCACCGGTCATAGCAGCTGAGAATCTGTTCAACCGTTCGCCTGGTTCGATCGGACTGGGAACCCCGGGCATGGAAGTGCAGATCGCTGATCCGAATGAAGAGGGCATCGGAGAGATAATCGTCAGGTCACCAAGTGTCATGATGGGCTATTACCAGGACGAAGCGGAGACCTCAAAGGTGCTGAAGGACGGTTGGCTCCACACTGGAGACCTGGCATATCTTGACAAGAAAGGTTTCATACATATCACCGGAAGGTCCAAGAATGTCATCGTGCTCAAGAACGGCAAGAACGTCTATCCGGAAGAGATCGAAACGATAATAGACGAGCTCCCGTATGTAAAAGAGAATATCGTATTCGGAGAGGTCAGGCGTGAAGGCGCTGACGACAGGGACGAGGTGCTTGTCGCCAAGATCGTTTACGATGAGGATATAATGAAGGACAAATATGCCGCTGCTACCGACGCAGAGATCCGCGAAGCGGTAGAGCGGGATATTGACCGTATCAACAGTAATATGCCAAAATACAAGCATGTACACAGACTTATCCTGCAGACAGAAGAGATGGCGAAAACCACCACGGGAAAGGTCAAACGCTACGAAGAAAAGGAGCGCGTATGAGAGAGCTGGAGCGGCATTTCAACAACATGTATGACAAATTCAAGCTTATGCTGTATGACCGTGCACTGAAGGAACGCGGCAGCAGCGCGCCGGGAGACCTGAGCCTGCAGGAAGTGATCTATATGGAGATCATCATTGCTCTCGGCTCCCCGACTGTAGCTGAATTTTCAAGATATTCCAAGCTGTCCGCTCCGAATACGGCGTATCGCCTTAACAAGCTTGAGGAAAGAGGCTATATAAGGCGCATAAGAAATGATCTGGATAAGAGGGAATACCGCATAGAAGCGACCGGACGTTACCAGGAAGAATACGGAGTTATTTTCGACTATATTCACCTCATATGCGACAGGATAGAAGAGCGGTTTTCACCTGAAGAAGTAGATAAATTCAGAGAGATGCTGGGTATCATCAATGAGGAACTGATGCCTGAAGCAGGCAGCCAGCTCAGTGAAAGGATGAAATGATCAGGCTGTCAGGTTAGCAGAAATGAAGATAGGAATAATATCAGATACTCATAATCTTCTGAGACCGGAAGTGGTCAAAGCACTTGAGGGATGTGAAGCTATCCTTCATGGGGGAGATATTACCGGACCGGAGATAATAGAAAAACTTGAAGAGATCGCACCTGTCCGTGCCGTTCGCGGCAATGGCGACAGGGAGTGGGCGGAGCATGTTCCGCTGTTTCTTGACTTCGAACTTGCAGGGCTGCGCATATACATGACCCACAGGAAGAAAGATCTTCCGGAAGATCTGAGCAGATATGACCTTGTCGTGTTCGGCCATTCTCATAAGTATGAGGAGCGGAGGCAGGGCAAAACGCTTTTGCTCAACCCGGGCAGTTGCGGCCCGAGGCGGTTCCATCAGGCGATAACTCTGGCTGTGACCGAGGCTGCTGATGGATCCATTGAGATCACCCGCATAGACATACCTCAAAAGGCAGCAGGAGCTCTTTCGAAATCAGGTTCTGCTGATCTGAAAAAACAAATCGAGACCGTTATAAAAGAGACGCAGAAAAACAGGAGCCCGGAAGCTATTGCAGACAAATACGGATTTGATAAAGATCTTACGGAGCAGATCACCAGGCTGTATCTGACCCATCCCGGGGTAACTGCAGACGGGATAATGACAAAAATGGGGTACTGAAGTTGGAAATATTTGATGTAGTAAACGAATACGGCGAGCCTACCGGAGAAAAAGTAGACCGCGAAACAGCTCATCTTGAAGGAGTAAGGCACAGGACCGCACATCTGTGGCTGCTCAGAAAGAAAGACGGAAAGACAGAGATACTGCTGCAGAAAAGGGCGCTGACCAAGTCGTTTCCCGGCTGCTATGATATCTCCAGCGCCGGACACATACCAGCCGGCGATGAATACAGAGAGTCTGCCATCCGCGAGCTCAAAGAGGAACTGGGTATAACAGCAGAAGAGGAAGACCTCATTTATTGCGGCGACAGGTACATAATCTGGGATGACGTATTCTTCGGCAAGCCATACCATGACAGACAGTACACAAGGGTATTCATGCTGTGGGTGGATGCTGACGAAGACGGCTTCACACTTCAGGAAGAGGAAGTCGACGGTATCATGTGGATGGATCAGGAGCAGTGCATCGAAGGGGTAAAAGAAAACAGTTTCCGCAACTGCATTGATCTGAACGAACTGATGATGGTCAGGGGGACAGCATTATGAAATCGATACTTATCAAGGACACAACGCGCGAAGAAAGAGAGCAGATAGTACGGCAGGCGCTTTGGGGTGACTGCGGGATCGAATGCGAGTTCTGCTCGGGGTGTGATAATCGCGGCGGGGGAACGATAGACGCCCTCTATAAACCGTACATCGATGGTGAAAAAGAGATCAGCGAGATCAACGCGGAGTATCGGGCACCGTTTGTACGCTGAAACAAGGAGACAAGGATGAGACAGGAGACAGAGAACCGTCCCCTGTCTCCTTTTTTATTACAGGCTTTATTTTGGAGGGTGAAAGTGATATAGTTAGTTAAAACTAACTAACTTACGGAGAATAATGATCATATGAAAATAGTTCAATTCAAAGATGTAACAAGGACATACGTGACAGGTGACCATGTCCAGAACGCTCTGGCTGATGTGAATCTGGAGATCGACAGCGGAAAATTCGTGGTCATTCTCGGTCCTTCCGGGGCCGGAAAGAGTACCTTTCTCAATCTTCTCGGCGGCCTGGATAATCCTACAAGCGGCACTATAATCGTGGACGGCACTGATATATCCACTCTTTCCAGCGATGAACTGGCAGACTACAGAGCGGCAAAAGTAGGTTTTGTATTCCAATCATACAACCTGATACCGACGCTTACCGTTCTGGAAAACATTTCACTTGTAGAAGAGATAGCACCGGACCACATGAGCGCGAAAGAACTGCTGGCTGAAGTCGGGCTGGATGATCATGCTCATCAGTTCCCGCATGAACTGTCCGGCGGTGAGCAGCAGAGAGTTTCCATCTGCAGGGCACTGGCCAAGAATCCGAGCATCCTGCTCTGCGATGAGCCTACAGGAGCACTCGATTCCGAAACAGGTGTTGTAGTGCTTAAGCTTCTCCTGAAGATGGCCAGAGAATACGGCAAGACGATAATCATCGTAACGCACAATCAGAATATCGCAAAGATGGCAGATGTTGTAATACACATAAGGAGCGGCAGGGTCACATCTGTCGATGAACAGCTGACTCCGTTGTCAGCGGAAGAGGTGGACTGGTAATGCTGAGACGTAAATTGTGGAGGACCGCAAAGGTATATAAAGTTCAGTTCGTCTCCATGATACTTCTGATCGCTCTGGGCGTGGGTGTTTTCGTAGGCTTCAATGCTGAATGGGTGACTATTGGTGAAGACACCGGAGCCTTTTTCAGGGACTGCGGTTTTGCCGACTACAGAATAATAGATGAGGACGGGATATCATCCGCTGATGTAGACAAGATAAGAGATCTTGAAGGAGTGGCAGGCGTCAGCAGATTTCTTTCTGTAAATGCCGATGTCATGGACTCTGACGATCAGCTCGCTCTTACTGTGACAGAAAGCGAGCATACATCAGGTTTTGTTCTGATGGAAGGCGGGGAGTATGACCGGTGGGATGCGGACGACTTCTGGCTGATGGATAAATACGCTCATCAGAACGGAATAAAGCCGGGAGATAAGCTGACTGTTACTTTCGAGGACATGGAGTTCACGGGTACCGTAAGGGGCCTGATCGAATCAGCAGAATATCTCATCTGCGTTCGCGATGAGTCGCAGGTGATGCCTGACTTCGATACATACGGATACGTCTATGCCTCCCCGGCAATGCTGAGGAAGGTGATCGAAAAGCAGATAAGAGAAGAGGAACCCGATATCGATGACGATATCATGAGCGTTGCTGTCAAGCAGGCCTGCGATGAAGTTTTCTGCCAGGTGAATGTAAACTCGTCCATGGACAAGCAGGAGATACAGACAGCCGTAGACGAAGCTCTCGGACGCTCCCTGCTCATACTTACAAAAGATGAGAATGTATCGTATGCAGAATCCAGAGGCGAGATGAACGAGGGCAAAACGATGGGAGCGGTCCTGCCGGTACTCTTCCTTGCGATAGCGATACTGACGATGATAACCACCATGAACAGGATCACTATCAGTGAGAAAACGCAGATAGGTACGCTCAAGGCGCTCGGTTTCAGGGACAAAAGGATAATACGGCATTACACTTCGTATGCGGTTGTCATTTCCCTTACAGGCTCTGTGCTGGGCATCGTACTGGGTTATCTGCTCTGCAGGATGGTAATGTCGCAGGATGGCATGATGGGCACTTATTTTGTTATGCCTGACTGGACGGTGCATATTCCTGTGTGGATATGGGCAGTGGTGCTGGCGATAGTCCTGCTCACGATACTCGTGGGATATCTGTCCGTTAAGGATCTTCTTCGCGGAACGGCGGCAGAGACTCTCCGTCCGTACACTCCGAAGCATATCCACAGGCTGTTTCTTGAAGGAACAGCACTCTGGCGCAGGATGAGATTCGGCACCAAATGGAATCTCAGAGACATATTCCGTCACAAATCACGCAGCGCCATGTCGTTCATCGGCACCTTCGGCTGCATGCTCATGCTGGTTGCGTCGTTCGGCATGAACCAGACTATGGATAACTTCCTGGACACCTTCTATGACGGGACTGCGGCTTATGCTACCAAAATCTTCATGTCATCGGATGCGGATAATGAAGACGCTGTAAAACTTGCTGATGAGCTCGATGGGGACTACAGCGCTTCCGTAAGCTCCAAGGTCGGGGACAAAACGGTCTCTGTTGATGTCTACAACATCACGCATGATATGTACAGGTTCATTGATAAGGACTCAAACATCATCCCTCTGCCTGAAGAAGGCGCTCTAATCTGCAAAAGACTTGCAAGGGACTTTGACGCGAAGCCCGGGGATGTCGTGACAGTAGAACCGTACGGTACGGATGAGAGCTATGAAATTCTGATAAGCGGCATCAACGGGTCTCTTACAGAAAGTATCTCCATGACTGAGGAGTATGCGGAATCGATTGGCCTGACTGACAGCGAGGAATACAGGATAAACAGCGTGTATACAATGACCGCCAAGGATCAGATCGCTGCCAGCGGCAATATTACGAGCATTCAGAGCAAACAGGATATCATAGACTCGTTCGATGCGTTCATGGAGATATTCTACTTCTTCATTATCGTTCTCATAGTTGCGTCGGTGCTGCTGTGTCTGATCGTGCTGTACAACCTCGGGATCATGAGCTATATGGAGCGCTACCGTGAGATGGCGACGCTTAAGGTGCTGGGCTTCAGGAACAAAGCGATCGGGCGCCTGCTGATCTCCCAGAACCTGTGGATAGCCGTGGCAGGGACTCTGCTCGGTATCCCTTCGGGCATATGGGCGCTGAACTATCTGATGAACCTGCTGGCAGGCGAATATGAGATGGAGACTATGGTCGGACCGGTCAGCATAATGCTGGCTACAGCCCTGAATCTGGGAGTAGCACTGATCGTGGGCTGGATGATATCAAGGAAGAACCGCAGGATCAACATGGTAGAGGCCCTCAAAGGCACAGAATAGGAGACAGGGGACGGTTCTCTGTCTCCCGGAGCAGAAAGGAAAAACTTATGACTGCAAAGCTGATAATAATAATCGGAATACTTCTGATCGCATATGCTGTCTATGGCACTGTTCAGAAGGCAAGGGGAAAGGCGAAGTCAAGCTGCTGCGGCAGCGCGGAAACCGTGCTTCCGAAGCGCGTGGAAGACACAGATGAATCCCACTATCCATTCAGATATATCGTTACGATAGACGGCATGAAGTGCAGCAACTGCGCGGCAAATGTCGAGAATGCCATCAATGCGCAGGGAGACACATGGGCGCATGTAAATCTCGGCCGCCACAGAGCAGAAGTGCTCGCAAAGAAAGAAAAAACGGAGGACGATTTTGTCCGGGCTCTAAAAGGTACCGGCTACAAAGTCGCGGGATTCGAAACTATATGATCAATGCCCCGGAGGATATAAACTTCGGGGCATTTTGCATGCTCCGGATATGGTATTATGGATATGAGGAGCGCAGGAGACAGAGAGGAGACAGAGAACCGTCCCCTGTCTCCGGCGGAACAGGAGTAAATAAATGATAAAACCTATTGTCAGGGACGCTTTCTTTCTGAATCAGAAATCCGAAGTGGCGACAAAGGCCGATCTGCCGGTCGCGCAGGATCTTGAGGATACTTTAAGGGCCAACCGCGAACGCTGCGTTGGCATGGCTGCGAATATGATCGGATACCGGAAGAGGATCATTATAGTATCGACCGGTTTTGCCGGTATCGTTATGATAAATCCGGTCATCATTGAAAAGTCCGGAGAGTATGAGACCGAAGAGGGATGCCTTTCTCTGCCCGGGGTGAGAAAAACGAAGAGATATGAACATATCACAGTCAAGTATCTCGACAGGAAATTCGCTGAGCACACCCAGACATTCAGCGGATACATCGCGCAGATAATACAGCATGAGTGTGACCACCTGGAAGGCATACTGATATAACGGAAGACCGTATGAGTGAGAAGAGTAAACTGCTTTATGAACTGATGCTTCGCAAAGGATATCCGGAGGCATTCACCCGGCTGATTTGTGCTGAGATGAACACCGATTTCACCGCAGAAAGGATGATCAGCTATATATCCCGCGGGAAACACCGGCTGGAGGATGTTGCGGATGAGATGCTGGCGATCAGGGATCTGAGAGACCACATAATAAACAAGCATATTTCGGAACATGCTCAGGCATCTATAAACAAGCTGTACAGAGACATAAATGAGGAATGAGAGGGTAACGGAAATGGAAGTATTACAGGCTATATCGAACCGCAGGTCGCACAGAGTTTATAAGAAAGACCAGCTGCCGGAAGATGTTCTGGCTGCTATCCTGAAAGCAGGACTCGAAGCACCGAGTGCAAGGAACAGGCAGCCGTGGCATTTTTCCGTAGTGCAGAATGAAAAGCTCATTCAGGAGGTGCACGACGAGGCGGCAAAAGAAATGTCTGCAGCTGCCGGCAGCCCGCGCTTCAAAGATCCTGAGTTTCAGATCTTCTATTATGCGCCGACAGTAGTCTTCATCTTTGGAGAGAAAGACTTCTCCTGGACACATGTGGACTGCGGTATCGCGGTGGAGAACATGGCACTGGCGGCAGAAGGTCTGGGCGTAGGCAGCGTTATCCTGGGTCTGCCGCTTCCGGCATTCAAGGGAGAGAAGGCAGATGAGCTGAGATCCAGACTGGGATGTCCGGAAGGATATGACTTCGTAGTTGCACTGGCTCTTGGATATGCGACAGATCAGAAAGAGCCGCACGATCTGCGCGAGGAAAACATAAGCCGCATTATTTGACTTATCTGACAATAATTAAAGATTGGAGTGTTCTATGGAAACGAAGTATTACGTTGTCATACGTATCGACGGCGACTATGCATGGCTGCAGAGGACAGATACAGATAAGAACGAGGAGCCTGTTTTCATTGCGCGGGCACTTCTGCCTGAGGGAATAAATGAAGGCACGAGGCTCAAAAGCGAGTTTCTGCAGTATGAAATTGTCTGAAAAGATAAACACATAAAATTTGCGTTATGAGTCCAACAGTCGTATTATTGGGCATATGGCTAAATAATAATCAAGAGTAAAAGAGACTAGGAGGAATCAAATGGGAGTCAAAGTAATCAAATTCGGAGGATCATCAGTAGCAGATGCGGACCAGCTCAGAAAAATAAAAGCGATAGTCGAGGCTGATCCGGAGAGACGCTATGTAGTCGTTTCGGCTCCCGGCAAAAGGCATAAGAACGACAACAAGGTGACGGACATGCTGATCATGCTGAACGCTCAGGCGGAAGGCAACATGCCGTACGATCAGCTTTTCGGAGCTATTAAAGAGAGATATACGTCGATCGCTGAGGGTCTCGGTCTGGCCACAGACCTGGAGGCATGGTTTGATGAGATCGCAGCCAATATCGAGAAAGGCTGCTCCGAAGCGTATATCGTAAGCCGCGGAGAGTATCTTTCCGCCAGACTGATCGCAGAGTATCTGGGCTATGATTTTGTTGATACCAAGAATCTCGTGATCTTCAATAAAAAGGGAAGACTGAAGGTCGAGGAAACTAACGAGGCGATCAGAGCGGAGCTCGGCAAGCACGAGCACGCGGTATTCCCGGGATTCTACGGCGGATACGAAGGCACGGATGAGATATGCCTGCTCTCAAGAGGCGGTTCTGACGTGACAGGCTCTCTCGTAGCACGCGCAGCAGACGCTTCTATGTACGAGAACTGGACAGACGTTTCGGGCATGCTCATGGCAGACCCGAGAATAGTCAGCTCACCGCTTCCGATCAAGTATATTTCATACGCAGAGCTCAGAGAGCTTTCATATATGGGAGCCAGCGTTCTCCATGAAGACGCAGTGTTCCCGGCAAGAATGGCCGGCATCCCGATCAATATCAGGAATACAAATGCGCCTGAAGATCCGGGCACGGTAATTTCCCGTGAAGGCGGAGCTGATGGAGAATATATTATCAGCGGTATCGCAGGCAAGCCTGATTTCACGGTCATCTCGATCTACAAGAACATGATGAACAAAGAGCTCGGATTCGTCCGCAGGGCTCTGGCCATCATCGAGGATCAGAAGATCAATTTCGATCACATACCTACCGGCATCGACTCGCTGTCCATGGTAATCGAGAGCAAGGAGCTTGAGGATAAGCTGGACGATGTTCTTGAGGAATTCAGACGTCAGCTCAAGCCGGATGAAGTGATCGTTGAGGATAAGATCGCTCTTATAGCAGTAGTAGGACGCAGGATGCATAAGTCCATCGGTGTATCCGCAAGGATCTGCAATGCGCTTGCAAGCAATGGTGTAAATATCAAGATGCTCAACCAGGGCACCAACGAGATCAATGTCATTATCGGCGTGGAAGCCGGTGATTTTGAAGAGGCTGTCAGAGTATTGTACGCAGAGTTTGTGCGCTAAACATTGACATTGCAGCAAAATAATATTACAATTCAACAATCGAGATAGAGGTTGCATCCAGTCATCAGTAACCGCTGCAGAGCTGTGCAGAGCGCAGCAGGTGAAAGGGGCAGATGCCGAAGTGAGGGAGGACTGCATAGCCGACTGATCTGGGCGGACGGATAATATCCGTACGACTGTCGCGAACACGCGGAGCGCTATCCATGATAAGCATTCAGAGTTTTGTTTTGATTTGATTTGTCATGAGCAGCTGATCCGTGTCAGCTGCTCTTTTTATTAAGTCAAGACAGTCTCTTATTTATCTGACCGATAGCCTCATCTCATTCTTGGACCATTATTCAAAATGAGGAGGTAAATTACAATGGCAAGAACAAACACTATTTTCGAAGGAGTCGCAACTGCTCTTATCACACCTATGACAGAGGACGGAGTCAATTTCGATCAGTTCGGAGCACTGATCGACTGGCAGATCGAGTCGGGTATCGATGCACTCGTAATAGCCGGTACAACAGGAGAGGGCTCAACTCTTACAGACGAAGAGCACAAGGCCTGCATAAGCTATGCCGTAGAAAGAGCTGCCGGAAGAGTTCCTATCATTGCAGGAACAGGTTCAAACCACACTGAGTACGGTAAGCAGCTTACAAAGTATGCCAGCGATGCAGGAGCAGATGCGTGCCTGATAGTCACATCGTACTACAACAAGGCTACTCAGAATGGCCTGGTAAAGCTCTTCAACGAGTATGCAAGCGTAAGCGATGTGCCGATCATCGCATATAACGTTCCTTCGAGAACAGGACTTAACATAGAGCCGTCGACATACGTAAAACTCGCTGAGATCGACGGAGTAGCAGCGATCAAGGAAGCCAACTCCAACATCTCAAAGATCGTAGACACATTTGCACTTGCAGGTGACAAGCTCGACGTTTATTCAGGCAATGACGACCAGATCGTACCGTTCCTGTCGATGGGAGCCAAGGGCGTTATCTCGGTACTGTCGAACGTGATCCCTGCTGAGACCAGGGAGATCTGCACGAAGTTCTGGGAAGGCGACACTGCCGGTGCAGCCGCTCTGCAGTGCAAGTACAACGAACTGGTCAAGGCGCTCTTCTGCGAAGTCAACCCTATTCCTGTCAAGGAAGCTCTCGCAATGATGGGCTGGTGCGATCCTATCATCAGATCGCCGCTGTACCGTATGGAAGAGCCTAACCTTCAGAGACTTCGCAAGGCTATGGTCGATCTGGGTATCATCGAGGACTGACGGAGGAAGGATCCACTTATGAAAGTAATAATAAACGGCAGCGACGGTGCCATGGGCACAATACTTGCCCGCATCATCGCACAGACAGATGATATGGAAGTAATCGCAGGAGTGACCCCTACGGGAGCTGACGGAGCATATCTCACTCTGGACGCATATCAGGGACCTGCTGACATGGTCATCGATTTCTCGCATCACACGGTCACGGCTGAGCTTATGGACTACTGCGTGAAAAGAGGACTCCCTGCAGTCGTCTGCACAACAGGACAGACTGAAGAAGAGATGGCCTGCATAGCTAAGGCGGCCGAAAGCGTTCCTGTTTTCAAGTCAGCCAACATGTCTGTAGGAGTTGCGCTCGTTGCAAAGGTCGTAAAAGAAGTGGCTGCCAAGTTCGGCGCATGCGATATCGAAATAGTAGAGACCCATCACAACAGAAAGGTGGATGCACCTAGCGGTACCGCGATCATGCTTGCGGATGCAGTGCGTGAGGCAAGACCTGAGCTGCACTACAATCTCGGAAGATCGGGAATGGCAAAGCGCGAGCCTGACGAGATCGGCATAAGCGCTGTCAGAATGGGAAACATCGTCGGCACTCATGAGGTGATGTTCGGAACCAACACACAGACCATCAGTGTGACACATCAGGCGCACGACAGAGCACTTTTTGCTGACGGAGCGGTCGCTGCAGCGAGATTCCTTGCAGGAAAGCCTGCGGGACTTTACAATATGGATGATCTGCTTGCAGACTGAAGCGGGTAGATATATAAGGGGATAAACATTACATATATCAATGGGACCGGAGAAAGGACAGAATAAGAACAGGTGAAAACGATGATAAGAATAGGTATTGCCGGATACGGAAACATAGGAAGAGGAGTTGAGGCAGCTGTTACCCGCTCTGAAGATATGGAGCTTGCAGCTGTATTCACAAGGAGAGATCCTTCATCAGTAAACACTGTTACGGGGACACCTGTACTGCCATATGGTCAGATCAGCACCATGAAGGATGATCTGGACGTTGTGATCATCTGCGGCGGAAGCGCTACAGACCTGCCTTGGATGACGCCTGAACTGGCTGCACAGTTCAATGTGATAGACAGTTTTGACAATCACGCCAACATACCTGAGCATTTCGCAAACGTGGATGCTGCAGCATCGGCTGCAGGCAAGGTAGGGATCATATCCTGCGGATGGGATCCGGGATACTTCTCACTTGCAAGGATCCTCGCAGACTCAGCGCTTCCTGAAGGCGACAGCTATACGTTCTGGGGACGCGGAGTCAGCCAGGGACATTCCGATGCGATAAGAAGGATCGAGGGCGTTAAGGATGCAAGGCAGTACACAGTGCCGGTAGAAGCTGCTGTGGAAAGCGTCAGGAACAACGAGCATCCTGAGTTCACTGCGCGTCAGATGCACCTCAGGGAATGCTGGGTCGTTGCAGAGGAAGGCGCAGACAAGGCTGCCATTGAAGAGGCGATCAAGACAATGCCTAACTACTTTGAGCCTTATGATACGACTGTAAATTTCATTACACAGGAAGAGCTCGACAGAGATCACAGCGGACTTCCGCACGGCGGCAGCGTTATCAGAAGCGGTCTCACCGGACTGGACAGCGAGTTCAACAACACAGTGGAATTCACTCTGAATCTCGACTCGAATCCGTTCTTCACCGGCAGCATCCTTGCAGCCGCAGCACGCGCTGCTTACAGGATGAACAGTGAGGGACAGAGCGGTGCCCGTACACTCTTCGATGTACCGCCTGCATATCTCTCGCACCATACGAGAGAAGAGCTTCTCGCGCATATGCTGTAAAGCCGTTCAACGGAAACAGAGACTGAAAGGTAGAAGTTATGCTTTATGATAATCTGACCGTAAATGAAAAAGGTCATCTGGCCGTTGGCGGACTGGATACTGCAGAACTTGCAGCAGAATTCGGCACTCCGCTCTACATACTTGACGAGAACGTGATCCGCAGAAACTGCAGGACTTATGTCGATGCGATGCACGAGTGCTTCGGACCGGCGTCTGCTCCTCTTTATGCGAGCAAGGCGCTGTGCTTCAAGGGCGTTTACCCTCTGGTGGAATCTGAGGGAATGTGCGTTGATGTCGTGTCGCCGGGTGAGATCTACACAGCTCTTGCAGCGGGTTTCCCTGCATCGAAGATGTTCTTCCACGGCACCAATAAGACCGATGCGGATATCGAATACGGTGTCAGAAGCGGCATCGGATATTTCGTGGTCGATAACTTCAACGAGCTTGAAGTCCTTGACCGGGTCGCAACAGAAGCGGGCGTAACGCAGAAGGTGCTTCTGAGACTCACATGCGGACTCGACCCTCATACACTCGAGGCCATCAATACAGGAAAGGTGGATTCACAGTTCGGTGTTCCTATCGATACAGGACAGGCGGACGGCTTTGTAAAAGCTGCGCTGGAGTGCGGCAGCATAGAGGTGGCCGGATTCCACAGCCATGTCGGCTCCCAGATATTCGAGAGCGACTCGTTCAACAGGCAGGTGGAGATCCTGATCAGCTATGCGTCAAAGGTCAGGGATGAGCTGGGACACAGCATAAAAGTGCTCAACATCGGCGGCGGATTCGGCGTGAGATACACGGAGGACGATCCGGTTTCGGACATTCCTGCCAGGATCAGAGAAGTCGCAGATCATCTGAACGCTGCACTAAAGGAGCACGATTTTGCACTGGATGCTGTCTTCATGGAACCGGGACGCAGCATCGTGGCTGATGCGGGAGTAACTCTGTATACGACCGGCGGGGTCAAGGAAGTTACCGGATACCGCAACTATGTCACAGTGGACGGCGGAATGACCGACAATCCGAGATATGCTCTGTACAAATCGCAGTATACGGTCCTCAATGCTTCGAGGATGAATGATCCTGCAGACTACGAATGTACGATCGCAGGAAGATGCTGCGAGAGCGGCGACAGGATAGCGGAAAACATAATGATCGCCAGACCTGAGAGAGGAGACCTGATAGCTGTTCTCACCACAGGTGCGTATAACTATTCCATGGCCTCCAACTACAACAGGGTACCGAGACCGGCAATGGTCATGGTAAAAGACGGCAAGGCAGAGCTGGTCGTCAGACGCGAGTCCTTCGAGGACATGATCAGAAACGAGATCTGATGCATGGAAGAGGGCCTGTAAGCCATTAATAACATCAGCAGAGAGTCGTTCGAATGAACGGCTCTTTTTCTTTTGGGTATGGTATTATATAAATTGGAAGAATAGGAGTGGAGAGACATATGGACAACAGATCGGTACAGGAAAAACGGCTGGATTATCTGGTCGACAGTTTCAAGGCGGAGGCACCTGAATACAGACGGGTGAGGATACCGTCTGATATGGAAGGAAAGAGGTATCTGCTAAGGTCGCTGATGAACATCAGAGATCCGAAGCCGGTTTCAGATGCAGTGCTTGCAGCGCAGGATGCTTATCTTAAAGGCCGGGCTCTCGAGAAGGGCGTGGTCAATATAAGAGATATGGAGACTGTAAAGGATGCTCTTGGCAGCAGACATCCGTTCGCAGATAAGATATCGGTCTGGCAGGGCGACATCACAAGGATCGCAGCTGACGCGATAGTCAATGCGGCAAATTCCCAGATGATGGGCTGTTATATTCCGATGCATGCGTGCATAGATAACTGCATACATACTTACGCAGGCATCCAGCTTCGCGAAGACTGCGGCAGGCGCATGAGATCGCTCAGGCTGAGATTCGGAGATGCGTATGAGCAGCCTACGGCAGTGCCGATGCTGACAGATGCATATAATCTTCCCTCAAAGAAGATCATTCATATCGTCGGGCCTATAGTACAGTATGAGCTGACGCCGGAACTTGAGGAGGATCTGGCCGACTGCTACAGGAACACGCTGGATATGTGCAGGGAAAACGGCCTGAAAAGCGTGGCGTTCTGCTGCATATCTACGGGAGTGTTCCACTTCCCTAATAAGCGCGCCGCTGAGATAGCCGTAAGCACTGTCTCGGAGTGGCTTGCAGAGGATCCGGACGCCATGGACAGAGTGATCTTCAATGTGTTCAAGGATGAAGACAGGCGGTATTACGAAGAACTGTTCTGATATGGACTATCGTTTCGATTTACAGGAGACACAACAGAATATTCTGGAGAAATGCCCGGAGTGGACGGACCTCATGAATGTAGTCGAGTTCAAAAACAGCCCCGGAGCAGATCCCACCGGATACAGCGATAAGACCGTTTACTACAACAGCCGCAGCATGAGGCAGTTTCCGCAGGGCGCGCAGGCCTATCTGATCGCGCAGCAGCTGATGCACATACAGCTTGCCCATCAGCAGAGGGGAAAGGGCCGTGACCGGAAGATCTGGGATCTTGCATGCGCCGCGGTTGTCAACGAGCTCCTTCTGGCCGATGGCTTTGAACCTCCGGTAAACATCTTCCGGCAGAAGGACGCAAAGACCCTGAGCGCGGAGGAGATGTATTCGGTCCTCTATGAAAAGGCTGAAAGGGATGAGTCGGAGCTGACCGAAGAGGAAAAGTCATCAGAGGAGGAATCCGATGTGACGGTCCTCATACCGGTGCAGAATAAAGACAAGAACAGGCAGGCTGGAGACATGCAGGGCGCGCAGGACCGTGAGATCGAGGATCCGGGTCTGGCCCAGGCGGTCGCGGGGCTGTCGGACCTTCTTGAGCCGAGCCTTCAGCTGGACTATGACTGGTTCCCTGCGGACAGGATAAGAGACGGCATCCTCATCGAGCAGTTCAGGCCTTATCCCATGCCGCATGCAGAGATCCTTCTGGATACGAGTGCTTCGATCGACAAGGACCTTCTGAGGGCTTTCGTAAGAGCAGTGAAGGATCTGCTGAGAGAGGATGCGGTAGTCAGAGTCGGATGCTTTGACACAGAGTTTTACGGATTCCAGGAGATCCATTCCGAAAAAGACATAGCAACACTGGAGATAAAGGGCGCCGGAGGAACGAATTTTGAAACAGCCGTAAAGGCTTTCACCGGTGATGCCGAGACAAAGATAGTTTTCACGGACGGATATGCGGACATGCCTGAAACCAGATGCGACGCAATCTGGCTTGTGTACAGCGACATGCCGGTGGATCCGCCCGGCGGTAAAGTGATATACGTTAAAAAACCTGAGGAGATAAACAAATATGAAATCGATTTTCTTGTCACATAGACAGCTGTTCGATAATCCGCTGCCGCTCTTCAGAGCAGTCGGAACTACAGCACAGGCCAGCGATCTCGTTCTGAGCACTATGCCTGATGACGGGTTCACTCTCAGTGAAAACTGCGCTAATTACTTCCTGTCGGGCGAAGACTGCGTAGACAGATTCGGCCGCGACCACAGGTACGGCATCTGCGCGGTAAGGCCGGCGCTTCTTCTGGAGCCGGGCGATGAGAAGCTCCTCAGACACTCGCGTGAAATAGGAGATGTCGTTACGGCAGAGCTGGGCTCGTTCCCGTATGCCCTGCTTGAGACCTCCATGCGCGACATGGCGGAGAAACAGTATCATGAAGGCACGCTCAGAAAGACGGGAACGGCTTATACGATAGCCGGAGAAAAGAGAGACGTCTACAGGCTCGGAGCCAAACAGATCGTCAGGATCCCTGTTACCGAGGAGACGGTCAGCGGCTACGTTCAGTTTTCCGACGGAAGTGTAGCCAATTCAGCTGAAGAGATCTTTCTCGAGGTAAGACCGATCCGCTGGTATTACGATGAGATCAACAAGCTTCTGGTATGCGGCAGAGCCCTGTTTGCAGGGATGAGCCGCGAAGAGGCAGCTTCGTATCTTGATGAAGACTTCATAGGGGAACTCCTGGCTGAAGAGGACGATAGAGCCATGCCGGCGGAGCAGGGCGCATCCTATCATATAGAAGAGCACGATGAACT
Organism: Anaerovoracaceae bacterium; assembly: GCA_045115935.1. Lineage (GTDB taxonomy): Bacteria > Bacillota > Clostridia > Peptostreptococcales > Anaerovoracaceae > Crickella. The sequence continues at coordinate 24,171 of JBGULF010000076.1, forward strand.
CGATATGATCAGAGCTTTCGTCAAAGCGGACATCCCGGTGTTCATACACGGACTTACCGGTGACGGAAAGAGCGACCGTGTAAAGGAGATCGATCCGCAGGTGCTCGACATAGAACTTGTAAACGAAACACCTGAGACCATAAACGGGCGCGCTGTATACAACGAGTCGACAGATGAGATCATAGACATAAAGCCGGTGTGGCTGGTAAAGCTTGAGCGCCTGTGCGAGGACGGAGAGCTGCACATTCTGTTCTTTGACGAACTGACGAATGCAACGAAGCAGACCCAGGCCGTTATCTTTAAGATAGTTCTGGAACGCTTTGTGAACAACCGCTGGCCGCTGCCTGAAAACGCGCGCATAGTAGCTGCCGGAAACGACAGGAATGAATCAAGCGTTGCGCACGATCTCGCGGAGCCGCTGTTCGGAAGATTCGCACACATCTATATAAAGACGACCGTTGAGAACTGGATGCCGTGGGCTGTCAGAAAGAGGATCAATCCTTACGTCATGGAATTCCTCGCGAACAACGACCTCTACCTCAGAACGGTCTACACAGGCTCGGAAGGCTATGCCGACCCGCGCCGCTGGGAGATGGTATCGCGCGTGCTGGACAGCTCGGACAATGATTTTGCGCTGATCGAACCTATCGTGGGGCGTGAGACCACAGAGGCGTTTATAAGGTTCTTCCGCGCGCAGGAGGAGATGGCGGATCTGGGCAGATACACGGACGAAGAACTGGCCCGCATGACGGTCGCCAGAAAGTACCAGATCGCCCAGCAGTGCCTGTACGCGGCATCCGCAAAACCTGAAGAGGCAGAAGCGCTCGTTGAGAAACTGGGACCTGAGTATGCAGCCTGGTTCAGGTATGTTCTGTCACGAAAGAGAGAAGGGTAAATGGGAACACAGAGAAAAGGGCTGGTGCTTGAAGGCGGAGCGATGCGCGGGATGTTCACCTGCGGAGTGATCGACGTCTTTATGGAGAACGGGATAAGCTTCGACGGCGCGGCAGGAATCTCCGCGGGAGCGACCTTCGGCTGCAATTACAAATCCCGTCAGATCGGAAGAGCGATCAGGTACAACAAGAAGTACAGCAAAGACTGGCGTTACTGCAGTCTCAGATCGCTGATCAAAACCGGGGATTTATACGGAGCGGAATTCTGCTATCATACCATGCCGGAAGTGCTTGACCCGTTCGACACGGAGACTTTCAAAAACGATCCGATGGAGTTCTATATCGGCGCCACCGATGTCGTGACCGGGGAAGTAAGATTCCACAAATGCACTGACGGCGGACCGGAAGACATAGAGTGGATGCGCGCTTCGGCGTCGATGCCGGTCGTGTCCAACATAGTTTCCGTTGACGGTTACAAGATGCTCGACGGAGGCATAGTGTGTTCGGTCCCTTATGAATACATGGAGGAGCAGGGCTATAACAGGAATGTCATAGTTCTGACCAGAGCAAAGGGATACAGAAAGAAGAAGAGCCCGATAGTTCCGCTCGTGAAGCTGGTGCTGAGGAAGTACCCGGCAATGGGCAGGGCCATGGCGGTCAGACACATCGTTTATAATAATCAGATGGATGAGATCGAACGCAAAGAGGCTCTTGGAGAGGTGTTTGTGATCAGACCTCCTGAGGATCCCGGAATAGGACGTACCGAGAAAGATCCTGACGAACTCGAAAGGGTATATCAGATGGGACGCAGCGAGGCTGCGCGAAGGCTTGACGAAATGAGAGAGTTTCTCGGTTAACATTACATGTGATACAATAATATTCTTATGAGAACGCCTTATTACGAAAGCACCATTCACAAACAAATAAGGGAAAAACGCGAGGACCGCAAAGACCGCATCAAGGGAGACCTTATGCGTTACGGCAATGATGTGCTGCAGTCAGAAGAGATGAAAAAGGCTTTCAAGCAGACTCACCATCAGTGGTCAACGGTCGGCGAGCATACGTTCAGAGTCGCTTTTTCGAGCGTCATGATTTGTTATGCGCTCAGAAAGCTGAACATAAAGGTAAGTATACCGGCAGTGGTGGTCGGCGCTCTCTGTCACGATCTCGGCATCCTGGGCCGCAGCGAGAAATTCTCATCTGCAAAAGAGTGCAGCAGGGAGCATCCGAAAGACTCGGTGGAAGTCGCAAGGAACATCGTGGGCGAGATGCCTGAAAAGACAGAAGACATCATTGAGAGGCACATGTGGCCGGCCGGGGAAAGCGAAGCCCCTAACTCCATAGAGGGAGTGGTGGTTTCTGTTGCAGACAAGTACAGTGCAGTCAAAGACCTTGTAAAAGGCAGCGAGGTAAAAAATACAGGTGTAAAAAACTATCTGCGTGATGAAAAGCAGAAAATAATTGATCTTATAAAACCGAACGAGGAGGACAAATAGAATGCTGGCTACATATCTGTTCAGAGATTATACAGTCTGGACAATACCTTTACTGATCCAGATCGTGTGCTACTACAGGATCCTCGGAAAGATGGGAAAGAGGAGATACTTTGCCATCATCCCGCTCCTGGGAGACATGGAAATGTCTACGGATCTGTTCCGCTACATGAGGTCGTTCTGGAGGCCGGCGGTGATCACTATTGCCATGTTCCTTACATCAAGGTACCTGGGAATGGACAACATATATTCCTATGTAATGGCCCTTGTAGCTCTTATCGTATACGGCGTATTCCTCGCACGCCTGTACTGGAGACTTGCAAGGCAGTTCGGAAAAAGCAAGTGGTTTGGGCTGGGCCTCATTCTGATGCCGATAATCTTCCTGATTATACTGGCCTTCGGGAAAAAGAATGTTTATCTCGGAAAACCTGTGTTCCCGCCTGAAAAGCCGCGCACCCCTGCACAGCAGAGGATCAGGAAAGCCCTTGTGTTTGTTATTTCCGCAGCAGAGCTGGCAGCGCTTATCATCGGATGCTTCTTCATAACGGTGATCGTTCATCCTTTCAGACCGGTTACAGAGTACATGCTTAAAGATACGCTCAGGCAGCTGGAATCGGTAACGGACAGTGATGAGATCATCGGACGCGATGTCACACTCGGAGCTGACTACAAAGAGATAGTCGATAAGCAGCGTACAAGAGATTATTTCTTCCCTGATCATTCCGGGGTCAAAAAAGTCGTTGTGATGGAGTACATCATCGGCTCCGACCTTGAGGATGACAGAGGCATGGCTTCAATCAATCTTTCGCAGATGAAGGATGCGACGGCAAAGGGCGAAGGTCTCGACTTTGTTGTACAGGCAGGCGGTTCAGACAGATGGTTCACTCCGGGCATTGATGACTCCACTGTCGGCAGATATCTGATCAGCGGAGGAAATATCGAGACAGCAGAGATGCTTGACAGCACAACATGCATGTCATATCCGGAAAGCCTTACGGACTTCATAGTCTGGACAAAGAAAAACTACCCTGCTGACAGGTACATGCTGGTGCTGTGGGATCACGGCGGCGGATTTGCCAGCGGATACGGTGTAGACCGTCTTAACGACCGTACCGATAATGAGATGACGATGAAGGCATCAGAGATATTAAGCGCCATTAAAGACGCAGATATGAAATTCGACCTGATCGGATTTGATGCCTGCCTGATGCAGAATATCGAGTATGCATATAAGCTCGAACCTTACGCGGACTACTATCTTGCATCTGAGGAGACTGAGCCGGGTACCGGCTGGTTCTACACCGCGGGATTCAGCAAGCTGGCAGAGGATCCTACGCTCAGCACTGAAGAATTCGGAAAGTCGATGATAAGCTCATACGACCAGAGCCAGCGCGCTATGCACGAAGGCAAGCCGGATCCTAAATGCACGCTCTCGCTCGTAGACCTTACGCTGGTAAGACCGGTATATAATGAACTTAAAGGTCTTTACAGGAAGGCAACAAATGAAATAGTTGAGAATCATGCCGTGTATGCCAACATGTCGGCTGCCCGTTCAGGCTCATATCAGTTCGCTGATGAGGAGCAGGTAGACATGATCAACTACCTCACTAACCTCAAAAAGGCGGACTATAAGCAGCAGGTAATGAGTGACGGGGAGCTCGACAAGATCGCCGATACGGCCAAAGCCTGCATCGTATACACCAACAGTGACGCAGCTGACGGGATCAACGGTCTGGCCATAGACTTCCCGTACAAGGATCTGTCCATGTACCGTTATGAGTATGAGGAGCTGAAGGCTGTCAACTACAAGACAGAGCGCAACTTCTTCGACAGGTTCTGCAGCATCATGGCGGCACAGCGCATGAGCAGCAGTTCTGATGAGCGCAGTTTATTCGGAATACAGTTAGGCGAGGATTACACTGAAGAGAAGTGGTATATCAAAGGCTTTGAGGACTATGATACTGCGGACGTATTCGTTGACATCCCGGTGACAGAGACTCCGGACGGATATCTCCCTGAACTTCCTGAAAAGACCTGGGACACCATACTCGACTGCAAGATCGCCGCATACCTCGAGACTGAAGACGGACTTATGTATTTAGGTAAGGAGCACTTCAGTGAGGATGACGGAGACGGTCACCCGCTCGTCAGCATGGACGGTGTATGGGCCCGTGTAAACGGCCACGTTGTATGCTACGAAGCTGAAGACCCGATGGTGACTGATGAAGGTGTAAGCTATCGCGGAACTGTCAAGGCGAAACTGAACGGGACCGAGAATATCACCCTGCACATAGAGTGGGATCCGGTCGCTGAAGATTCGGAAGAAGAAGTTACAGGCCGCGTTGTGGGATACAGCCTGGACGATGAAAAGACATCCTTCTTCATGAAAAAGGGACTTGAGCAGTTCGAGACAGGCGACACCATCGAATTTGTTTTCGACTTCTATGATGAGTCCGGAAATCTCATCAAAACAGGCACTTACGGTAACGAGCTCCACATCATAACCGAAGAAGGTCTGACCGTAAAGGATGAACTGTTCGAATCAGGTTCAATATTCTCGTACTTCGGTGTACTCACCGACGTGTACCAGAGAGAGCTGATGACTGAGGAAATCAGAGAACAGCTGCAGTAGATAATATCTGTTAATTAATGTAGACGAAAGGCTCCGGAGCTGACTCCGGAGCCTTTTGTATTGCTTTGCATCATGCCGTTTGTTCCGGCATCCTATTCAACGAACAGATCGACAAACTGGAACGTCCTGCAGTCGACGAGGCCGCGGTTGGTGAGCCTCAGTTCCGGCAGGCAGGCCAGCGGGATCAGAGCCATCGTCATGTACGGCGAGTTGATGACGCAGCCCATCTCTTTCCACGCTGCATCGAGCTTGCTGATGAGGTCTGCCATCTCTTCTGCCGGCAGGTCGTTCATCAGGCCCGCGATCGGGAGAGGAACAAGTGCCAGGACTTTTCCGTCAGCTACAGCGCACATTCCGCCTCCGCACTCCACGAGAGTGTTTGCGGCGAGAGCCATGTCCTCATCGTTTGTACCGGCAACGAGCAGGTTATGAGCATCGTGCGAGACTGTCTGGGCCATCGCACCCTTTTTGAATCCGAATCCCTTCAGGAATCCGCAGCCCTTTGTGCCGGTCTCGTGGTGGCGTTCGAACACTGCCATCTTCATTATGTCCTGAGCTCCGTCAGGCTGAACAAAGCCATCCTCAACCTTCAGATCGACTATTCTCTCGTAGTTGCCTACGCGGTTAGGTATGATCTCGATCACGCGGGTCTTTACGCTGCCTTCCGCACCTTCAGGTGCTGCGATCTTAAAGCTGTCCGGTGTGATCTCGTAACCGACGTGCATCGTGTTGAAGACCGAATCAGGGAAGTTTGAATCACCAATATCCGCTGTAAGCACACCGTTCTCAGCTACAACATCTCCGTCGATGATGGTGCGGGTTATCTGTATGTCATTCAGATCGTTGAAGAACACGATGTCTGCGCACTTGCCCGGTGTGATGCTTCCCATCTCGTGATCCATGCGGAAGCATGTTGCAGGGTTGATCGTCACATACTGGATCGCCTTTATCGGATCGAGGCCCTCCTTGACGGCGCAGCGTACTATATGGTCGAGGTGACCTTCGCTTATGAGCGTATCAGGATGGGTATCATCAGAAATGAGGCAGGCGAAGCGGTCTTCAACGTTGTTGTCGAGTATCGCGCGGATGATCACAGGCATGTCGTGCCATGCGCTGCCGTAGCGCATAAGTGCGTACATTCCGTGGCGCATCTTCTCGAGTACGTCTTCGGCGCGGGTCGATTCGTGGCAGCATCTTACGCCTGAAGCGATGAAAGCATTGAGTCCCGGGCCGGTCTCAGGAACTGAGTAGTGACCGGTCACTACCTGGTCAGCCTTGAGCGTTTCGGCAAGCTCACCGTGGACATTAGGATCCCCGTAGATAACTCCAGGGAAGTTCATCATCTCTCCGAGACCCATGATACCGTCCCATGTCATCATCTCGCGGACCTCTTCCGGACCGATGTGAGAGCCTGTGTCTTCGAATCCCGCCACAGCAGGTACGCATGACGGGACGTTTGACATAGCCTTGAGAGGAACTGTCTTTCCGTCATCTATCATGGCCTTTACGCCTTCAGGTCCGCAGACGTTGCATATCTCATGCGGATCCATGAAGATGCCGGTAGTTCCGTGAGGAACTACGGCGCGGGCATATTCTCTGACAGTGACCATTGCGGATTCCACGTGGATGTGAGCATCCATGAAACCCGGAGCGATATACTGGCATGTTGCATCTATTATCTTTGTGTTTTCACCTATGCAGTGTGCGGCATCGCCTACGAGAGCGATGCGGCCTTCTGCGATCGCCACGTCGATCCCTTCCTGGATCTCAGCGGTACATACATTGACTAATCTGGCGTTTTTGATGACCATATCCGCCTTTTCGACGCCCATGGCCACGTTTGCCATCGTTCTTGTAACTTCATAAAGGGGCTTCTTGCAAAACTTGTTAAGCATAATCGTTCACCTCCTGTTAGTATGAGTATAGCATATATTCACCGGTGCGCATTATGGTAAAATACAGACAGAATTATCACCTGAAAGCAAAGGGGCGTGAGGAAATGAGCAGCAAAAAAGAAGCGCTTAAAAGCGAAATGATCGAAAGGATCAGAAGCGGCGGAGCCTGGTTCACAACAAGAAAAGACAAGTATGTAAAGATAGGATTCAGCGAAGCGGACAACTGCTATTTCGCGAGGGAGTGCTTCTTTAAAGAGGGCACGCTCGAAGGAGGAGCGTACTCTTTCGGCACGGACTGGTTCGATATCAGCTTTCACGGAAAATACATTGATATTTATGTCGACCCGGATACATTCAGACAATGGCCGGTAAGCTACAGTCCTGACCGAGGCACAGGCTATGACAGATCCGAAGAGCCGTCCGGTCAGGCGGAGAGGATGCTCAAGTTCTGCAAGCGGGCAGATCGTGAAGCACTTCTCGGGATCGCAGACGCGTATGAGATAAGTGGTACGAATTTCGACCACATAATCAGTGTTATCGGGGATGACTCCGGAATATAACATCTTTTTTGAAAAACCACTTGACCTTCCACTTTGTGGAAGCCTTATCCTGTGACCGAAAGCAAAGAGGCCATTATTAAGACTCTGCAACGCTATTAAATGAACAAATATTTAGGGGGGCGGGAACACCATGATTAAGAAAAGATTAATATTAACAATATTGACTATCCTGTTTTCTCTGGCCTTGACAACCGCCTTCTCTTCCGCTGAAGGTACGGCTTCTGTCATCGACTCGGGTACGACAGGAGCTTTGAGCTGGACTCTGATGGAAACAGACACAGAAATTATGCTCACAATAAGCGGTACCGGATCTATGCCGGATTACACTAAGTCCTCAGCTCCGTGGGCAGATGACAGAGATAATATTAGGAGCGTCGTTATTGAGGACGGAGTAGCTTCGATAGGAAGCTATGCATTTTCAGGATGCAGTAATTTGAAAAGCATAACGATTCCGGACAGTGTTACTAATGTAGGAGAATATGCATTTATCGATTGCAACAGTCTTGAAGCAGTAAATATCAATGATATTTCAGCATGGTGTGGCATAAAGTTTGGCATTCCACAAGCAGGTTGCGATAATGATGATGTAAAAAACTACTCTACAAATCCACTTGCTTACGCTGGAGCATTATATGTTCAGGGCGAAATAGCGAACGATATAGAGATTCCTGACAACGTGACAAGTATAGGACCGTTCGCGTTCTTTGGCTGCAAGAGTTTGACAAGTATAATACTGTCGAACAATATGACAAGCATAGAGGGCGGTACATTCGATGGCTGCAGCAATATGTCCAGCGTCACTATTCCTGACAGCGTGACAAGTATTGGCAAGGCAGCATTCTTTGGCTGCAGCAGTCTGACAAGTCTGGATATCCCAGATGGGGTTACAGATATAGGCTCTTCTGCTTTTTCCGGCTGCGGCGGTTTGACAAGTATCACAATTCCAGATGGGATAACAAGCATAGAGTTTAATGCTTTTGGTGGCTGTAGCGGTTTGACGAGCATTATAATTCCTAATAGTGTGACGAGTATAGGAGAAAGTGCATTTAGCAGGTGCAGCGGTCTGACAAGCATCATAATTCCTGATAGCGTAAAAACACTAGGAACGAATGCGTTCTTTGGCTGCAGCAGTCTGACAAACATTACTATTCCCGATAGTGTGACGAGTCTTGGCGGACAGGTCTTTTCGGACTGCAGCAGTCTAAAAAGCATAACGATTCCAGACAGTGTAACGGATGGGTGCATATATCAGCGAACCTTTTATGGCTGCAGCAGTCTGACAAGTGTTAACCTCCCATCCAATGTAGGATTAATTGAGCGTGAAGCGTTCTATGGCTGCAGCAGTCTGACAAGCATCACTATTCCGGATAGTGTAACGATAATCGAAAGAGATGCTTTTACAGAGTGCAATAACCTGGTAATTCACTGTAACTACGGAACCGCTGCACATATGTATGCAAAAGACAATGGAATAAAGTATAAGCTTCTGACGGAGGATCATTCTATCTCAAAAGCAACAGTCTCCGGGATAAGCTCCAAGGTCTACACAGGCAAAGTAATCAAACAGGTACCTGTTGTAAAGCTGGACGGGAAAACACTTAGTTTCGGTACGTCATACTTAGTGTCATATGAGAACAACACGAATGTAGGCACGGCTACAATGATATTTACCGGAAGAGGTATTTATGAAGGAACTATCGAAAAGACCTTCAAGATCAATCCAAGACCGACAGAGATAAAGTCTATCTTGAAGAGGAGCAAGGGGTTCACCGTCAAGTGGAAGAAGAGGACGCTCCAGAACACTGGTTACCAGCTACAGTATGCGACAGACAAGTCATTTACAAAGAATGAAAAAACACTCACGTTCAAGAGCAACACTACGACGTCCAAGAAAGTCACCGGACTGAAAGGCGGAAAGAAGTATTATTACAGAGTACGATGCTACAAGACGGTGAACGGCATGAAGTACTGGTCGAAGTGGACACCGAGGAAATACGTGATTACTGGGAAATAAATAATGATAAAAATAATATTCGTATGTCACGGCAATATATGCCGCAGTCCGATGGCTGAATATGTGCTGAAAGACATGGTGCGAAAGAGAGGTGTGGAGGACCGGTTTGTGATCGACTCTGCGGCAACGAGCCGTGAGGAGATAGGCAATCCCGTATATCCGCCTGCGAGAAGAAAGCTTGCGGAAAAGGGCGTATTTTGCGGAAACCACAGGGCATGGCAGATTACAAAAGGCGATTATGACCGCTTCGACATGATCATCTGCATGGATTACAATAATATACGCAACATAAAAAGGATCACGGGCGGCGATCCTGAAGGCAAGATCAGCCTCCTGCTCGATTACACAGACAGGGCAGGTAATGGGGTCGCTGATCCGTGGTATACGGGAAACTTCGATGCCACCTGGCGCGATGTGTCCGAAGGCTGTGAAGGATTACTTGAACACATATTGAAAGGAGAATGACATGGCAACTGTAGAAGAACTCATCAAGCAGTACGAGACAGATCCGGAACTGAAGAAAGAGGTAGAGGAGATCCTCGCAGATCAGAAGATCACGATGGGAGAATTCCTGGGATTCGCGAAGAAGCATGACGTTCAGGTATCGCTCGCGGACTTCCCGAAGATCATAAAAGAAGCTAAAGAAGCAGGACTGATCAAATAGCGGTGAAATAATATGGCAGAGCGCAAAGGCGAAAACCAGAAGCTGAAGATGCTGTATCTCGCTCAGCTCTTTTCAAGAGAGACCGACGATACTCACAAGCTTACGATGCCTGAAATAATAGCGAAGCTTGCGGCAGACGGCGTCAATGCCGACCGCAAGACGCTGTACCAGGATTTTGATGAGCTGCGCAGATTCGGCTTCGACATAATCGCCGAGAAAGAGGGCAAAAATTATTATTATTATCTCGGAAGCAGGGATTTCGAGCTTCCGGAACTCAAGCTCCTCGTGGATTCGGTACAGTCCTCAAAATTCATTACTGACAAGAAATCGGGTCAGCTTATAAAGAAGCTCGAGTCGCTGGTCAGCAGATACGAGGGTTCGCAGCTCCACAGACAGGTAATAATCGCCGGCCGTGTGAAGACCATGAACGAGAGTATCTACTATAACGTAGACAAGATCCATGCAGCCATAGGCGCTGACCGCCAGATCCGTTTCAAGTATTTTGACTGGAACCTCAAAAAGGAGATGGAGCCGCGCTACGGCGGCAGATGGTATCAGCTGAGTCCGTGGGCTCTCATGTGGGATGATGAGAAGTATTATCTTGTCGCCTACGATTCGAAGCACGAGACCATCATCCATTACCGCGTAGACAAGATGACACAGATCGGGATCCTTGACGAGAAGCGTGAAGGTCATGAAGCGTTCAGGAAATTCAATATCGCGCATTACACAAACACTCTGTTCGGCATGTTTGCCGGCGACGAGACAAAAGTCACCATTGAAGCGGAGAACCGCCTGGTAAGTGTGTTCATCGACCGCTTCGGCAAGGATATAATCATTGCTCCTGTAGATGAAGATCACTTCCGGACTACAGTAACGGTAGCAGTCAGCAAGCAGTTTTTCGGCTGGATCATGGGGATCGACGGTGATGTGCGGATAGTAGCGCCTGACAGCGTGGTGAAGCAGATAAGGGCTGAGATAGAAAGCCTGGCGGAGAGGTATAAATGATAAAAGGCGCAACGAGAAAGAGGACGTATAAGGCGATCTACCGGCTGCTCGACAGAGTTTCGCCGGTCCCTTTCGATTGCGGAACTATCTGCGGAGCGGCCTGCTGCAATGCGGCATATACCGATGAGGACATGGGCATAATGCTGTTGCCGGGTGAGGAAAAGATCCACGACAAACACGCAGACTGGCTTACCTGGGATTCTCTCAGTACGGATGAATATGAACTCCCGGGATCATGGAAGGGAAAGATCTTTTTTGTGAGATGCAAAACGCCGCCTCACTGTCCGAGGCACATGAGACCGATACAGTGCAGGAGCTTTCCGCTGCTGCCTCATCTGGACGAGGACGGTACGCTGCGTCTGGTCTACAACGACTATGAGCTTCCGTATGCGTGCCCCATGATCGAAGAAGAAACAGAGCTGGACGAGCGTTTTGTGCGTGCCACATATACTGCGTGGAAGCACCTGATACGCGACCCGCTGATATACGATATGGTGTGGGGCGATTCCCGCGCCAGGGACATGGAGGACGATGAGTAAGAGTATCGCGGAAAAGATAGCTGAATATGTGCGGGAAGCCGGCGGCAGAGCATACTACGTTGGCGGTTTTGTGCGCGACAGGCTGCTCGGCATCGACAACAAGGACGTGGATATCGAGGTGCACGGCATACAGCCTGATGAGCTTTACGGGATACTCGAAAACATAGGGGAGCCTCTCACATACGGGAAGAGCTTCGGAGTCTTCGCCCTCAAAGGCGAAAACATCGACATCGCAATGCCGAGGCGCGAGCGCGCGACCGGGACTGGTCACAGGGATTTTGATGTGGAGGTCGATCCTTTCATAGGGACGCGCGAAGCGTCGAGGCGCCGTGATTTCACGATCAATTCAATGATGGAGAATGTGCTGACGGGCGAGGTGGTCGATCATTTCGGCGGCCGCTGCGACCTCGATGAAGGGGTCATAAGGCACATTGATCCGCATACCTTCATCGAGGACCCTCTGAGGGTACTGCGCGGCGCGCAGTTCGCGGCGAGATTCAACTTCACCATCGCACCAGATACCATAGAACTGTGCCGCGGCATCGGCCTTTCGACTCTTTCAAAGGAGCGTGTTGAAGAGGAACTCAAAAAGGCGCTCCTCAAGGCAGATAAACCATCCATATTCTTTGAGTCATTGCGCGCAATGGATCAGCTCGATGCCTGGTTCCCGGAGCTGAAGCAGACCATAGGACTCGAGCAGGACCCGGTCTTCCATCCGGAAGGCGATGTATGGACGCACACCATGGAGGTGATTGACAGAGCCGCTGTGTTCAGGGACCGCGTGTCTGAACCGTACCGCTTTATGCTGCTTGCGCTTACGCATGATCTCGGCAAGATAGTAACGACTGAGGAGAAGAACGGCCGTATCCATGCCTATGAACATGAGGTGAAGGGCATGCCTCTTGTCGAGTCATTCATCGGGCGTCTGACCAATGAAAAGGATGTAAAGGACTATGTCTTCAACATGGTGCCTCTTCACATGAGACCGAATGTCCTGGCATACTCAAAGCCGGTACTTAAATCCACCAACAGGATGTTCGATGCGGCTGTGGCTCCTGAAGATCTCATATGGTTTGCGGAGGCGGATAAACCGGTGTTCTCAGGTACGGATGCTTTTTCGGGAGACATGGAGTTCCTTCTTGACAGGCTGAAAACCTACGAGGAAACCATGGCAAAACCTTATGTGATGGGGCGCGATCTCATTGAAGCCGGTCTGGAACCGGGAGAGGATTTCGGCGAGATACTCGCCTATGCTCACAAACTGCGGCTTGCAGGCATCGAAAAGGGATCGACGCTGAAACAGTCTCTGACTTATGCGCGAAAAATGCGTAAAAAGCACCGGTGAAAATGGGCTATAATATAAACAACGGAGGTAAGACTATGGGACTTTTCAGCAAAAAGAAAACGGAATATCCGAAGATGCCTCAGGGCGACTATGTCCCGGTGCTGAGATGCAGCATATGCACCGGCGAGCAGGTGCTTTGCGCGAAGGAACGCAGTACCGGTCATCTTCTTGAGCTCATGCTCATAAAATCACCTGCCGTGCTTGAAGGATTCTGTGCTGCGAACGGGATATCCCCAGAAGATATAGAAAAAGTCTATTGACGGTACGGAAACTATAATTGTCTTTTCAGTCTCGGATATGGCAAATTATCCGAGTCTTTTTTTATTGGTTATGATACAATTTCAACAGGTATGCATATATAGCATAAGTGCATTACAGACAGATATTTATTGAGAGGGAAAGAATGATGGAAACCAGAAAAGACAAGCTTATAAAGCTGGCGACCGAGATGGCGAATAAAGGTGAGCTGACGATCACTCCGGAGAGCGCGGAGTATCAGCTGCTCGATTACCTGCTGACCGACGACGAGCTTGCTGTCATGAGCGAGATGAAACTTGTCATGCCCTCTACCGCAAGAGGCCTGGCAAAGAAGACAGGGATGCCTGTCGAAAAGGTCAAACGCATCCTTGAGAACTGCGCAGATAATGCTTACTTCATGGATGTAAAGCTCGGAAAGGGCGGCGCCAAGATATATCTGCTCGTTCCGTTTGCACCGGGAATCTTCGAGTTCCAGCTGGCCAGAAGCAAGGAATACAACGAATCGCATCCTGAGATATCCTATCTCTTCCAGAGACACGCGTTCGAATCCTACGGTCAGGTAGCTGCCTCGATGCCGATGGGCGTCGGTATCATGAGAGTCGTTCCGGTCGAGAGCGCTCTTCCGGCAGACACAAAGATCATGACGATGGACAGGCTCAGCACACTGATCGAGACAACGATCGGAGGAGCTTTCTGCAGAGTTCCGTGCCAGTGCCGCAGAGTCCGCCGCATAATGGGCGAAGGAACAGGCGACCTTGAAGACGGAATGTGCATCTACATGGGTCTGCTCGCAGAGAGCATGATCAGACACGGCCGCGGAGAGAAGCTCACAAAAGAGCAGGTCTACGAGCACCTCGAGAGAGTTGAAGCACTTGGCTGCGTCCATCAGATAACAACGCTCGAGAGCGGCATCTCGTTTGCTATCTGCAACTGCCAGCCTCAGAGCTGCATGGCCATCGGAAGCGCCACATACTACGGCGCGCCTAACATGGTCCGCAGCAACTATGTAGCTGAGATCGACAAGGATAAGTGTGTGGCGTGCGGACAGTGCGTTGAGACATGCGCAAACAACGCACTCAGACTCGGACAGAAGATCTGCTCAAAGACACCTATCGTTCAGATCCCGACAGAGCTTCCTGATGAGCAGGAGTGGGGTCCTGAAAGATACGATGCCGGTTACAGAGACCACAGGAAGAATGTGGTCGAGACCGGCACATCGCCATGCAAGACAACATGTCCGGCACATATTGCTATCCAGGGATATATAAGACTGGCTGCTCAGGGCAAGTACATGGAAGCCCTCGAGCTCATCAAGAAAGAGAACCCGCTGCCTGCAGTCTGCGGACGCATCTGCCCGCATAACTGCGAGAACGAGTGCACAAGAGGCGAG
>JBGULF010000077.1:0-78373 GCA_045115935.1 Anaerovoracaceae bacterium
TGCAGTGTACCCCAAAAAGTAGAGTGTAAATATAAATGTGTTACACTATACAAAATGGAGGTGCAATATGTCAGCTAAAGACTATTCTTTCAGCTTTCGCCTGAAGGTCGTGCAGGAAGCTCTCAAGCCTGAAAACCGTAACAGCATCAGCTATATAGCGGAAAAGCATGGCGTTAATGCAAAAGTCCTTTCGCGATGGATCCAACGCTATAACCAGTATGGCGAGGAAGGCCTCAAGACCAACTGGAAGACGAAAGTCAAAGATCAGCGCATAAAAGAGCTTGAGCGTGAGAACGCTGAGCTCCGGGAGGAAGCTGAGATCCTAAAAAAAGCAGCGGCCTTCCTTGCGGATGCCATACGCAAGTGATCTATTACTTCATGTTCCAACACAAGGAGGAACATGCTATCGCAAGGATGGCCAGAGTCCTAAGCGTATCCGAAAGCGGCTATTACAAATGGCTCAAGAGGCGAAATGCTCCTCCTACTAAAAGAGAACAGGAAGAACTCGACCTCACTGAAGAGATCTATAATATCTTCAAAGCATCTCATTACTCGTATGGTTCACGTAAGATCACCGCGATCCTGAACATGCACCATGAGAAGCCGATAAACCACAAGCGAGTCGAACGGATAATGCAAAAGTACTGCTGGCATTCCAAAGTCCGAAAGAGTTACATCGTTACAACGGACTCTGAGCATGACTTTCCTATTGCTCCAAATCTGCTGAAGCGTGACTTTTCAGCAGAGAGACCCGGGCAAAAGATGGTAAGTGATACAACGGCAGTTTCAACTAGCGAAGGAGTCCTCTACGTTGCAGGGATCCTTGACCTATATGGCCGCAGGCCTGTTGGAATAGCCTTGAGTACACATAATGACCGATTCCTGGTAATAGATGCACTTAAGGATATGATTATCCGGGGCTTCAAGCATACCGGAGCTATACTGCACTCAGACAGAGGTTCAACATATTGCTCGGATGACTACCGGCAGGCCATAGAAGAAGCCGGCATGATCTGCAGCATGAGCCGCAAAGGCGACTGCTGGGATAATGCTCCTATGGAATGCTTTTGGGGCAAGATGAAGTCCGAGTGGATGGATCGTGAATACGAGACCATCGCTGAGGCTGCCGCTGATGTTTATGAATACTGTTGGAGCTTTTATACAAAGCAACGTATACATGCATCCTTGGCCTATATGACTCCAGCTACTTACTACAATGCCTGGATAGATAAACCAGCGGTTTCTATGATTTAGACTCTACCAAATGGGGTACACCTCAAAAAAACCGGAATGCTGAATAAGAATACAAAGTTCAGGATCCTCAGCCAGCTGTCTAACATAGAGTTCGTGCTTCATGCCCGCGCATGGAAAGGGAGGTACGATAAACTTCGTGTCTGCGTGCCTTTTTCGGAAGGACAATGACGAACGCTGTTGGCAAACAGATGCCTCAAATCAAGCCAGCACCTTGAATGCGAAGTCCACTCGCGTGTAGAATTGAAAAACAGACACAAGATGCACAGAGGAAGGGTATGAATTTATGAAGACTTACGGTTTTTATGGCTGGCAGACGGCGGATGTTGAAGACGCTGCGGGAAGGACGCCGAGAGATTACTACGACATCCTTTCAGAGTTATGGTGCGCTGAGACCTGTGCGCCGAGAATGCGTGAAAACTGGAGCCCGGAGAACAAAACGCTCGGGCAGTGCTCGATCACGGCTTTTCTGGTGCAGGATATCTATGGCGGCAAGGTATACGGCATAAAAAGGCCTGACGGTAATTACCACTGCTTCAATGATGTTGACGGGTGCGTATTCGATCTGACCAGCGAGCAGTTCGGGGACGAGAACCTGGACTATGCAGATTGCCCGGAGCAGTTCAGGGAAGTGCATTTTGCCAAAGAAGAGAAGAGATTGCGCTATGAAGAACTGAAGAGAAAACTGCGGGAAAGGCTGCAGGAGAAAGTTGAAATATAGAACGCAAGAGAGTTGCAAATACTAAAGGCACAGAACAGGAAACCTTAAAATGACAAATTCTAACTTTACCAACACCATGCATAGCTTTCAGTTCGAGGGCGATGATGCGATGGAGAAGATGCAGCTCATACTGAAGATGTTCCGCTACGGCTTCAAGTCGATCGGAGGCCTCAAAGTCGTGGAGGTTCTTGACTACAGCCGCGGAGTGGAAGGGCTTCCGGAATCCGATGTCATTCAGTATCGGCTTGAGGGCGGTTCTGCCATTATACTGAAGCCGGCCGCCACCGAAGCAAATCTCAATGTATATATTTCGGTCACGGGCGACAGCCCGGAGAGCGCGGCGGCCATCGAAAAGCGCGTCTGCGAGGACCTGGAAAGCATCGTTTTCATGGATGGCCGGATGGGGTACTGCTGTGAGTGAAGCACATGATTTTCATGATCATGGGAATTATGGTAAAATATCTTTTCAGGATATGCGAAAAAAGAATTTAGAGAAGAATAGAAGAACATCCTTATGAGAAAAAATTTTCGTCAGAAAGCAGTCGTAAATATCGTCATCATTGTCATGATCTTCTGCAGTGTGGTCATGCCTTCTTCGTCATGCGTGTCTTATGCAGACGGGGAAACAGGAGACAGCAAGGTGACGCTGATGCTGACGGGCGATCTCATGTGCGACTACAAGTTCCAGGATGCGCTGTATAACACCAAAACCAAAAAGTTCTCTTTTGACAATACATTCAGATTCGTCAAGCCGCTGTTCGACAGCGCGGATATCGTCGTAGGAAATCTGGAAGGGAACTGCGCTTCCGGTTATCCTCTTTCCAGAAAAAGACACAGATACCGCGGCAAACCTTACCTGAATGGTCCTTACAGCTTCCTTAAGGCATTGAAAAAGGCCGGCTTTGACGGGCTGGTAATGGCCAACAACCACAACTGTGATACCTTCAAATCAGGTATCCCGCAGACTATAAAAGCAGTGGAAAGGGCAGGCTTCAAGCATACCGGACTGTATGCTTCAGCGGACGACAAGCACTACTTCATCATCGAAAGAAACGGGATCAAAGTAGCGTTCCTGTCTTATGCGAATTATTTCAATGATCTGGAGAATTCTCTCAGCAAAGCCAATCAGGATATCATGCTGAGCAAATACAGCAAGGGCAAAGTGGCCGCGGAAGTGCAGGAGGCCAGGGACGCCGGCGCTGACTTTGTCATTGTGTATATCCACATGGGAGTGGAATATAAGCATTTGACAACCGACTATCAGAAAAAGATCATGAAATCCATCACACAGGCCGGTGCTGACTATATCGTTGGTTCTCATGCGCATGTTCTGCAGGGGACAGGTGTGGTCGAATATGGCGGCAGACAGGTCCACTGTGTATACGGCATGGGCAACTTCACAGGAAAGCTCACCAGCAAGGCTACAAGAGAGACTGCGATCCTCAAGCTTACTTTGAATAAAAATGCAGAGGGGCAGACTGAGCTCAGCAATGAAAAGTTCATCCCGTGCTACATGTCCGATAAAAGCATCTACGGTAAGCAGGTCATAATCCCGAAAGGAGCAAAGGTAAAGGAAAGAACTGCCAGACTGGTCAGGCATTTCAAGAGGATTTTAACTCATCTTAAACTGATAAAATGAAGATTTTGATCATAAGGCACGCTGAGCCTGACTACGAGCACGATTCAATAACGGAAAAGGGATGGCGCGAGGCGGAGTATCTCGCGGAGATGCTTGAGAAGCAGCTGGACGGGCAGCTTCGGGAAGGCCGTGTGTCTTTTTACATGTCGCCTTATGGCAGGGCGCAGGACACCGCTTCGCTCACGCTTAAGAAGCTGGGACGCACGGCGGAGACGCTTCAGTGGCTTAAGGAGTTCGATTACTTCATCAACAGGCCGGATGATACGACCCGTAAGAGGATCCCGTGGGACTGGCTCCCGCAGGACTGGACGCAGGATCCGCTTTTATATCAGGCTGAGCACTGGACGGAGAATGAAAGGATCGCGCCGTCCGAGGTAGCCAGAGCATACCGTAAGGTAACAGAGCAGTTTGATGCTCTTCTGGCCGAGCACGGATACCGGCGCGACGGAAGAATCTATCGTGCAGAGAGACCGAACCACGACACCATCGTGCTGTTCTGCCATTTCGGAGTCAGCGCGGTGCTGCTGAGCCACCTCTGGGGAGTTTCACCTATGCCTGTGTGGCACGGCTTCTGCGCGCAGCCTTCATCGGTGACTACGCTTGTGACCGAGGAGCGCAGAGAGGGCATCGCCTTGTTCCGGATGCTGGCGTTCGGCGAGACGGCGCACTTATACGTTCATGAAGAGGAGCCGTCGTTCGCGGCGCGGTTCTGCGAATGCTTCACGGATGATACCAGGCACGACTGAGCCTAGTACACTCCGCAGTTGGAAGTTATATAATCTACGCCCATAGCGGCGTATTTTTTTGCGGTTTTCCTGTTTGGAATGGTCCAGGTGCAGACCTTGATGCCGTACTTGTGGAATCTCTGGACCAGCGTCTTCGTGACCGAGGTATATTTGAGCGAGATGCAGTCAATGCCGGCATTCTTCAGCTTCTTTGCTGTAGAGGTGTATTTTCCGGACGATAGAGAACTGAGAAGATACATTGTCTGTACGTTCTTGCTGACGTCGCGCTTTTTAGCCAGCTTTACAGCATCGTTGACTGCATCGTAATCGAAGCTGATGATCGCCACCTTATGGTCGCCGATCAGGTCGAAAAGGTAATTAAGCGCCCTGCTCGAAAGCCGGTGCTTGAGCTCGATCACAGGGATAGCCCCGTCCGAGTGCTTCCAGATGTTGCTCAGAGCCAGCTCAACGGTAGGGATCTTCAAGCCCTTGTAATTCTTTATGTTTTTACCGTTCCTGATCGTATAATTCTTGCGGTTCGCGCGCGTTATGCTGCGAATGCTTTTGCTGACGCCGCACATTCTCTTGATATTTTCATCGTGCATCACAAGCAGGAGCGGATCGCCCGACTTCTGCGCCTTGGATTCCCAGATGTCGAATTCCACGCCATAGAACTTCTTGTTCTCGGCCGCCAGCCTGAATGCAGGCAGGGTGTTCTCTGGAGCCCTGTAGCTCCAGCCGCGGTGCGCGATGTACTTCGGCCATGAGGCGGCGTAAGTGTCCTGCGCTGAAAACGCGAAGACAGACAGCGTCAGGCTGAGCAGCAGTAATATGCTTAATACTTTCAGGTATCTGCGTTTCATGAGTAGTCCTTTTTACGAGAGGGGCAGTCTCGTCTCTCCACTATCAACTCTTCATAATCAATCAAAAGTAAAGCGGCACAGTTTTACTCTTTTCTTGTTTGGCTTCACCAGATAATATGTGAGTTTATTACTGCTTTCTACGGTTTTTACACGATACCCCTTTTTATTTGTAGCCTTGTTTTTCATGTAAACCTTATAGACAGTTTTCTTTTTGTTCTTGCCAGTGAGGCTCATCTTTTTATGCAGGATCACTTCCTTCTCGGCATCATAGTCATATGAGTAGTAGGTGTAGTAAATGGTGCCGTTCTTTATTGCGTAATCCGCGACGTTGCCGAGAAACTTTTTGTTCTTGCCGTTTGTCTTGACCCTGTACAGGCAGTTGTTTATGCCATCACCAACCAAATAATAAATATATCCCTTATAGAGCTTCATTGCCCCGGGCTCTATATCTGGCATACCTTCCGAAGAGATCTTCTTGATCTTGTTGGTCTTAGGATTGACCCGGTAAAGACCTTTGCCTGTTGAGCAATACGCGTATGTAGAGCCCTTGATGACTTCGTTATATGTGGTCGAATATACTGTTTTGCTGCCTGCTGCCGCAAACGAGACCATCATGCTCGAAGCTATCAGGGCTGCGGCCAGTGCAGCAATTATGACGAATCTTACTTTTCTGATTTTCATTAGAGAACTCCTTTGACTGCTGATAAAAAGAATCATCCGGAACAGTCCCTTTATCACCTTTATCAAATTATAATATGAAAAATCAAATCTTTAAACCTGATAGTTTGCGGCGCAGCCCCCTGAATGCTATGATGGTAGTGATAGAAAATGACTGATCAGGGAGGATGGGATATGAAAGCGATAGTATTTCTGGCAGACGGCTTTGAAGAATGTGAAGGCCTCATAACTGTGGATATCCTGCGCAGGGCAGGAGTGGAGACGATCATGGCATCGGCAATGGACGACGGGCTGCAGATCGATTCGTCGAGGCATATAAAAGTGATGGCGGATGTGATGGCGGCAGATGTCGACTATGATACCGTCGATCTGATCGTACTGCCGGGCGGAAGACTCGGAACTGAAAATCTCGGCGCAAATGAGCTGGTCGTGGCGAAGTGCAAAGAGTTTGCAGCGGATAAGCATCTGGCTGCGATCTGCGCGGCTCCTTCGCTGCTGGCTGCGCTCGGACTTCTCGAAGGCAAGAAGGCGACCTGCCATCCGGACTTCGAAGGCGTAATGACAGGCGCGAAGCTGACAGGCGAAAGCTTCGTAACTGACGGAAGGATCACGACAGGCCAGGGACTCGGCGCGACCTTTGATTTCGCATTTGAGCTGGTAAGGATCCTGGTCGGCGAAGACATGGTCGAGCAGATCAAAAAAGCGATCTGCTACAGATACTAAAGGGATCTGCTATAGGCACTAAGAGGATCTGCTACAGGCACTGAAACACGATCGATTTCTCGTGCTTCTACTGAAAAAAAGAACGACTTCTCTTGCATCTCATGCAAATAAAACGGGCTGCCGCACGTATATCAGTACGACAGCCTCTTAAATTGGAAAAACAGACCGTCTCCGACAGGAATGGGTGCTCCATTCAAGACATTATTTGTGGCTGATGGATCTCAGAAGGATCTCAAAAGAATGAATCTGGCGAATTCTTCTTCACGAATAATTATAATTGACGGATTTTCAGGGAATTTCACAGATTCTATCAATATTGTGATTGAATTCCATTTTTCCATAAGTTTTTCTATCACCGGAAAATCTGTAGGAGCCTTCTATATTCGCTAATGGTCCGGGTTTTCTCTGTCAAAACAGATCAAACTGCCGTCTCCACTTCGTTTTCGGCTGCATTTTGTCTGCTATGATCAGATTGCACTCATTTCTGATGAATATCCATCCATTGAAATGAAAATTATTCATCTGAATCTATGATCTCCAAAACCCAGTGATAGAATTTTCCCCATATTTTCATTTTTCTACCAATAAAGTGACTATTTTCAAAGTATCCGCTGCTTTTTCCGTCAATTTATAGGCACATCTTATAGAATTTATAGGCACGTCTTATAGGCGCGTCGAGGCACCCGCTGATTTCCGTCAACAGAAGCGGTGCCATTTAAAGAGACTGTCGCAAATATATTAGTGCGGCAGGCTTTAACTGCAAATAAAGTGGCCGGGCGCTATATGGCTGCCCGGCCGTCGTCATTTTCAATAAACTTTTAACATGCATCTATAAACTTTTTTTAAGTATGCATCAATGAGCTTTTAGTATGCATCAATATGCATCCCACTCGTAATACCAGTCTTCATCCTTGTATGTTGCCGGCCATTTCTTGCCGACTTTGTATTCGCTGCCTTCGTTCCAGGTAACACCTGTATATTTCTTGCCGTCATACTTGAAGTGGTAATACAGATTGAAGGTCTCATAATCCCAGTATGTTATGCTGCCCTTGACCTTGAAGTACACTAATTTCGATTTGCCCGGAGCGATGGCGACAGTCTTGCTGAGCGAGATATATCTGTCAAATGTCCTGTAGTTGAACTGCTCAACATCGATGCCCGATGTGATGTAAAGTGTCTTTTGTCCTTTGTTCTTGAACTTTACGATAAAGCGGTTGTTCCTGGTATCGTAGTCGTACACATATGCTCCGAAGTTCGGTCTTACGCGGTAGACCGTGATCTTGCACTTCGCTGTGCTTCCGTTGCGTGTCGCAGAGATATAGCAGGTACCCGGATTGACGCCCTTGACTACACCCTTTGAGGATACAGTCGCAACCTTGCTGTTGCTGGTCTTCCACTTGATAGTGCCGCTTCCGCCTGTCACCTTGAGCGTGATCTTCTTGTTCCTTCCGAGCCTTACTGAGGTCTTGGACAGCTTGATCTTCTTTACCGTGACCTTGCATGTATACTTTAAGCCCTTGCACTTCGCTGTTATGGTGCAGGTGCCCGGCTTCTGTCCGGTTATCTTGCCTGTTGAGGATACAGTCGCGACCTTCTTGTTTGAAGTTGACCAGTAGACTTTTGCAGGAGCAGCCAGAAGCTTGTTTGAATAGGACTTCTTTAAGTAGATCGAGACTTTCTTCGATTTCAGTTTAGCCTTGATCGTTACCTTGCAGGTCGCTTTTTTGCCTGTTGCAGCGACAGATGCTGTGACCGTTACGGTACCGGCTTTCTTCGGTGTCAGCTTGCCGTTTGAATCGACTGTTGCCAGCCCGGTGTTGCTGCACTTCCAGGTGATCTTATCAGAGATCGCGCTCTGATTCACCAGAGTCAGCTTCACAGGAGTCGTTCCGTATACAGTCCGGCTGGTCTTTTCGAATGCGAGATTTTCATATTTTTTGACCTTTATGGTGCACTGGTCGGTAGCGCCGTTAGGGAGTGTTGCGGTTATCGTACACTCACCCGGGCCTTTTGCGGTGACAGTACCTTTGCTGACGGTCGCTACAGCAGGATCGCTTGTTGACCATGTGATCTTGCCGGTTGAGCCGCCGTCCGATGTGAATGCGAGGGCCTGCTTATCCGATACGTACATTTCATAACTTGTCTCGTCAAAAGCAAATGCTTCAGGAGCAGGGGCAGCGAAGATGGCAGCATCAACATAAGTCTCATCTAAGTCCAGATCTGAATCATAATATTCATCATCGCACCATACTGTGATCCCGTACTCTTTGCCTTTTTTAAAATAGCTTGAGTCAAATCTGACAGTTCCTTTACCTTTCTTTAAATCAACTTCTTTTATGATGTCATCTGTGCTTTCGTCCCAGAGAATCACTTCCGATGCGCATGAATCATCGTAATCAGTCCATGACTTATAAACCTCTACTATGAAAGATTCGGTACCGTCAGATGTAAAATAGTGAGAGCAGGACCAGTCATACTCATATTCCTCAAATTCCTCATCATATTCGGCTGATGTTTCGATCAGTGTCGGTTCCAGCTTCTTAATTACTGTTACATCGCTTTTGAAAGTGAAGCCGCCAATTACAGCGGTAAGTTCTGTCTTTCCAGCGGCAACTCCGGTAACTTTGCCATTTGTGTCCACGGTCGCGATGGACGGGTCATCAATTGAGAAAGATATATCGCTGCCGAGAACTTCCGTAACGGAAGCATCTATCGCGGCGTTCTTTGACTCGCCGACGAAGAGGTTCGTTCTCTTCAGCGTGCTGCTCAGTATTGCGAACTTGAAGTCCTTAGTGCCTGAGTATTTTTCCCCCTGAAGGGTGACTTTTGCGGTCGCTTTTCCGACTTTGTTGTTGTTGGAGAACGCTATGGTGTAGTCGGCATCCTGTGTCAGAGCAGTGCCCTGCGAATCCTTTATGGTAACGGCAGGGGTGACCGGCTCACCTTCATAAATGTATGCAGCAGGGTCAGCATCGAACATGACTTCGCTGACCATAGGAATCGTTTCTTCTTCAACGACCTCACCGCATTCGGTGCAGAGCTTTTTCATGCTTCCGTCCTTATCGAAGGAAGCTTTTTCAATGACCCAGTCACCTGCAGTGTGGACATGCTCCGGATCTCCAGTCTTCGGCTCTTCCGGAGTTTCAGGAGCGAGTGGAGCAGCCGGCTGCTCACTGCCGCCGTTCTCCGGTTCCTTGTTATCAGTATTGGTATCGGCATCGGCATCGGTCCTGCCTTCGTCACCGTCTGCCGGAGTGTTCTCTTCGACATCCGCGTCGGCGTCTGCGTCAGTATCAGTGTCTGCGTCGATATCTTCTGCCTCGACTGCCAGCTCTGTTGATAACACTTCGTTTTCGGCCGATTCGTTATCTTCAGCGAAGGCAAACGGGACTGAACTGAACACCATGGTCAGCACAGTCAGCATGACCAGTATTTTCTGAAAAGTTCGTTTCATACGGGGCTCCTTTCAAATGTTAACCTTACAAACTATACTATACCATTTTTGTTGTATTTTTGCTCGTAAAAGAGGTCGTGCAGGTTGCCCTTCTCTAACTTATGCTTTACAATTTTAGTACGGTTTAAGCAGCAATTGTTTGCTGCAAAAACATGAAAGGAGATATTAAAGAGAGTGACTATTCTTGATAGGCTGCTGGGCAGACTCGGGAAGGCGCCACGGACTGAAAACGAAAAGATCGTGGTCAATAAATCCCGGGACAATCTGTATCTGGAGCAGTACGAAATCAAGGGTGTGGACTATGATTACAGGGACCGGCCGCTTTCTGCCGGACTGCATGTGGAACATGAACCGCCGAGGTTTGTGCTTGAAGATGGTGTCTGGAAAGCAAAGAAGTCAAAAGAGGGGAAGGCCAGGATCCTGTTTGCGGGAGATATTACCTGCTTTGAAAAGCAGATCGAAGAAGCGGACACCGGCAATGACGAGTTCGACTTCGATTATATCTTCGAAAAAATAAAGGGCATTTTCGCACAGTCAGATCTTGCGATCGGAAATCTTGAAACGATGATCGTTCCGGAGGCGCCATACCGCACGGAGCAGATCGTTTCGGAGCAGGCGTTCATGTGCAACGCACCGCTGCATTTCCTGGACGCGGTCAGAAAAGCGGGATTCGACTGTCTGGTGAATGCCAACAATCACGATTACGATACCGGCGCGGTGGGGATCGGTGTTACCATCGACTACATCACACAGACCGGCATGTTCCAGACGGGGACCTTCAAAACCGGGAAAAAGCATTACGAGATCATCGAAGTGGGAGGCATGCGTATTGGCCTCGTCAATATGACGCACTACCACAACTACAAAGAAGACAATCTCACCGATGAAGGACTCGACTTCCTGTTCAACACATACAGCAGGGAACGTGCGCAGAAACTGTACGACCAGGCCAAGGCGGACGGTGCGGAACTCGTGATAATGTTCATGCACTGGGGCGTGGAGTATACTGTGGAGCCGGGCGCGGCGCAGCTGAAAATGAGGGATGAGCTGACAGAGATCGGGTATGACGTGATAGTAGGCTCGCATCCGCATGTGCTGCAGCCGTTTGAGCTCGTTGATACAGGCTCTAAGAAGGTCCCGGTATTTTATTCCATCGGAAACTTCGTAACGAATCATGTTGGCAATGACAGGGGAAGAGCCATCATCGCATGCGTCGATCTGAAGAGAACGGATGAGGGCATACAGATCGGCTGCTCGTATGTTCCGATCGTCGTCAGCAATGATTACAGCAAAAACAAATATGCCATCGTTCCGCTCAAGGAGATCTCCGCTGTAAAGAGGAACAGGGGCGATCTGAAGATCATCAGGGAAAGGCTTGGCGATGAGATCGGACTGACAAAGGGGATAAAGTATCCTGATTACAGGCCGGTGCGCCCTGAAACAAAAGAAGAGGAGAAACCGAAGCGGGCAGGCAGAACGCGTAAATACATAGAGCCGGAAGAAGGCGGATCATGGCCTGTAAGATATGATGCGGGCAAGTTCATCTACGATATTTACGAAGACCATGCTGCAGTGGCAGGCGTCAATCCGGACAATAAGGCGCAGGCGCTCACCATTACCAAGGCCATAAAGGGCAAGCTGGTAACGGAAATCAATCCGGGAGCTTTCAGCGGCCGCGGCATAATAAGAAAAGCCAATATATCTTACGGCATAAAGGTCATAAGCGAGAGAGCTTTTAAGGGCTGTCCTGATCTGGAAGGGTTCTTCAATGACTCGCAGAATGTTGAGGTCATAGATAAGGAAGCGTTCGCGGACTGTCCGAAGTTCAATTGCCTGGTAGCAAGGAGGGGACTTAGAGAGATCAGAGAAAAGGCATTCAGCAACTGCAAGGCGCTGAAGAGCGCAAAACTGTACGACGGCGTGGAGTACATCGCGGACGATGCTTTTGAAGGCTGCGATGGTCTGACATTCTACTGCCGGAAGGACTCCTATCCGTATAACTGGGCAAAGGAGCACGGTATTCCGGTCGTACACCTTACAGTCAACAGGAATGTCAACAAACAGGTTTAATAAAAAGAGGAGAAAGTATGTTATTTAGTTTTCTGAAAGCGAAAAGGGAGCTTGGGACATATGCCGAAAAGCTGGCAGAAAAAGCAGGTATAAGTAAAAAAGAAGCAGCAAAAACACTGAAACTGGCTAAAGAAACATATGGGATTTCATACAAAAAATTCATAAGCTACAGATTATATAACCAGGGCGAGGCGCTGTGGTCAAATATCGTCTATGAAAAAGACTCTGAAAGGGGCGCAGCAAGAAAGAGAAAGGCTGCAGTAAAAGAGCATCTTAAAAAATCTGCCGAAAAGGAAGAGGCGGCTGCAGCTTCCGGATCAGACAAGTTCCCTGACCCGGTGATCGCAGCGTGCTACTATCTCGGATCACCGCTTCCTGAGGGCGCGTCGGCATCAAAGAAGCTGTCCGAATATATCGGAGAACTTGACGGAACGCTCGAAACGATCAGACAGAGAGTCGGCGAGGCGTATATTCCGAAAACAGAGGCGACGGAAAAGGACTTTGAAGAGTTCAAAAAGAAATACCTCTCCATGACTGAGCTGGATTTCGACGAAACGAACCTCGCGGTCTATTACGTCGATTACTGTTTCCACTGCAAGGACTATAAGTTCAGGAACAGGGACTATTTCGACTTTGAATTCTACAAGAGAGAAACGCCGGAAAGGGCGAAGTTCATCAGCACCATCGGCTATCAGAAGTATGTCAGCAAGGTGTGCATAACAGACGTCAACCTGTCCAAGAACAAGGCTGTCTTCAACAAGTTCTTTTCGGACTTTATAAGCCGCGACTGGCTCGATACCACTGAAAGCACGCTTGAGGAATTCAGTCAGTTCGCTTCGAAGCACCCGGTATTCTTTGCGAAGCCGGTGACAGGCACGGGCGGACATGGAGCCGGCACCTTTGATACAAGGTCACGCGACATCGCGGAGTGCTTTGACGAATGCAGGAAGGGCAGCGACATCATTGAGGAGATCGTCGTCCAGCATCCGAAACTCGCTGAATTCAACAAGGATACGCTGAATACCATAAGGATCTATGCCCTGGCGGATATTGAAAACAACATTCATATAACAGGAGCATTCATCAGATTCGGAAGAGCCGGAAAGAGCGTGGACAATTTCCATTCCGGCGGCATGGGCGCTGCTGTCGATCCTGAAAGCGGCATCGTCATCACAGACGGAGTAAACCTCAAGGGCGAAAAAGTGGCTGTTCATCCGGATTCGGGGCTGGCATTCAAAGGATTCCAGATACCGGAGTGGGACGCTGTTAAGAAGACGGTAGAAGCGGCTTCCCGCAAGTGCAGCAGCATAAACCGCCACGTAGGCTGGGACATCGCGATCAGAGAGGACGGCAAGATCGAGCTGATAGAGGGCAACTCAAGGCCTAACTTCGATTTCCTCCAGGCTGTGGACAAGACAGGAAAGTTCGATATCTACGACAGATATCTGACACCGCTGGCAAAGGCAGCAGGCATAAAAGTCTTCAGACAGAATCTGCCTGACGTCAGCACAGAGGGAATGACACAGGCATAGACAGAATACAGACATAAAAAGAGGCCCGATGCCGTCGCATCGGGCTTTTAAATCTAAAGGATTTAATGTAACATTATATTGCAATAATATTGCATCAAACAGGTTACACATGAGAAAAGGAAATCATTTAAGGATAAACAGAATACTGAGCGTAATACTGGCAGCATTACTGGTCACTGCGACTTTCCCCGTGCTGACCGGCTTTTCGTATGCTGTAAGCTCATCGAGCGTCAAGATCGGACATGCGGTCCATGGCGAGACCGGCAACCTGAAAGGCAACAAGGCCGGCGACTATAAAGGAAGAGAAGTATACATCGAAAACTGGACTTACAGCGCATTTTCGTTCTCGAGATACCACTGGAAGTGCGTGCTCCGCGCCAAGGATCACAATCTGGCCAGAGCGATCGCGGCTAACATGAAGGCTGTCTGCAAGAACAACAACATAGGATACGACCAGAACAGCTCGGACAACGCGACTTTCTATGACGCGGCCAAGGCGAACGGATGGGACATCGCCGGCGTGAGCAAGAAGTGCGAGACTACATGCTCAAACGCCGTATCGGTATGTCTCAACGCCGCGGGTGTCAGGATGCCGAGAAAGTGGCACACGAGCAGGATGAAAAAATCCCTTATGGATACCGGGCTGTTTGATTGCTATACAAAAGCGGAATATGTGAAGTCAGCAAACAAGCTCGTGCCGGGAGACATACTCCTCTACCCGGGACGCCACACCGCAGTAGTGGTGGAAAGCGACAATCCATTTACTTACAAGCTTTCATATAAGAATCAGAAGGGTAAATCTGTAAACGTACAGATCGAAGAAGATACAGACGTGCTTGTCAATCCTAACAACGGAAGCGAACCGCTGACTATCAGGATGGACAGCGACAAGAACCTGTCTGAGGTGGAGGTAAGCCTGAAGAACCATGATCCGAACGGGTGGACCAGGACAGGAGAAAGAGCCTTTACCGCCTGTTACAAACCGAAGCGGGAGCAAATGAAAATATCTGCAGAAAAGGTCAAGATATAGGAAATAATGGAAAAAGCCAGACATCTGTCTGCGTCTGATAGGGAGCAGGACAGAAAAAAGAAAAGAAAAATAAGACGCATAGTTCTTTCAATACTCATTGTTTTTCTGATCGCGGGTATCGCAGCTGAACTGATCATCCTGAAGAACATGGCTTCGTCAGACAGGATGTTCATCCGCGCTGTTGAAAGAGGCGTGGCAGCAGGCTGGGAGGAAAGCAGGGCCGATCTTCAGCTCAAGGAGAGGGGAAGGATAACGGATACCTCATTCATACAGGTAGAACTCGAGAATGTAGAGGATTTCAGGAACAAGGCATACAAGAACAAGGAGCTCGGCAGGCTCGCGGGTCGCTACATATCGGCCCTCAAAGAGTGCTCGCTGGCAGCGCAGACATATGATCCCGCTGATGACAGCGGCGAGTTCTGGAAGCATTTCTCGGAGCCGTATACTGAAAGGCTTCTCGTACTCAGAAAGCTGTACACCGGCGATTATGCGATGGGCAACTCCTGGGACAATTATCCTGAGGCGCTCGACGAAGTGCTGCTCAGGAGCTGGGTCGTTGAGACGGCCGGGTCTCTCAGGTTCAAGGCAGCGGAGAGCGAGGGACCTAAGAAGTTCGTCGCAAGCTTTAAGAACGATTCCGGCGTCGATATTGCATATTTAAATATAGATATAAATCTGTTTGACAAGGAAGACAAGCTGGCAGCGACTGCTGAGGTAGTCAAGGAAGACATCAAAGACGGACAGGAGGTCCAGCTTGAGTTTTATTACGGCGGCAAAAAACTGTCTGCATACAGGATAAACGCGGTGGACTGCATTGCTGCTGAACGGGCGGAGGACGAGAAAGAGGAAAATTAAATGGCACACAGGGCAATAGTAGTATCCAGAGTTTATTCAAACGGACTGGCGGTTGCCAGATCGCTTGGCGCGGCAGGGTATACCGTGTACTATATCGCAAGCTCCAACAGGGAAGGCGCGAACGACATAGTGCGCAAGAGCAAATACGTAAGAAGATTCAGAGAGGTCGTTTCTCCGAAGGATTCGAACAGTGAAGAGAACCAGATGCTGATCGATGAGATCATGAGGTGTCCGAGGGGCAAGGATGGCGAAAAGCCTCTGCTTTTCACGGCGGATGACTTCACCACGTCGATCATCGACAACAACCGCGACATGCTCAGCGAATACTTCCTCATGCCGTTCCTGAAGGACGGGAAGCAGGGAGACCTCGCGGCGCTCATGAACAAGGAGGTCCAGTGCAGGATGGCTGCGGATCTCGGACTCAATGTAGCGCTGACAAAGAAGGTCTCGCTCAGAGAGGAAGAGCCGGAGATACCGGAGGGCATCCCTTATCCGTGCTACGTGAAGCCTGTCAGAAGCATCGAGGGCTACAAGACGGAGATGAAGATCTGTCAGAACGAGACAGAGCTGAGGGAACACCTCGCCGTGCTCCGCATGAAGGACAGCGAGCGTGACATCATCGTTCAGGAGTTCCTCGACATCGAGCAGGAATACGCGAGCGCGGGAGTCTGCCTCGATCAGAAGGTCATACTGCCTGCTCTCATTAAAAAGAAGGCCATCGGTGTCCACGGAAGGGGCGTGACGCTGGTAGGTGAACTGGTACCGCTGGATGTGATCGGAGAGGAAAACGCACGCAACGCGATCAGGCTGCTGCAGGCATTCCACTATACGGGCAACTTCGGAATGGAATTCGCAGTAGCGAACGGGAAGATCTATTTCAACGAGGTGAATCTGAGGAGCGCCGGCGAGAGCTATGCGTACTTCAGAAGCGGATGCAATCTTCCGGCGATCTTTGCGGACTACATGTACGGCGACGAGACAGCCGGCGATGAGTTCGAATTTGAGGGCATCGGCAAGACACTGATGTACGAGAAGATCGCATGGGACGATTATCTTTACGGACATATCAGCAAGGAGGATCTCGACAGATTCATCGAAGAGTCTGACTTCAAGATCCTGCTTGACGATGATGACCCGAAACCGGGTGAATACTTTGTAAAAAAGAACGACAGGGCCTTTAAGAGAAGTCAGAAAAGGCTCGAAAAATGCATAGAAGCTGTGATGTCTGAGACGGGTATGGACAGAGCAGCGGCAATAAAGGCTATTGAGACTGCAAGAGAGAACACAGGAATATCCTTCAAGGAGTACAGACTTCTCAGGTTCTGGGAAGTGCCTGACGAGTTACAGAGAGAGGAATATGTCAGGAGGAAAACTGAATTGAAAGAAAACAGAAATATTGCGATCCTTACGACGAGGGATGTGCAGGGTCTCGGTGTAGCCAGGGCGCTCGGCGAAGAGGGCTTCAACGTCGGATTCACCAAGATAGTCAGAAGACCTGAAGAAAACCAGGTCGGAAACGCAAGCAAGTTTGTGGGCGACTATCGCGAGGCGCAGAGCCCGCGTGATATTGCCGGATACAACGAGGCAGTCATCGAGGCTCTTATGGGAACAGGAGAGGAAGGCTCTGAAGAAGAGCCTAAGGAAGAAAAGACCGGAAGATCTCTTCTCATGCCACTCGACGAGTATTCCGTGTACACTTCGTACATGAACAAAGACGACCTCGAGAGCAGATATATCATGCCTTTCGAACAGGACAGAGAGACCATGAAGGTCGATGTCATGATGAGCCGCATCGCATTGCTGGAGCTGGCGGAGAAGAAGGGCCTTAATGTACCGCATTATGTGGTCTACAGACTGTCGGACGACATTCAGGAGCCGGAAGGCGTCGTATATCCGTGCATGCTCAAGGTAGACGACAAGGTCGGTCTGAGCAAGGAGACCGTAAAGATATGCAAAGACAGCGACAGGCTGATCTTCCTGCTCAAGACTCTGAAGACCAAATACGGTCCTCAGGATGTAATAATCCAGGATCTGATCGACTTTGAAACTGAAACGGAGCTCCCGGGTATCTACAATGCCCGCACGGCTGTGGTACCGGCGGCCATCCGCAAGACTGTCATGGGAAAGGGCCTCTACGGAAGAACTATCGTAGGCGTCATAGAGCCGGCTGACGCGTTTGAAGAGGAGATAGAGAATCTCCGCAAGATGCTCGTCAATATCGGATACAGCGGATTCTTCAATGCGGAATTCTTCACTGCAGGCGGCGAGGTTTACTTCAACGAGATCAATTTCGCGTGCAGCAGCAGTGTGCATGCGCTTTACAAGAGCGGATCGAACCTCCCGAAGGTGCTTGCCGACATGCTGTCTGAAAGGGAACCTGACATGGCCCAGGCAGAGGTCAAAGAATTCGGCAGGACGTTTGTGGATGAGATCACCACATGGCGCGAGTACTCGGCCAACAGGCTCAGCAAAAAAGAATTCAAGGAACTGCTGAGCGGTCAGGATATAACGCTTGTAGATGATGCCGACGATCCGGAGCCATATAAAGTATATAAACTTAAAACAGACCGTCTGCTCAGGATACGCAAGAGGAGGAAGAAAGAAAACTTAAAGAGCGCTATCAGGCCGTACCTCGGCGATTTCGCGCGCGCGGTACAGGGATATCCGCAGGGCAGAAGAAAGAACAGGTTCGACCCTGAGAATGAAACTCCTAGAGTAATGGTTGCAGGACGCAACTGGTGCTCCAATCTCTGCATGGCTAAATCGCTTGCTGCTGCAGGTTACGAAGTCGAGGTGCTGCACGTATGGCAGAAGAAGCCGGGCAAGCTCAACCTCCAGAGATACGTAAAGCCTGAGAAGTACAGCGACATGATAAAGGCTTACTATCTGTGCAACTCGATGCGCAACAGCGTCCGTATAGTCGAGAGGCTGAAGAGCCTGGCGCGTCCGGGTCACAAGATGCTGCTGGTCCCTGTAGATGACCTCGTGGCATTCGCGATCGACGAATACTATGATGACCTGAAAGACCTCTACATCCTCCCGAACATCAACGGACAGGGCGGCGAGATCTGCAGGCTCATGAGCAAGGAAGTACAGAAAGACCTCGCCATCAAGGCAGGACTGCCTGTAGCCCAGGGCACACCGCTCAAGTACGAGGGCGGCGAGCTGGTGATCCCGGATACAGTCAACTATCCG
Organism: Anaerovoracaceae bacterium; assembly: GCA_045115935.1. GTDB lineage: Bacteria > Bacillota > Clostridia > Peptostreptococcales > Anaerovoracaceae > Crickella. Next base: position 18,737 of record JBGULF010000077.1, read on the forward strand.
TGCTTCATCAAGCCTAATGTCAGCAGAAACAGCTTCAAGACCACCATGATGAGGTGCGATTCGAAGGAAGAGCTGATGGCAGAGCTCGAGACCAGAAAGGCAAGAGGCTTCGACATCCTTATCGAGGACTACCTTGAGATCAACAGAGAGCTTTCATACCTCGGCCTCAGCACATCCGACGGAGTCATCTGTCCGGGTTACTTCGAGGCGGTCGTCGAGGGTTCGGAATCCCACAGGGGAGTTGCTCTCATGGGACGCATCCTTGACGCTGAAGACGCGGAGCCGCTCCGCAGCGAGGTAGTGAAGTTCATAGAATCGCTCAATTTCAACGGACTGTTCGACGTCGACCTCATCGAGGACAAGAACGGAAAGATCTACTTCGTTGAGCTCAACCTCAGATACGGCGGTTCCGGATTTGCCTTCACAAAGGCCGGCCTGAACCTGCCGAAGATGTATGCGGACTATATGCTCAAGGGCATCGTGCCTGATCCGGATACAAAGCTGGAGAATACCGGCCTGAAGTTCACGAACGAAAAGGTCCTGATCGACGAGTATGTCGAGGGCATCGTCGATAAGAACGATATAAAGAGCACGATGGACGAGGCGGATATCCACTTCCTCATGGACGAAGACGACATGAGGCCTTACAAGCACCTGATGAGACACATGCATACAGCAACGAGGATCAGGAACGAGAAGATAAGGAGAAAGCTTCTCGAAGAGGCAGCTGATCAGGAATAACCGAAGCAGTTCAGATGATAAAAAAACAGATACCGAAAAATACAAAATGCCTTTGTGCGACGCTGTCTGTCCTGATCTGTCTTGCGGTAATATTCAACGCCGGACTCGTGCAGGTATACGGAGCTTCCGGGCCTGCCGAGCCGAAGATCACATATCTCAAGTCGACGGCGATAGAGTCCTTTACGGTGAAGAGCAACAAGAACTCGAAGGTGACGGGGTATCAGATAAAATACTCCCTGAACAGGGACTTTAAATCGAGCAAGTATTCCAGCGTAAAGGGCACTCAGCTCAACAAAAAAGTCACCGGGCTCAGGGGCGGTAAGACTTACTATGTAAGGATCCGCGCGTATAAGCTCGTAAAAGGCAAGAGAAAATACAGCAGCTGGTCGTCATGGAAATCCGTGCCTATCACAAAGAATGAAAAGTCAGCGGTAAAGTACATGACGGGCGCGAATACGAACATCTATACCAAGGCTGATTCAAGCGCATCGCACATCACGCTGTGGTACGGCACAAAGGTGAAGCTGATCAGCAGCCTTACGTCTTCGTCGAGCGGCACCTGGTATAAAGTCAGATATCAGGACAAGGATTATTACCTCTGGGACAAGACGAAGGATCCTGTCAAGTTCACGGGAAACAATCCGGTCAAGAGCGACGATGGATATCTTGCGGGCTGCACGACGGATCTGCAGAGAGACATACTGGCGAATGCGTTTGACATATATCACAACTGGGATACCGCCTATGATTACGGCTCGGTCTACTCAGAGGACCTCGAGATGGAAGGGGACAAGTATCTCTTCCACTGCTCGGGATTCGTGCTCTATCTGTACAACAGCACGATGCAGAAGTACGCGCCGCCGTTCTTCATTTCCGGAAGCGCGGAATCTCTTGGGGACATAGGATGTGTGCTCAACGAAGGGCTGCAGGGCGAAATAAGGGGCGAGACCGTATGCAGCGGAACGCTCAAAACGAGCAGTCTGAAGCCGGGTGACATACTGTGCTTCAAGATGATGAGCGATAACGACAGAGCCATCGACCACGTGGCGATGTATATAGGAAACGGGCAGATCATCCACAGCACCAGGGCGCTGGACGGAAAGTACACCAACAGCGGGCTCGATCCTGACGGAGGAGTGTGCATAGCTCCTCTCAGCGGCTCGTACAAGGACGGATTCAGGAAAGCGGTCAGGCTGCTTCCGGATGAAGTCGAGACTGCCGATCTGGAGATGACCGTTGCGGCCGATTCCCTGGACGTCATGGCTGACAGGGACTGCTGGGAGACCGCAGAAGAAGACGCACTGCACGCCGGCGACAGGGTAATGATCCTGTTCACATACGGGTCATCGGCATACATCGCATACGGCGATGATTTCGAAAAAACCGGATACATTTATGATTATGAGGAAGAACTGAACTAGCATGGCATCCGACAGAGTAGTTATAGCAAGCAGATACTGGCCTACTGCGCTGAGCCTTATAAGGTCTCTCGGCGCAGCCGGTTTTGTTGTCGATCTTGCGGCAAGCGTCCCAAAGGCGGGCGATTCAAGGTTCCCGGCATCGAGCAGGTATGTCAGGAGATTTGCGGAAACGGTCTGCAAGAGCATAAAAACTGAAGACGACATGGAACTGCTGCAGGTGCTGGCCGACTTTTCAAAGGAGCCGGACGGCAGCGAAAGCGGCGATGAGAAGCCGGTCCTGCTGCCTGCTGATGACTACACCTCATCGCTGATCGACAGGAACAGCGAGATGCTGAGGGAACTGTACGTGATCCCTGATGCCATGGGCGGCAGACAGGGCGCGCTGACAGAAATGATGAACAAAACGGTCCAGAGCAGGATGGCTGCGGAGTGCGGTCTGGTATGTCCTGCCGAATGGATCATCGATCTCAGGGACATCGCGATCCCTGACGACGTGATATATCCGTGCTACTGCAAGCCTGTTTACAGCTACACGGGCTTCAAGGGCGAGATGGCAAAGTGCAGCAGCCCTGAGGAGCTGAAGGCTCACCTCGAATACCTGAAGTCGCGCAATCCTGACAGGGACATCCTCGTGCAGGAATTCATAGACATCGACAGGGAGATGAGCATCTCCGGACTGAGCCTCAGAAAGAGGGAGAGCGAGGGGGTCAAGGTGACCATACCTGCGGTGATCGTGAAGGGAATGCCTGCGAAGTATGAGCGCGGTGTGGCGATCACGGGCACGCTGGTTTCGACCGAAGTCCTGGGCGACCTCCTGCCGGGCATAGAGAAGCTGCTGAATGAGATGGATTACAACGGAATGTTCGACATGGACTTCCATTGCTCCGGAGATAAAATCTACTTCGGAGAGGTGAATCTCAGAAGCGGCGGCACGAGCTACGCGTATTATCTGAGCGGAGCAAACCTCCCGGCTGCGGCGGTCAAGGGACTGCGTTACGGCGCAGAGGCTGTCAGCGAGGAGGAGACCAGCCTCAGGGAATTCGGAAAGACCTTCGTGTATGAGAAGGTCCTGTGGAGGGACCACCTTCAGGGATTCCTGACAAAAGAGCAGGTCAACAAGATAGTTAAAAACGCCGACTTCGGGCTGATCACAGACCCGACGGATCCGGCACCGGGCGAGATGTATGAGAAATACGCCCGGGATTGCATAAATAAGAAGAAGAAAAAGCAGATCAAAAAGAGCGCGAAAAAGGCGCTGAGACCTTTTACCAGACGGGCGAAAGAGATGCTGAAGGGCTACCCGCAGTACAAGCCGGGCAATTCGCGCAGCAGGAGCGCGGCGCCGAGGGCGATGGTCGCCGGGCGCAACTACAGCTCGAATCTCTGCATGGCGAGATCACTCGGACTTGCAGGCTACGATGTTGAGATCCTGAGGATCCATACGCGCCAGCCTGACAAGAAGAACACTCTGGCGCTGATGATCCCGGAGGCGTACAGCAAATATGTGAAGGCGTTCTATGTCTGCGCGCTCCAGGGAAGCAGCAAGAGGGCGGTCGACAAGCTTATCAGAGAGGCGGACCGCGAAAGGAAGATGCTGCTTGTGCCGACCGATGATGTAGCGGCATATATAATCGATGAGTTCTACGATCAGCTGAAAGAGTTCTACATCCTGCCGGACCGCAACGGTGTGCAGGACGGGATCACCGCGATGATGAGCAAGACACTCCAGAAGGATCTTGCGGAAGGCTTCGGGATCCCTGTGCTCCACAGCACCAAGGTGAGGGTCAGGAACGCGGAGTACACTCTGCCTGAGGACATAAGCTATCCGTGCTTCGTGAAACCTGACGTGAGCAGGCTGAGTTCAAAGAAGAGGATGGGAAAGTGCGAAAACGAAGCTGAACTGAGAGCCATCCTCGACGATATCGGCGCAAAGCTCGATTTCGAGATGCTGATCGAGGACTACATAGAGATAAAGAGCGAACTGTCGATACTCGGACTCTGCTGCGACGGCAAGGTGCTGTGCCCGGGAGTGATGGAGGCTGTCGACGGAGGTACCGGTGCGAGAAGAGGCGTCGCCGCTACGGGACGCTGCCTGGCGCCTTACGCCAACGACCGCATAGGCGAAGAGCTTATGGATAAGCTCCGCAGCTTCATGGGAACGCTCGGATACACCGGACTTTTCGACATTGACCTGATCGAGACAACTGACGGAAGCATCTACTTTGTGGAGCTCAATCTCAGGAGCGGTGCTTCGGCATACGTGCTCACGGGCTACGACATCAATCTGGCGGGAATATACGCGGATCACAAGCTGAAGGGCGCAGAGGTGCCTGACGAGGATGAGCTGAAACAGAGATGCGCGGGCAGCAAAGCTGTCACATTCGCCAGCGAGAAAGTCCTGCTCGAAGAGTACGGAGACGGAAATATCGGCGAAAAAGAGTTCGAAGATGCTATACAATCGGCCGACGTTCATTTTATAATGGATAATAATGATGCGTCGCCATACCGCAAGTTTATGAGCGCTTTTCATAAAATCAGAAGAAACAGAAAAAATGATTGAAACTTTTAAACTGATAGTACAGGAACATATTTCCTATAAAAACCAGATATTCAAGCTGGCCAAATCCGACCTCGTGAAGACTTACAGAGGCGCGGCTCTCGGCTGGGCCTGGGCTGTCATCAAACCGACCATCACGCTCTTCGTATTTTGGTTCGCGTTTACTGTCGGTCTGCGTCACGGCAAGCCGGTCGAGGGATATCCGTTCTTCCTCTGGCTCGTCGCGGGATTCCTGCCTTGGTTCTACATGCAGGAGCTCATCATAGGCGGTGCGGCATGCATCCGCAAATACAGCCACCTGGTCACCAAGATGAAGTTCCCGGTATCCATAATACCGACCTACGTGAACCTGTCGCATCTGCTGATACACCTCGTGCTGTGCGTGATCACGATAGTGCTCTTCATGTGCTTCGGGCACTTCCCTGACGTGTATCTGCTGCAGATACCGCTGTACATGCTGCTGATGTTTGCATGGTTCACGCTCTGGTCGCTGTTTGCCGGACTGCTGTCGGCCATAAGCAGGGACTTCCAGAATCTGGTAAAAGCGCTTTCAACTGCAATTTTCTGGATGTCGGGTATAGTCTATAACGTTGACGGCATCCCGTCGCGCGCTGTAAGGATCATCCTGAAGTTCAATCCGGTAACGGTAATAGCAACCGGCTACCGCCGCGCGTTCATATACAAGAAGTGGTTCTGGCAGGACAAAGTATCGATAGTATGTTTCGGAATAACCTTTGTGGTATTTCTCCTTCTGGCTCTGTGGGCATACCACAAGCTGCGCAAAGAAGTACCGGATGTTCTGTAATAATGTAAGGACCGGAGAGTAATCTGAAAATGAAAAACGAAGTTGTCGTAAAATTCGAAAATGTGACAAAGCTTTATAAGCTGTATAAAAGCGACCGCGACCGATTCAAGGCGCTGTTCTCAAAGAAGGTCAAGTACAAGACGAATAAAGCGGTCAACAACCTGTCGTTTGAGGTGCACAAGGGCGAGAGTGTTGCTCTTTTCGGGCGCAACGGCGCCGGCAAGTCCACCATCCTTAAGATGGTCACCGGCGTATCCTTCCCGACCGAGGGAGAGGTCTATGTAAAGGGCAAGGTCTGCGCATTGCTCGAGCTGAGCGCGGGCTTTGACCTCGAGTCGACAGGAAGAGAGAACATCAGCTTCAAGTGCAGCCTCATGGGAATGACTGAAGACGAGATCAAAGAGGTGGAGCCTTCCATCATCGAGTTCGCGGACATAGGCGATTACATCGATCAGCCTCTGAGATCGTACTCGAGCGGTATGAAAGCGCGCCTCGGCTTTGCCATAAACGTGAATGCCAAGCCGGACATCCTCATAGTCGACGAGGCTCTGAGTGTCGGAGACAAAGCCTTCAGAAAGAAATGCAGCCTGAAGATCAACGAGATAATGGCGGACGAGAACGTGACACTGCTTTTCGTTACCCATTCTCTCAAAACTGCGCAGGAATTCTGCAGCAGGGGTATAGTGCTTGAAAAGGGCAAAAAGCTTTTTGACGGCCCAATCGACGAAGCGATCGAATTCTACGACGCCGGCCACTAAAGGCAGCTAAACAAAACGTTCGGGTCTACAAACCACCCGTTACACGTAAATCGACCAAATCCAACAGCGCTGGAACATCGAAGTTCCGGCGTTTTTATTTTCAGCGATTTCTTAGTATTCATCATTATTCATTCATTTGATTCGTGCTCGACCGATCTATATCGAGGTCGAAGTACGAACTTTTTCGTCCTTCTGCATCGAAAGTGGCCCCTCGATAACGAACCCTTTTGTCGCGCGCTCTTCATAAGTCGACGGGGGAGACTGCTAAATGGCTCAAAATCTTCAGTTTTCCCGGTCCATCCAGGAAAGTGTGGCTGATGATCTCCGTCAGTGCAGATGATTATTCAAATCCATAAATTTTTATGCAAAACCAGCTCTTTTCAGCTGCGCTGATCAAGCCGGGTCAGGCAAGGGTTCGTGTGTCAGATGCCTGTTTTACAGGTGAAGTACGAATTTCTTCGTACTTCTGTATCGAAAAGGGCACTTCAATAACGAACCCCTTCGGCGAGTGCAGTGCACCCCAGAGTGCTCCTTTTGCAAAAGCCAATTTCATAAATCGAGTGCGCAGAAGCACGACCGGCTGTGCAGCTTCGTGCACTTGCTGATGTTATCTGTCTTTTTATTCAGCTTTTGTTCAGCGAGAGTTTTATACAGCGCGAGTATGATATAATATCTTGATATAAACTCGGGTAGTATGGCGTGAGGCAGGTTGAATGAGAAATCCGCTGAAAACTGTAAAAAATAAAATCAAGTATTACAAAAGCGATGAACGCAAGTACCGCGACTACTGGTATTCGTGCGCCGTTGACGAGCACAAGGTGATGCTGGAATCCGGGCGCGGCGAGACCGTGTCGGGAAACATGTTCGCACTTCTTAAGGAAATCGAGACAAACCCGGAGTGGTCTGACTACAGCCCGTTCTTCATAGTGACGGACAAGACCCGTAAGGAGGCAGCGCGCAAGATCGCGTTCAACGGTTTCACGCGTGTGAAGCTGGTGGATCGCATGAGCGATGAGTATCTTAAACTCCTGGCTTCGTGCAAGTACTTCTTCACCGACAACACATACCCGGTGACGTTCTGCAAGAAACCTGATCAGGTGCTCTGCAACACATGGCACGGCACGCCGCTCAAGCACATGGGCAAGGCCAACCTTGAAGGTGCGCGAGGCATCGGCAATGTGCAGCGCAATTTCTTCATGTCAGACTACGCGCTCTTTCCGAACGACTTTACGCGGGACGTGTTCATGGAGGACTATCTGCTTGCATCGCAGTTCAGCGGGCAGGCGGTCATGCTGGACTATCCGCGCAGCGACGCATTCTTTGACGACGGGATGCGCAGCAAGGTGCGCAGGGACAACGGCCTGGAGGGCAAGAGGGTCTACGCATACATGCCTACATGGCGCGGCGGAGACTCGAAGAACGTCGACATGGACGCCCAGGTCGCAGAGATAGCGGGCTATCTCGGGCAGATGGATGAGGCGTTTGCAGACGACGAGGTGCTTTACGTAAATCTCCATCCGTTCGTGGGCAGCAGGCTCTCGTATGACGGGTTCAGCCATATAAGGCAGTTCCCGGCGGACTACGAGACCTACGATTTCCTGAACGTGTCCGACGCACTCATAACTGACTACTCGAGCGTTTTCTTCGATTACGCTCAGACCGGCCGCAAGGTGGTGCTCTTCACATACGACCTCGAGGAGTATCTGGAGAGCCGCGGCGTATATATAGATGTAAGAGATCTGCCGTTCGAGAAGTGCCGCACGCCTGAAGAAGTCGTGAAGGCGCTGAGAAATGCCGGAGGCGAAAATACAGATAAGTTCCTTGAGACCTTCTGCAGATACCGCGATGCGGACAGGGGCAGCTGCTCATGCAGGCTCCTCAGAACGGTGACGGGCAAGGAAGCTGCGGACAGGACTGATGCAGAAACTGCGGAAAAGGCCGGTGCAGAGGCTGCGGACGAAAGACTGCACCACGTGATAGCAACGACCGGCCTTGAAAAGGGCGTGTCCGAAACGCTCAGGAAGGCGATCCTCAAGCATACTGAAGACGGCGAAAAGGTGAGCGTCATGTTCGACGGCGGAGTGAAGCCTGAGAACATAGAGGCCCTGAAGGAGCTGGATTCGCTTGAGAACGTGAGCTGGTATTCGGTGCCGGGAGGCATCCGCGACGAGGACATGCCGCGCGAGGTGAGCCGCATGCTGCCGGGCTGGCGCATCGATACCTTCGAGGCGATCGGCGATCTGAAGAGGACTTACTTCAGGCTCGCGAACCATCTGATCCCTGTCAGCGTATATTCGATAAAGGATGCCGGGGATTCGGTCATCGTCACATTCAGACAGAAGAGACTGTCGTATCTGGTCAGCGCGAGAGTGGGCGACCATCCGTACGAGCTCGAAAAGCGCGGAGACAGATACTTCATAAAGATACCTAAAGAGGAGATGTCGGGGTTCCTGTTCCGCAACCGCATCACGCTGATCGACAGCAACGGGGCGGAGCACAAGATAATCGCAGGCAAAAGGCTGCCTAAGATATGGAACATAGCGCATACCAAGGTCATAAAGCTGGGCATCCGCACATCTTCAGGTGATGAGGACTCTTCGCAGTCCGGCGTCGGCGGATCGGTATGCTACCTGCAGGAATACAAGGCGCGCACTGACCTTCTCGTGAGGCCGTCGAACTACACCGACAGCGCAGTCGAGAGGGTGAAGATAGCGCTGGCGTATATCGCAGCCAGAATAATGCGCGGCGGGAAGACGCCGATAATCCTCTACGAAAAGAACAGCGAAAGATACGAAGAGTCGGCTTCGGTGCTCTACGAGAAGCTGCTCGACATGGGATACAGCAACGTCTACTACGTGATCAGAAGGGACTGCCCGGCATGGAACGACGTCCCTGAGAAATACCGCTCAAAGCTGCTCGCGAAGTACTCGTTCAGGCACTATCTGATGCTGTTCAGATGCAAGACGTTCATAGCGACGGAGAGGATCACGCACAACATCGACCTGAGGCCTATCAGTCCGTTCCTGAGATACTGGCTTGTGCACGCGGGATACAATTACGTGTTCCTGCAGCACGGCGTAATGTACATGGTATCGCTCGACGCGGAAAGGCGCGCGTTCTTCAAGCTCCGCGAGAGACCGGGATACATCAACAGGATCGTCGTATCGTCAGAGCTCGAGGCGGACCACTTCGTTTACAGAGGCGGCTTCGACCGCAATGACCTGTACGTCTGCGGACTGCTGAAGTTCGACTACGCGAAGAGGTATGACGTCCACGACCGCATCGTGATCATGCCGACTTGGAGACCGGGCGAAGCCAACCTGGCGGTGGAGAATTTCAGGGAGACGACTTACTACAAATTCATCAGCAGGATATACAACGCGGTACCGGATAACCTTAAAGACAGGGTGATCGTGCTTCCGCATCCGCTCATCAAGAAGGCGGCGGTCGCGGCATCGCAGAGTTCCGGCGGAGCGGCTGACGACGATGTGATCAGGCTCATGTTACCTGACCTCACGCACGAGGAAGTCCTCAGGATGACAGACACGCTCATCACGGACTACTCATCGATCTCATACGATGCGTTCTACCGCGGGGCAAATGTCATATTCGACTGGGAAGAGAAGGACGAAACGATCGCATATTACGGCAAATCTTCGAGGCTCATGCTCACGGAGGAGCTCGCGTTCGGAGAGGTCGCATACGACAGCGACAGGCTCGCCGAGGCTATCCGCAAGGTATATGGAAAGCCGCATGAAGAGGTCTTTGAGGAAAGATTCAGCAAGATAGTCACATATCACGACGGACGCAATACCGAAAGGTTCATTGAGATGGCCAGACGCGACGGCCTGATCTGATTCTCCGGAAGCTGCGCCGCAGATATATGCTACAATGAGGGTTATGAAAAAGAGAAAAAAGAAAATCGCCATAATAAGCCGCGAGAGCAACAGCAAATCGCTGGACATAGCGATGCTGGAGGCGGAGCTCCTGAAGCGCGGCTGTGACGTCACCGTCCTGAGCAAGCTTCTCACGAAGGAGAAGTCGCTGAAGTCGCTCGGGTACATCGGCCACGTCATGCGCCAGGAAGCGGCCATACTCGCAGCGGACGTTGTGGTGCTCGATACGTACTGCATCCCGGCAAGCATGATCCCGCACGGAAAGGGAACGAAAGTCATGCAGATGTGGCACGCTCTCGCCGCCGTGAAAAAGTTCGGCTGGCAGACTGTGGGCAAGGCCGGCGGCTCGTCCGAGAAAGTGGCGAAGCTGATGAGGATGCACCGTGGCTACGACTACGTGGTGAGCCCGAGTGATATAACGGCAGAGTACTTCTGCGAGGCTTTTGATACCGACCGTGACAAGGTGGTCAAGTACGGGCTGCCCCGCATAGACTACATAAAGAGCGTCGCGGCGGGCGAAAGACACGCAGAAATGGCTGAAAAGATACTGACCGCATACCCGCAGCTCAGAAAAGCGGGTCCGGAGGCACGCAAGACCGTGCTGTACGCGCCGACTTTCCGCAGGGGCAAAACGGTCGATGTGCAGAGCCTGATCGACTCGCTCGATCCCGCAAAGTACGATCTAGTCGTGAAGCTGCATCCGCTGTACAGGGCAGGGGCGGCTGACAGTGAACCGGGAGAAGGAAAGGTCAATGTTATATATGACGACAGCTTTTCATCGTATGACTGGCTGTCCGTTGCGGATATAATAATAAGCGACTACTCGTCGCTCGTGATAGAGGCGACGCTGGCGGACAAGCCGCTGTTCATCTACGCGTACGATCTCGACGAGTATGAGGCGAGCACCGGCCTGAACATGGACTTCTGCAGCGAGCCGATAGCGCCGTATGTGTTCAGGGATGCGAGCGGCCTGGCGGAATGCATGGACAAAGACGAATATGACTTTGACGCACTGCATGCGTTCAGAGACCGCTACATAGATATAGATACAAGCGACTGCACTTCAGCGCTTGCAGATTTCATAGAGTCGCTGGTGCCTGAAAGGTAATGGGAAATGAAGAAGAACAAGAAACAGAAACTTATAATCGCAATACTGCTGATGCTGATCCTGGTCGCGCTTTCGGTGATCTGGATCATCCACCGCGGCAACACCATAAACGAGGAACGCGAACAGGCTGTCGCCGAGGCTCAGGCTCAGGAAGAAGAAGCCCAGAAGCAGGCCGAGGAAGAGGCTGCTGCAAAGGCGAAGCAGGAGGCGGACATAGCCTCGCACGTATATTCCCACCGCGGATCGGCAGGTCCTGAAGAGCACTCGTTCAAGGCGTACGACGCTGCCATAGAGGCAGGATCGCACAACATCGAGCAGGATGTAGTCATATCCTCCGACGGCGTGCTCTACGTTTCGCACGATCTGAACGCCGTGACGATGACCGGATACAACGGCATGTACGAGTACATCGGATCCGGCACCATAGATGAGCTCAGGACGGAGGCAGGAAACCCTGTTCTGCGCCTCAGCGAGGTGTTCGACAAGTATAAGAAGGACATCACCTACGTGATAGAGCTCAAGCCTAACACCGATGCCTGCATCGACGCGTTCGAGGCTCTCGTGGACGATTACGGATACGAAGATGTCATAACAGTGCAGTCCATGTACCCTGAAGTACTCGAGAAACTCGAGGAGAAGTACCCGGATATGCCGAAGATATATGTCTGCTGGAGCCAGGCGGACTTCGACTATGTCGTTGACAAGCCGTATGTGGATATCATATCCGTGAAGGCGCCTGCCGGACTGATGACTGAGAGCAACTGCAGCATTGCGCACGAAAACGGCAAGGAGTTCAGCGCATGGACCCTGAATGATGAGGATTCGATAAAGCACGCGATAGACATGGGCGTCGATTCATACTTCACCGATGATACGCCGCTCGCTCTCTCGATCGAAAAGGATTACGGGCTCAAAAAGCGCGGAGGACAATAATGAATATTACAAAGCAATTCAAAAAAGTCGTATTCGACATAGCAAAGAAGAACAAGACATTCCGCCTTGTTTTCAGGGGAAGCCGCGACACGGCTTACCGGGCCAAGATGACGCTTGACGATCCTTTCTCGAAAGTGGACGACAAGCTGGTGTATTTCCGTACCTTCTCCGGCCGCGGATACAGCGACTCGCCTAAGGCGATGTATGAATACATGCTGAAGGCTCCGGAGTACAAGGACTACAGGTTCATATGGTGCTTCAAGGATCCTGACGAGTACAGCTATCTTCTCCAGAATGAGCGCACGAGCCTCGTGAAGTTCAGGACCAGAGAAGACAACAAGGCTCTCCGCCGGGCGAAGTACTGGATCACCAACTACCGCATGCTGAACTTCCAGTATCCGCGCAAGGGTCAGGTCTATCTCCAGTGCTGGCACGGCACTCCGCTGAAGCGCCTTGGCTACGACATCCTTGAGAGCGACAACGCGATGAACTCTCTCAACGAGATCAAGGAGAAGTACAGGACAGACGCCGAGAGATTCGCTTACATTCTTTCGCCGTCGCCATTCGCAACGGATAAGTTCGCGACTGCGTGGAACCTCAACGAGACCGGTCAGCGCGACAAGATAATCGAAGAGGGCTATCCGAGAAACGACAGGCTCGCAGTCGCTACGGAAGAGGAGCGCGCACGCCTCAGAAAGCAGTTCGGCGTAGAAGGCAAGAAGGTCATACTCTACGCACCTACGTGGAGAGACAACCAGCACACGAGCGGCCAGGGATACACCTACAAGACAGAGGTGGACTTCGACAAGCTGCAGAGAGAGCTGGGAGATGAATACGTGATCCTCTTCAGGGCGCACTATCTCGTGGCAAACAGCTTCGACTTCGAGCGCTACAAAGGCTTCGTTACTGACGTAAGCTCCTACGGAGACATCAACGACCTGTACATCGCAGCCGACATACTGGTAACGGACTACTCCAGCGTGTTCTTCGACTTCTCGATACTCGAGCGTCCGGTCATCTTCTACATGTATGACCTCGAGCACTATGCCAACGAGATGCGCGGATTCTATCTCTCGCTCGATGAGCTGCCGGGACCTATCGTCCGCGACGAGGACGCTCTCATAGATGAGATCAGAAAGACCGACGGATGGACGGCAGACGATAAGTACATCGAATTCAAGAAGAGATTCAATCCTTACGAGGATGGAAATTCATCAAAACGCGTGCTGGCCAGAGTCATAGAAACCAAGTGATCTTTGGGATGAAGAAGAAAAAGAGCAAGAAAAAGATAATACTGCTGGTTTCGATCGCCGTGCTGACTGCCCTTCTGATATGGGCGCTGGCTTTGCTTTCGCGTGAGGCCGGCACGGATGCCAGGTTCATCCGCGACCTTGACCGCGGCCTTACTGCGTCATGGGCACAGAAAAACGATGAGTTCAGGCTGCAGAAAAAAGAAGAAGGCATGAGTACGGGCTTTATCGATCTCGAGTACAGCGCGGTATCCGCTTACAAAGGCCAGAAATTCCGGAACAAGAAGCTCGGAAAGCTTGCGCAGACATACATCGCGTCACTGGAAGCGTGCAGGGAAGCTGCAAAGGCGGCGGATCCGAATGAGGACTTCAACAAGTTCTGGGAAGCTTTCTCCGAACCTTACGGTGAGAGGATCAAGGCTGTATACAGTATTTACAAGGGCAAGTACGATCTTGAGCTGGATGATTCGAGCTATAAGAAGAAAAAGAACATGTTCCTCGCCCAGGGCTGGATACTGCAGAAGGTCGATAATATATCCATTTCAAGGAAAGAGAACAAGGACGGAACGGTCACCCTGAAGGCCAAGGTAAAGAACGATTCGGGATTCGATCTCAAATACGTGAATCTCGATCTCGAGCTCTACAACAAGAAGGGAAAAGCGGTGGAAAAGCTCTCGATATTCGCGAAGGATATCAAGAAGGGAGAGGAATTCGAGCTTCTGGGTTATCAGCTGAGCGGCTCAAAAATAGACGGCTACAAGATAGTTTCAGAAACATGTGAGATCAGGCAATAGTTTGATTGACACGCCTTTTGTGAAAGTATAAAATTTTAGGGCAATGAACAGTAAAAGAAGCTTTTACAAAAGAATAATTGCCGTGACAGCAGTCTTCGCACTTGTCTTTGCATGGTCGTTCGTATGCTTCCCGGAATGCTCTTATGCTGCATCAGGCGTAAAGATAGGGCAGGCCACAAGCGGCGATCACGGCAGCAGGGGCAACAAGGCAGGAGACCAGAGCGGTTCTGAAGTTTCGGTCTCGAACTGGAGCTACGGCAGGAGCAGCGATTCGCCGTTCCACTGGACTTACGTTTTCAGGGCGAAGGATCCGATGCTCGGGCTTCAGCTGGCCAAAAACATGAAAGCTGCGGCAGCCAACAACCATGTCGGCTACGATAAAGGCACTCCTGACAGGTATACTTTTTACGATGCGGCTAAAAGCGCGGACTGGAATATCGAAGCCATTACAACCAACTGCGAGACGACCTGCGCATCGGCAGTATCGGTATGCCTCAACGCGGCAGGAGTAAGAGTCCCGAGATTATGGTTTTCTGAGATCGTATATGAAGACATCATGGCTACCGGCCTGTTCGACTGCTACAGAGACAGCGCGTATACAGCTTCTTCAGCCAATCTGCTGCCGGGAGATATCCTCCTCGCTCCTACCCATACGGCCATGGTCGTGGAAAGCCCTAATCACTTTACCTTCAGGGTCACTTACAGTGATACAAAGGGCAAGGAGGATGTTGCTTATGTCGAAGAGACAAGCAATGTCCAGCTGAACCCTAATAACGGCGAGAAGATCTACAACGTAGAAGTGAAGGGTGACATAGACCTGAAGGACTATACACCGGAGAAAGCGGACGGAGCATTCCTCGGATGGGAAAAGGTCGACGACAAT
This sequence comes from Anaerovoracaceae bacterium, assembly GCA_045115935.1. GTDB lineage: Bacteria > Bacillota > Clostridia > Peptostreptococcales > Anaerovoracaceae > Crickella. The sequence goes on from JBGULF010000077.1 coordinate 33,883, forward strand.
TCCTATTCGGCACAGTATGCATCATATGCAGCGCCGATCGCGATCCCGTCAGGCGAAGCTGATTCCGTAAAGAGCTTCAGCAATGACTGATACGGCGGCATGCCTCAAATAAAAATGACGATCATGAGCGACCCGGATGGGTCGCTTTTTTAATAAATTTAAAGGTTTATTGATGCATATTTCAAAAGTGTATAAAATCATTATTACCCGTTAAAATCGGATAATGAGGTATTTAATATGGAACGCTATGTTTCGAAGAGAAAAAGAGCACTGGTACTTTTGCTTGCTCTGATTCTGGGCTATGTCATGATATTCAGCCCTGTTGTCAAGCCGGTTGAAGCGGCTACTTCCAGAGTAAAGATAGGCCAGGCTACCGCCAATGAGAAATGGCGGACCAAGGGCGGCAAGGCAGGAGACCAGACCGGCAGTGAAGTTGCCTTTGATGATTGGACATACAGCAAAAAAACCGGCAATTACAACAACTGGAAATACGTTTTCAGGGCAAAGGATCCTAAGATCGCAAAGAAGCTTGCCGGAAAAATGAAGGCTACCTGCAGAAACGATAACATCGGCTATGACAAGAAGTGGCCTGACAGAGTAAGCTTTCATGATGAGGCAGAGAAAGTCAACTGGGTGATCTCTAAGGTAGATAAGAAATGCGAGACTACATGCACGCAGGCTATTTCAGTATGTCTCCTTGCATGCGGATTTGATCTGCCGAGATACTGGGATGCGACCATGGTATATGATGATCTTAAGAAGACCGGCCAGTTTACTATCTTCAAAGGACCGTCCCATGTTGCAAGCGACAGGCTCCTCGAGCCGGGTGACATCCTGCTCTCACCGGGGTCCCATGCAGCGATGGTAGTATACAGCCCGAATGAGATAGGCGAAGAAGCAGCCGTTAAGGCGGCAGCGGCATCAGACAAACAGTCCTCGTCTTCTCCGAAGAAGATCAAATACAAAGTCGGAAGGGACTATACCCTGAAAAAGATTCTTAACGTCAGGACAGGCCCGGGACTTCAGTATAAAAACGTACTGAGAAAGAATCTTACACCGGACGGAAGAAAACACGCTACCAGGAGCAGAAAAGGCAGACTTAAAAAGGGCACGGTAGTTACCTGCTTAAAAGTCAGAGGCCAGTGGATGCGGATTCCGAGCGGATGGATATGCTGCAAGCCGGGCAATCTGAAATAAGAAGCTGACCATGGAGGAGTCGCAAGACTCCTCTTTTTATATTGCCATTTATGGTATAATGATTGGACTAGTATAAGATGGAGAAAACCGGGAACAACAGGATAAAAATGAGTGACACAATACTGATACTTGGAGCAGGAAATGCTCAGATCGATGCGATCGAATATTGTAAGAGCCGCGGATTCAAGGTCTGCGGATGCAGCTACACAACAGTCGATAACGGCATTCCTTATCTTGACTATTTTGAACATGTAGACATCAAAAGCGTCGAAGGAGTCATCGAGACAGCCCGCAAATACAACGCAGCGCTGATCTACTCGGTGGGTTCCGATGTTGCAATGCCTACTGTTATGAGAGCCAGCGAAGCGATGGGACTGCCTCATTTCATCAGCGCGGACACAGCGGAGATCTGCCATTCGAAAAGCAGGATGCGCACCATGCTGGGAGATGACTTCGAAGGCAATGTAAAGCACATAACCTGCGAATCCGTTGAGGAAGCAGCGGCGTTCAAAGCTTTCCCGGGAATGATGAAACCTACGGATTCCCAGGGCCAGCGCGGATGCTTCAAAGTCTGCTCCGAAGAGGACATCCGCAAGGAGTTCTACACATCACTGGACTTCTCTCACGAAGGAAAGGTAATAATCGAATCCTTCCTGAGCGGTCCGGAGATCTCGGTCAACGGATTTGTCGTGGATGATGAGATGCGCTTCGCGATAGTCTCCGACAGGATATCCTTCGATGAATATCCGGGCGGAATAATCAAGGAGCACCGTCTGCCGTCCGTGCTTGACAAGTCCATACAGGAAAAAGCCGTAAGGGTCTCAGCCGAAGCTGCAAAGCGCATAGGCATACATAACGGCCCGTGCTATTTCCAGATAAAGCTGGACGACAACATGGATCCGAAGATCCTTGAGATAACACCGAGACTCGACGGATGCCACATGTGGAACCTTATAAAGAGATACTGCGGCGTGGACCTGCTCGATGCATCGTTCAGGCTGCTGATGGGTGAGGACGTCGATCTGACCGCAAAGGAATCCGAAGACGTCTACCGCCTCATATTCTTCTGCCAGCCGCCTTGGACAAAATTCGACAAAGACGGCTGCGACATCAGCGATGCCGAATACAGCTTCTTCTACTATGACAACGGAGAAAAGGTAAGACGGCTGAACGGTTACATAGAAAAGTGCGGTTACAAGATAACAAAAGAAACTACAGCGAGGTGATAAAGTGAATATCCATAAGAAACTGAAAAACGTATATGTGCTGTATTATCTGCTGACACTTCATAAGAGCCTCGACGGCGATCCTGAAAAGGTCAAGGCGGATCAGAACCGCAGGATCCACAAGCTCATGAAGAGGGCGTATAAGATCCCGTTCTACAGAAAGAAATTCGAGGAATCCGGAACTACGCCGGACGACTATCACTGCAGAGAGGACATGTATAAGTTCCCGGTCATGGACAAGGCCGAGCTGAGACTCTGGATGCAGCAGGAATGGGAAGACCATCCTGAACTGCACGACAGGCTCAACGTTCACAGCACCAGCGGCTCGTCCGGAGTTCCGCTGAAGGTGCTCTATACCCAGCAGGAGCAGGGATGCAGCGACGCTAACTGGATCCGCGTCCTCAAGGCTGCCGGCTACAAGCCGTTATTCGGAAAGATGTATTCGTTCCAGACCAGCCACAGGGATCCGAGCGACAAGACAAGGGATTCGTTCATACAGAAGTTCGGTCTGATGAGGCGCAAGGTGGTGTCCGAGGATTACTGCGTAGGCGACGGCATCGCGGATACCATAAATGACATCAACGCGTACAAGCCTGACATGATCTGCTTCCGCAGAAACTGCCTGGTAAGGATAGTCGCTTATGCCGAGAAGCACAACATGCCTCTCTGGAAGCCGAAGCTGTACTGCCCTATAAGCGAGATGGTCGATGACGTCACGAGAAAGCTCCTGAAGAAGACTCTTGGCGAAGGCCTCATCGATGCCTACGGACTTTCTGAAATGGGAAGCTTTGTATATCAGTTCCCGGGCAACGACTTCTACTATGTTGCAAACGACATCTCGGTAGTCAACGTCTATGATGAAGAGGGCAATCCGGCGGACGACGGCCGCATCGTGATTACCTCGCTCTATAAAAAGACATATCCGATCATCAACTACGATACAAGGGATCTCGGCAAGTCCTACATAAAGGACGGCATCAGATACATGACGAAGATCGAGGGCAGGATGAACGACATGGTGCTTCACGAAGACGGAGTCGAGTCGTCCGCACTCATGCTGATGCGCATCGCGAACAAGACTGTCGGACTGTCGCAGTTCAGGTTCATCGAAGAGACATATCACGACATGCTGATCCAGCTGGCTCCGGACCCGAACAACACATCCATGAGCCGCGAGGAGATCGAGAAGCACTTCATCACTTCGGTGCAGGATCTTTACGGAGACGAGTTCAAGGTAAGAGTCGAGTGGATGGACGTGCTGCCGCCTGACAAGACAGGAAAGCAGCGCTGCTTCGTCTGCAATGTAAAGAAAGAGCAGTAGACTTATGAGAAAGATAGTCGTTACCGGCGCGAGCGGAGTGGTAGGAAGCGCCCTGCTTGAACTTGCCGGGAATCACAGCGATGTATCCGTACTTGCGCTGAGCCGCAGGGAAAAGACCGGCGAAAGCAGGGAGTACGTAAAGTGGGCTGAGACCGACTACAGCGAAGAGAGCCTCATGCCTCTCCTGAAGGACGCTTATGCGGTCATACACATGGCAGGCATCAAGGGAACGATAAAGGAACTTGAGGGCTACGATGAGGACATGCGCATGACGGAGAACCTGCTCAGGGCCTCCGCGGCGAACGGCGCCGGGTCATTCATCTATGCGTCGAGCAGGCTGGTGTACGGAGATCCGGAGAAGGTGCCGTGGACGGAAGACACTCCCGTGGATCCGAGGTCGGCATACGGACTCAATAAGGTCAGATGCGAGAAGCTGTGCGAAAAGTACCATGAGGAGTGCGGCCTGAGGACGGTGATCGTCAGGATAGCGCAGGTGCTGAGTGAAGCCGACAACATGAGGAACATGGTCAATGTCTTCAGGGAGCTCGCCCGTGAAAAGAAACAGATCACTGTAATGGGGAAGAGCGTTGCAAGAAGGCAGTACATATATTCCAGGGACCTCGCGAAGGTGATATGGGCGCTTGCCGACCCGGATACCTGCGGGTCGTGCACCGTCAATGCCGGAATGGAAAAAGCATATACGAACCTTGAGATCGCCGAAGCATTCAACGAGGCATACGGCAATCCTGAACCGGTCAACTACGACGACTCATCTGCCGAGACGATCACGCCGTCCTACATGGACGTGAGCAGGATGCTTGAGCTGACGGGAGTAGTCCCGGGCGACATGCATGCTACGCTGTCGGACATGGCCTTAAGGCAAAAATGATCAGGAAATAAAAAAGATCCTCTGCCTTACATTCGCGAAGGCAGAGGATCATATCGTTATTCGGGATCAGCGGACGGATGGTCGGCATCCCGGAGTCCGGGCTGCTCTTTTCCGCCGCGGTATACGTTGCGCACGACGAACTGCGGGTAATTGCTCATGGTCAGGAACATCCTTCCGACGTATTCACCGACTACTCCCAGGGTGATAAGGATAACCCCCGAGAAGAAGATGATAGCCATCATTGTGGATGTCCAGCCCAGTATCTGGGTCGAATGCACTATCTTGCGGAAGATCAGCCATATCATGCCGATTATGCCGATGGCTGACAGGACCTCCCCGAATGTGCGGGTCATCTTAAGAGGTACTGTAGAGAAGCCCGCTATGTTGGACCACAGCGCGAGCAGCTTCTTCAGCGAATAGTTGGACGTGCCATAGGCTCTGTCAAAATGCTGTATAGGAACGCTGGCTATCTTCGAAGGAGCTACCGTGCGGAGCACCAGACCCTGCATATGTGAGTACTGGGCAGGATACTGTATGAGACTGTCACGCACGTACTTTCTCATCAGGCAGTAGCTGGAAGTCCTGAGATCCTTAGGCTTTCCGATGAGGATGCGGACCGTGGTGTAGTTTACCCACGAACCGAAATTCCTGAATGCGGAATGCTTTTTATCAGGATAATAGCCGTAGACGACGTCATAACCTTCGTCGAACTTGGCGAGAAGCTTAGGCAGCTGCGACGGATGCGTCTGACCGTCATCATCCATGAGTATGATGAAATCGCCCTGGGCGTAATGCAGACCGGCCATTATGGCGTTGTGCTGTCCGGCGTTGCGCGCCAGCTCGACAGCCGTAACGTTGTCGTATTCTTCAGACAGCGAAATAAGTACGTCAGATGTAGCTCCTCCGTCCGGCGAGAAATCGTTGACCAGGATCATCTCAAAAGGAGTGCATCCGAGCTCAACCATCGTCTTACTGGTGAGTTCCACTACATCGCGTATCGTGTGCGAAGAATTATAGCAAGGAATTATGATAGAATATTTCATATAGGTCCCTCCATTGCTTGATTTTAGTATGTTTATTGAGCATTCGCAATACTTTGAGTTAAAGCTATGAAAGAAAAGAAAAGACACAACCTATTAATATCGCTGGCTGTCAATGCCGTGATCCTGGCAGGGATGCTGCTGCTTACCGATATGGCGTATGAGACCAACGACGATTTCGCCATAACATCGAGGCTCGTCGCGGGCTACCCGTACGTGGGCTTCGTCAACTACTATCTGTGCAAGGCGCTGATCGCCGTGCAGCATGCGATACCGGGGGTCAACTGGTACGTGATAATGATGATAGCAGCGTCGTTCGCAGCCTTCACCTGCATCCTGTATACGATTTATGAAGCAGGGGAGAGCCGCATCGTAAGCATCGCGGCAACGACAATGGTCGTATTATTTGCCTTCGATCATTACAGCACCATCCAGTTCACCAAGACCGCAGCGCTGGTCATGACGGCCGGAATGCTGCTGCTGGTCGACTGCGTCACAGAGAAAAGGAAGGCGCCGGGCTACATCATCGCGCTTCTCTTCATATATCTGGGAGCGATGATACGAGTCGACGCGCTGCTGGCGTCCGCGGGCTTCGCGGGGATCTACGGACTCGTCTGGCTGTTCATGAACAGAAAGAGGCTCATCAGCGACAGGTATTTCACAGCGCCGAGGATACTGCTCTATGTTGTCCTTGTCGCTCTGGTGTTCGGTGCATACGAGCTCGATCAGGTATCCTGCCGCATAAACGTAAGCACGGACGAGCTGAGATATGCAGAGGACTACAGCCTGTACAGGTCCAACATAGTCGACTATCCTACATATGAATATTACGAAGACCATGTCGCCGATTATGACGCGATAGGGATCTCGGAGAACGACATATACCTTATCGACCACTGGGTGTTCGATTACGAAGGCGCCGCGAGCATGGAGAACCTCCGCAACATCGACGGCATCGAAAGGCATCATGACAGCAAGGCGACGGTCATGACAAAGGCCGTGAAGAAGTGCCTCAGGGAGATATACAGCGGACTGAAAAGCCTGTCGTTCACGGGCATACACATAATATATCTGTGCTGCCTGGCTCTGTGGCTCATCCTTGCGCTGAAGCCTAAGCACTGGTGGTATGTGATCGGAACGGCGCTGATGGCCCTGGCGCTTTACTTTGCAATCTACTACATGCAGAGGCCGGCATACCGTGCCCTCTATGTAGCGGACATAGGAGCAGCTGTCTGGATGCTGTACTATCTGATGAAGAACTGCGGCGAAGGCGGAAAGTCGCGCAGTACGGTGAACATAATAATGGGCATCGCGGTCATTGCCGCCACGCTGATGCTGCTGGCGCCCGGCTACAAGGGCGTGCAGAGCAAGGTCGCAAGCGCGGAGAGCAAGATAATGTCCGAAAAGGTGCAGGAATACTTCATGGCGCATGAAAGCGACTTCTATGTATGGGGAACGACTGAGAAGAAGCAGCCGAGAGTCTACGCGACTCCGTGGCTGGCTCCGACCGGGACCGACCGTAACGTGACCGGAACAGGAGGCTGGGGAGTGCTGTCTCCGTACACGCTCGACAAGCTGGACGACTACGGCATCTACAATCCTATAAAGGACCTGATCGACAATGATCATGCTTATTATGTAGGAAACAAGCGCATAAAAAGGCTGACGGAATACTATAACAAATGGTATGGGTCGCCGGATAAAGTCATATACATGGAGCAGGTCGACGAGATCGGCGGCAACAAGATCTGGAGCGTAAGATCGACGGCGACAGGCCTGTAACAGTTATGATATAATTAATCGGTTAGATATCGGCTTGCTAATACAGAGAAAAAAGGATAATTACAGTGCACAGCATACTGAATAATCTGGAAAGATCCGCTTCGGTTTACGGAGACAGGACGGTCTATATAGACGGAAACAAAACGCTCAGCTTCAAAGAGCTCAGAAAGATTGCGAAATCTGTTGCAACGGTGATCGCCGGCGCTGTTGAGCCTGAAAAGCCTGTAGCGGTAATTGCAGGACGCAACATGTATACTCCTGCATGCTATCTCGGCATAGCCATGGCAGGATGCTTCTATGCGCCGATGGATCCGGCTGCGCCTGACACGAGACTGCGTCAGATACTCGGCGTGATCAATGCGGACGTGCTCGTCGCTGATAAGGATCACATCGAACGCGCAAAGGCGCTCGGCTTTGAGGGGACCATAATTCTCGCAGAGGATGCAATGGCGGCAGAGGTCAACGAGGCGCTGGTAGAAGAACGCACACACAGCATTACGGACTTTTCACCGATATACGTGCTCTTCACATCGGGCTCCACGGGAGTGCCGAAAGGCGTTCTCACGTCGCATCATTCGATGATGAGCTACCTCGAAGGCCTGCTGGACGTGATAGGGCTTGACGATACGGATATAATAGGAAACCAGGCCCCGTTCGACTATATCGCAGCCATAAGAGACATGTATCTGCCGGTCATAACAGGCGCAAAGACGGTGATACTCGATCCGAGCGAGTTCGCGATGCCGAGAAGGCTTATCGGAAGCCTTGCTGAGGCAGGCGTCACGACTCTCTGCTGGAGCGCGACCGGACTCGAGATACCGGCAAGACTGGGAGCCTTCGATGAGGATGCATATGAAGAGAAGATGCAGCTTCCGCCGCTCCGCCGCGTTGTCTTTTCGGGATCGGTCATATCCAATCCGCTGCTCAGGAAGTGGCAGGATGCCTTCCCTGACACGGTGTTCATCAACCAGTACGGACCGACAGAAGCGACGGGGTCATGCACATACTATGTGATCGACCATCCGGTAGAAGCTGACGAGGTCATCCCTATCGGCAAGGCGTATCACAACTACCAGATGCTGGTGCTCACCGAGGATGAAAGGGCAGCTGCACCGGGAGAGCAGGGTGAGATCTGCGTAAGGGGTCCCGCGCTGGCGCTCGGATATTACAACGCGCCGGAACAGACAGCGAAGAGCTTCGTGGACAATCCGCTGGAACATCACTTCAGGGAGACCATCTACAGGACAGGCGATATAGGATACGAGGATGAGAACGGAGTGCTGTGGTTCCTCGGAAGGAAAGACAGACAGTTCAAGCATCTCGGCCACCGCATAGAGCCTGAAGAGATCGAGCAGAAGGTGATGGCATTTGAAGGAATAGAGGACTGCAGCGTCGTATACAACGCGGATCAGAAAAAGATCTGGCTGTTCTACACAGGCACAGCCGTTTCAAAAGAGATTGCGCTCTTTTTAAGGAAAGAGCTTCAGTCATACATGGTACCGGGACGAATCAAGAATCTTGAAGAGATGCCAAGGCTTCCGAACGGAAAACTCGACCGGAAGACAATAGAGAAAATGACATTTAAACAGGAGAGGAAATAGCTATGGATGAATTAATGGAACTGCTTGAAGGCATCAGACCCGATATCGATTTTGAGAAAGAGAAGGCCCTGGTCACGGACCGTCTGCTCGAGTCATTCGACATCATCAATCTCGTAAGCGAGATCAACGATGAGTTCGATGTAAAGATCAAGCCTGCAGATCTCGTACCTGAGAATTTCGACTCTGTCGAGGCAATGTGGGAAATGATCGAAAGACTTCAGGATGAGGATTTCTAGTCAATGATGGACAACAGCATGCTGAGAGAGATCTCAGAAGGGATCAATACTCCTGCCTATGTGTTTTCTGGCGCTGAATTCAGAAAACGCGCTGAGGACACAGTGGCAGTTTTAGGGACGGATATACATATCTGCTATTCGATAAAGGCGAATCCGTTCCTTCTTACGATGCTTCCGGAATGCTTCTCAAATGTTGAGGTATGCAGCCCGGGCGAGCTCGAGATATGCATCGCAGCCGGAGTGGACCCTTCAATGATAATATACTCCGGCCTCAACAAGGGCGCTGACGACGTGAAGCGCGCGCTGTCCTACGGCGCAGGGCTGATAACTGCGGAGAGCAGACACCATCTCGATCTCATCGAAAACGCTGCCTCTGAGGCAGGCGTCAGGGCAGATGTGCTGGTAAGGGCTTCTGCCGGAAGCCAGTTCGGCATAGACCGCAATGAGCTCGCTCAGATCCTCGTGGATCATAAGGACTATCCTTTCGTTAACTTCGTTGGCGTGCACTTCTTTACCGGCACGCAGAAGAGAAAGGCGAGGGAGATCGTCAAGGAGACCGGCTTCCTCAGGAGATGGATAGAGGAACTCAGGGAGAAGTCCGGACTCGAACTCAGAAAGATCGAATACGGCACAGGTCTTCCGGCATACATGTTCCGTGACAGGGACATGGACTGCCTCGAAGAAGCGCACGCAGCTGAAATGGCATTCCTCGGCGAGATAAGCACTGCGCTCAGGGAGCTTGCGGAAGTCTGCGATCTGACGATAGAGATGGGAAGGTTTTTCGCGGAGTCGTGCGGCCATTACTTCACTAAGGTCGTCGATGCCAAGAACAATGAAGGCATCGATTACGCGATCATAGACGGAGGCTCGCACCAGATCCGTTACTTCGGACAGATGCAGGGCATGCAGTGTCCTTTTATCAGCCATATATCAGACAGCGCGGACGGAGACACCGTGCCGTGGACACTGTGCGGAAGCCTCTGCACCACGGCCGACGTACTGGCAAGGAATGCGGAATTCACCGGACTCAAGACCGGAGACACGCTCGTGTTCCACCAGGCAGGAGCCTACGCCTTGTACGAGTGCATGTCGCTCTTCCTGAGCCGCGATCTGCCGTCCGTCTACGGACTTGACGAAAAAGGTTTAACACTACTGAGAGGAAGAAAAGAATCATACTCTTTTAATTATCCGTTATGACATTTACTTCATTACTGTTCGCCCTCTTCGTGGGCATCACACTTATAGTTTATTTTTTACCTCCACTGAAACACCATCAGTGGATGGTTTTGCTTATAGCGAGTTATTTCTTTTACGCATATAACAGCTATAAATACATGGCTTTCATACTCCTTACGACCATCACCATCTATCTGGCGGGCAAGGCTCTGGACAAAACAGTCCGTGAAGCTTCAGCCAAGGCCAAGGAGATGAAGGGCGTCTGGGACAAGGCTGAGAAAAAAGCGTTCAAAAAACAGGTCGAAGGGAAGAAGAAGAGAATTCTTGCCGCAGCGCTCTTGCTGAATTTCGGCATTCTCTTCGCTCTGAAATACCTGAACTTCCTTGCCGGCGGGATCATGCACATCATCTCGGGCACTTCGGGGGACGTTCAGATAGTCAGCCTGCTGCTCCCTCTGGGAATATCGTTCTACACTTTCCAGGCAACAGGCTACCTCATAGATGTTTACAGGGGAACTGTTTCTGCCGAAAAGAACCTCTTTAAGTTTGCGCTGTTCGTGTCCTTCTTCCCTCAGATAGTACAGGGCCCGATCAGCTCATTTGACCAGCTCGGAAACCAGCTCTTTGAAGAGCACAGACCGGAATGGTGGAGATTCAAGGAAGGCGGAGAGCTCATACTGTGGGGTCTTTTCAAGAAGCTGGTGATCGCGGACCGCATGTTCGCGGCGATAAATACAGTCACGACCGACCACACATCGTATGCCGGACAGATGATCCTGCTTGCTGCTCTCATGTACGCCCTGCAGCTGTATGCTGACTTCTCGGGAGGCATAGACATAGCGAGGGGAGTCGCGCAGATCTTCGGCATCGACCTCACGCTCAACTTCCGTCAGCCGTATTTCTCGAAGTCCATCAATGAGTACTGGCGCAGGTGGCATATCTCGCTGGGCGCCTGGATGAAAAAATACGTTTTCTACTCGCTCGCCGTATCCGACCTGTTCCTGAACATCAGCAAGGGCATCGGCAAGACGCGCTTCGGACGCACCGCTGCAGGAAAACACATAGCAAAAACGCTGCCGACGGCCATGGCTTCCCTGATAGTCTTCATGCTTATCGGAATATGGCACGGCGCCAACAGCAGATACATCGGATTCGGACTCTGGAACGGTCTGGTGATAATGTTCTCGACCCTGATGATGCCGGTATATGCATGGGCTCTCGGAAAGCTCAGGATCAACGCGAGATCATGGGCATGGCAGCTCTTCCAGATGCTGCGCACCTTCGTGATAATCCTCATAGGCTACTATTTCGATATCGCTCCGGACATGGCGGGAGCCTTCGACATGATGCGCCGCTCGGTCTTCGACTGCCATCTGGTCATAAAGCTCACTCAGCTGGCTGATCTTGGCATCGAAAAGAGCGACATCGCGGTCATACTTTACGGCATGATCATAATGCTGTACTTCAGCATACGTCTGGAAAAGACGGGACTCGACGCTCCGGGAGAGCTGCTGTCCCGCAGGCCTGCATGGCTCCAGTGGATAGCCATATTCATCGGAGTTATGTCGGTGATAATCTTCGGAATATACGGTTCCGGAGCCGAAGGCACGAACTTTGTTTACATGGGATTTTAGAGGAGGACATCAATGAAAAAGCATATGAAAAGAATCCTCGGAATAATCCTCATGATCGTGGCTGTATCAGCTGTCTCGCTGGTCCTTCAGGACCTCATAATGTACAGGGACGACGTGGATGCATTCAGGATCAAGGCTTTCTACAGAGAACCCGCCGACTCGCTTGACTATGTCATGATGGGATCCAGCGAGATCATGTGGGGCTACGTTGCGGGTGAAGCATACAGAACCACAGGCTTAACGAGCTCGCCGTTCGCGTTCCCGGTCAATCCGGTGGAACTCTGGAAATACGAGATGGCTGACATCGAGCGTGCCCAGCACCCGAAGCTGCTGGTGATCGAGACCAACGGAGCTCTCTACACGGAAGACAGGTACATACACTCGAACTTCTGCGTCGAGACTCTCGCAGACAACATGCCGCTGTCGAAAAACCGCCTGAAACTCATAGCTGATCTTGCGCATCATCCTCTTGAGAGGCTGCTGCCTATCCTCAAGTATCACTACAAGTGGCCTAAGATCAGAAGGCTTGAAAACAACAGGAACCTGATGCTCAGGAAGCAGGGCTATGCAAGACTCAGGGGAGCGCAGAGCCTCCTCTTCCGTGCGGAAGAACCTTCGAAAAATCTCCGGGAAGCGGACGACACGACTGCAGACCTCCACGAGGAACCAAATGAGTATCTCGAGGAATTCCTGAAAGAGGCGCAGAAAAGCGGGATAGAAAACATACTCTTCATCGAGTACCCGCACGTGATCGATAACAAGGAAAGCTACGAGCGTCAGCAGAGAGCCAACCGTGCCGGAGAGATGATACGCGACGCCGGATTCGAATACATAAGCTTCATGGACAAGCTGGATGAGATAGGACTCGATCCCGTGAAGGATTTCAGCGATTCGGATCACATGAACGCGCGCGGACAGAAAAAGTTCAGCATCTATATATCTGAATTCCTGAAGGACAAGTATGACCTTGAGCCGAGGGAGCAGACTGAGAAAAACAAGGCGAGATGGGAAGACAGCGCGGAGCTGTCCGACTGCTATTATCAGCTGTTCGAGGAATATACAGAGGCGCATAAGGATGAGCCGTATAAAAAGGCTGAGTTCACGATGGAAGACAACGTGCGCACCATGAAAGAGCTCGAGAGGATAAAGGCCGAAATGAATAAGTGATGTATTACACATTGCGGTTTTTTGCTGCTTCTGCTAATATTATTGTGTATGGGTATAACCAAAAATAAAATGAGTGGAGATTTTTTATGAATAACAAACTTAAATTCTTATCAGTACTTTTGGCTATGCTGATGGTATTGAGTTCTGTTGCTGCTGTATTTGCTGAAGGCGAGACAGCTCCACAGGCAACAGAGGACGGCACAGATCCGACAGAAGTCGTAACAGACGGAAACGAAGGCGACGGAACAGGCGACGGAACAGAGCCTACAGATGTTGTAGAGCCTGGCACAGATCCGGCAGAAGGCGTTGAGCCTGGAACAGAGCCTACAGACGTTGTAGAACCTGACACAGAAGAACCTGAAGAAGTGCTGGAACCTGAAGAAGGCGAAGCACCTGAAGCTCCGCTTGCAGATTCAGGCGAAAAGGTAGAAATCACAATTAAATGCAAGTATCAGGTTGGAAACGAGCAGGCAGGCGCGGCTTTCAAATCCGTAAAGAAAAAAGTCGCGGTCGGAGAAGAAGTCACATCACCGGATGTCGAATGCGCCAAGGATCCTCAGCCGGCTACATTCGCAGTTGAAGAAGGAAAAACAACATACGAAGTATACTATACGCCGACTGCACCTAAGAAGGTCACAGGATTCAAGCTGCACCCATCCTACAAGTCGATCATAATCACATGGAACGATATTCCGGGCGCAGATGAGTACAGACTTTACAGATCCAAGGACAACAAGAACTTCTCGCTTTACAGAACTATCAAGGATGGTTCCGACAAGGCAAAGAAGTTCACGGACACCAATGCCAAGGGAACCAAGGGAGACTTCAGCGAAGCCCGCACATACTATTACAAGTTAGCTGCAGTAAATAAGTCCCTCGGTGAGGAATACGTTTCGGCAAAGACTGATTCTCTCGGCAACACCTGCGTAAGACCGATGTATGAGAAGGTCACTTTCAAGTCATCGGCATCGCTCACATCGCACGACGGAAAGAGCAAGACACGCACTTTCAAAGGCGGACAGACGATCATTGCACAGGGATTCGGCGGCGGAAAGTACAAGTTCTGGTATAAGGGCAACTACTTCTATGCAAGCTATGTCCGCGTACATAACTGCACACCTAAGTTCCAGAAGAATGAGGACAACATAGTAGGAAAGGCCGGCCACTACACAGGAAAGTGGGCTAAGCAGGATTATGCTGCTGACGGTTCCAAGAGCTACAATGGAATCAAGTACTACGACAAGACTTCTGCTGAAGCATTTGTAAACAGATACGGAAAGTCGAGCAAGACAAAATATCTCATCTGGGTAAGCACATATCAGCAGCACCTTTATATCTTCAAAGGCAGCAAGGGCAAGTGGAAGCTCTACAAAGACTGGGAGTGCTCGACAGGCGCTGCAAAATCGCCTACTCCGACGGGATTTGACAAGGCGATCCAGGATAAGTGGAGAAACCACAGCGGTATCGATTACTGGAGCCCGTTCCAGCATACGAACTCCATCCATGGACAGAGAAGCTACTACGTATTCGGAAAACCTCAGTCGAACGGATGCGTAAGAAACTTCGACCAGAACGCAAAGTGGCTCTACTATAACTGCGCTATCGGAACAGGACTGATCGTATATTAATACGAAGGCAGATAAGGGCAAATAATTGAAACAAAAGCACCGTGGCGGATCAATAATAATTGACAACACCGCTGCGGTGCTTTTAACATAAGTTATATGAAAGAAAAGATCAAAGGCATATTTCTTAATACCAAAAATATAGAAAAATCCGCCTATATCTGGAATGCTGCTTCCAGCATGACGTTCGCCATGCAGTCGGCGGTCATGCTGATCGTGATAACCAGGACCAACGGGCTTGAAGACGCAGGCGTATTTTCCATCGCGTACGCGATAGGAAGTCTCATGTCCCTCATAGGTGAATACGGCGTCAGAAAGTATCAGGTAAGCGACATAAACGAGAAGGTCAGCTTTACCGATTACCATTCGCACAGGGTGATAACCTGCGTGATAATGTTTATCGTGTTTAACGTGTATGTAGGCGCAGGCTACCTGAGAGGTCAGTACAGCCCTGCGAAATACTGGGTCATCATCCTCATCTGCCTGCTCAAGCTCATAGAGGCATACGCAGATGTCTATTTCAGCAGATATCAGCAGTCACGGGTCGGTGTCGGCAACCTTGAGATCGGGCGGCTGGATGTTGCTGCAAAGACCAATATCTTCAGGATAGGCCTGTCCATGCTCGCCTGCACGATATCCCTGATCGTCACGCATGATCTTCTGATCTCGTCCGTCATCTGGGTAATAGCCGCGCTGATAACCATGATGATGTCGAGCATGCTTGTCGCTTCGGAATTCGGCGGCATCCACTTCAGGATAAACAAGGAGGCGCTGCTCATCCTGACAAAGGAGTGCTTCCCGCTGTTCCTGGGCACGTTCCTTCTTCTTTACGTAGGCAACGCGCCGAAATATGCCATCGACGCCGTCCTCGACGATACGTCACAGGCATGCTACAACTTCATATTCATGCCGGTCTTCGTAATAGGAATGCTCGCAAACTTCGTGTTCAATCCTCTCATCGTCAAGCTGGCGCACAAGTGGGACAGGCGCGAAATCAAGCCTTTTACAAAGATCGTAGTGAGACAGATCGGCGTGATTTCCGCGATCACACTGCTGGCCATTACGGTGGCGCTTACGATAGGATGCCCGGTGCTGGGCTGGCTTTACAATGCGGATCTGCATGAATTCAAGATGCATCTCACCATACTCATGGTAGGCGGCGGCATGCTGGCTCTGGTCAATTTCTTTACCGTTGTCGTCACGGTCGTGAGAGGGCAGAAGCACCTTATGATCGGATATGTCCTTACTGCACTCACAGCCAAATTGCTGGCGCATCATTTTGTAGGCTTATATGGTATAATGGGCGCAGTAGTATTATATACGGGGCTTATGACGCTGCTGGCGCTGACGTTCGCAGTCGTCCTTGTAGTTTGCGTAAAGAGGAGAAAATAAATGTTATTATCGTTCGTTATCCCGTGTTACAGATCGGCAAAGACTCTGGCCAAGGTCGTAGATGACATCCAGGACCAGGTCAGACAGCATCCGGAATACACCGCAGAGATCATCCTTGTGAATGACGGATCTCCGGACAACACCTATGAGGTGATAGAGGAGCTTGCTGAGAAGTACGAAAACATAGTAGGAATAGACATTGCAAAGAACTCGGGACAGCAGAATGCCCTCATGGCAGGATTCCGCGCTGCCCGCGGAGAGATCATCCTTGCAAGTGACGATGACGGACAGACACCGGTAGAGACTTCGTTCCAGCTTATCGAAAAGCTGCTGAATGAGAACTATGACGTAGTATGCGCCAAGTACGGCGACAGGGGAAAGAGAACTCTCTTCAGAAGGCTCGGCACATGGGCGGACAGAAAGATGGTAAAGGTCTTCCTCGAAAAGCCGGATGATATTTTCACATCGGTATTCTTCGCCGCAAGACGCTTCGTTATAGATGAGATCACAAAATACGAAAATCCGTACCCTTACTGGACGGGTCTGCTGCTCAGGACCACAAGGAATATCGGCAATGTGGATGTTGTGCAGAAGGACAGGCTGTCAGGCAGCTCGGGATATAACCTCAAGAAGCTCCTCGGCCTGTGGATCAACGGCTGCACCACTTTCTCGATAAAGCCGCTGAGATTCGCGACCCTCACGGGTATTTTACTGGCGATGGTCGGATTCATCACTATCATCGTCATCGCCGTACAGAAGTTTGTAAATCCGAATATGATGAGCGGCTGGACATCGATGATCGCGACCATGCTGCTTATCGGCGGACTTATCATGATGATGCTCGGCGTCATCGGCGAATATATAGGCCGTATTTACTTAAGTCTTAACGGCAGCCCTCAGTATGTAATCAGGAGGGTGATAGACAGAAGACAAGGAGAAGATGTCAGGTGAAAAAGTTAATGGTATTGGGAGCCGGTCTCTATCAGGTTCCTCTGATCACAACAGCTCAGAAGCAGGGTATCTATACGATCGCTGTTTCTCCTGACGGGGATTATCCGGGACTCAAGGTCGCGGATAAGACCTATCTTTATGATGTCAGAGATGAGGAAAGCATTCTCAGAGCGGCACAGGAAGAAAACATAGACGGAATAGTCACCGACCAGACCGACATAGCGGTCAGGACGGTCGCATATGTTGCAAACAACATGGGCCTGCCGGGTATCGACTACGAGTGCGCAAAGAGGTTCACCGACAAGTACCTCATGCGCGAAAGGTGCGAGGAGCTTGGTCTCCCGACTATAAAGCACCGCATCGTGTCATCTGAGGCAGAGGCTGAAGCGTTCCTGAACGAGACGGGAACGGATGCCATCATCAAGCCTGTGGATAACCAGGGCAGCAGAGGAATATACAAGATTGAGTCTGTACAGGACATCAAAGACCACTTTGAGCAGGCCAGGGGCTTCTCAAAGTCGGGCCAGGTGATCATTGAGCAGTTCATAAACGGCAAGGAGTTCGAGGTGGATGACATCGTGTTCAACAGCGACCTCAAGACTCTCATGTACTGCGACATCGACCTCTTCGACATTCCTAACGTATTCGCGTCAAAGACGCGCATATACCCTTCGGCTGAGCCTGATGAGGTCGTAAACAGGCTGCTGGATATTGACAGAAGAACAATACAGGGACTGGGTCTTACACAGGGACTCACTCACAGCGAATACAAGATGGCTGAGGACGGCACGGTATACCTCCTTGAGGCGGCCTGCCGCGGCGGCGGAGCATATGTATCTTCGCACATCACACCTCTGCAGACGGGCCTTCAGACGGCAGACCTTCTCATCGACATGGCGATGGGAAAGATGAAGAGCCTTCCTGAATTCGAAACATCGAAATGCGTATGCGCTACGCTGTGCTTCTACCTCCCTGTAGGCGAAGTCGTTTCGCTCGAAGGAGTAGACGAGGTGCGCAGCATGCCGTTCGTATACAAGGAGCATCTCAGCAACATAAAGCTCGGCATGAAGACAAGACAGTTCTCCGATAAGACAGCGAGATACGTTACCGTAGTCTATGCTGATACACACGAAGAGCTCCTGCACGATATCGATGTGATCAGAGACACGCTCCGCGTCAAGATCAAGACTGAAAACGGCATTGAAGGACCTATCTGGGGGTAATTTATGAAAAAAGTACTGGTACTCGGAGCCGGAAGAGGGCAGGTCGGACTTATAAGGGCTGCTCATAATCTCGGACACGAAGCAATAGTCGTAAGCATACCGGGGGATTACCCCGGCTTTGCAATGGCGGACAAAATAGTCTATGCCGATCTCCGCGATCCGGCGGCTGTATCGAAAGTCGCAAAAGAAGAGGGTGTTGACGGTGCGGTAGTTGCAGGAGCAGACCTCGCTCTGCCGGCACTCGGCGCCGTATGCGAAGACAACGGACTCAGAGGCCCGGACAGAAAGACCGCGGATGCATCCTCTGACAAGAGCTTCATGAAAGCTGCTTTCGTGAAGCACGGGGTAAGGACCGCAAGGCACATAGACATCGCATCTCCTGAAGAGGCGAGAGCGGCTCTGGATCATCTCAACATGCCTGTGATAGTCAAGGCGATAGACCTCGGCGGCAGCAGGGGGATCAACATAGTCTTCAACGAGGACGACATCGAGGATGCTTTCAGAAGCACGATGTCGGTCACGCATGCTGACCACTGCATAGTAGAGGAGTATATAGACGGCTACGAAGTCAGCGCCACAGCCATGGTGGCTGACGGAGAGATACTGTTCGTGCTCCCTATGGGAGACCTCAGATTCGGAGAGAATGCCGAGATCCCTATCGGACACTACGTTCCGCTTGAGTGCGACGAGGATGTAATCAGCGATATCGACAGACAGGTGCGCGCGGCGATAGAAGCGATCGGACTCGATGACTGCGCCGTAAACGCAGACCTCATGATCATGGACGGCAAGGCTTACATGCTCGAGCTGACAGGAAGACTGGGAGCGAATGCGATCCCTGAGATCACAAGCGCTTATTACGAGAAGGACGTGCATGAATTCATCGTTCAGGCTGCGCTCGGCGAGTATGAAGATCTTAAGAAGATCGATTTCAGCAAGCACACCGACAAGATAGTCTTCGGACAGATGATGCTCTCCGAGACCGGAGGCACGCTCGAAAGCACCGAGATAGAAGATGACAACTGCGATGCATGGTTCTTTAAAAAACAGGGAGATGTTATCTCCCCGTTCAAAAGTCCTCATGATTGCGTTGGCCAGGTGGTCGTCGTTGACGACACCATGGAGGAATGCGAGCAGCACGTTGACCGCATCCTCAAACAGCTGCGCATAGCGCCTTAATCATCGATCTTATAAATATCTACATCATCATTTGAATAACAGAGCTCGTAATCGTCATTGGCAAGATCCGGTGATCCTGTGAATCGCTTGGAGACGACAACATAGTCTATGTCAAGGTCGCGTGCGAGCTCTCCGCGTTCTTCGTTCTTTTCATCGTAAAGCTGATCGTTCAGCTTTATCATTTCCATCCTTACCGGCCAGTCGTAGGCAGGAAGATTGTATCCCGATCCCGAAATATAACTGAAGCGGTTGGAGTAGACTGCGTACAGGAAGAAGCGGTTTGCCCATCTGTCCTGATATGTATAATCATCCGGTGACACGCTGTAGTAGCGGTCTGTCGCCAGAAGGGCGTCCTTCTCTGTGTTCTGTTCGATCCAGCGCATGGCTTCATACTCATCGTGAGAGATGCTCTCGTACTTGCTGTGCTTGCGCCTCTGCTCCAGGGCGGCCATGGCTTCTTTTGTGTGCGCGGTGTAATAATGCGCCAGCGAGACCGTCGTGAATACGAGGATAAGGGCTGATATGGCCACCGTGATCCTGAGCGTGTACCTGGACAGCTTTGAAGTGTCAGCCGAGGCCTCGAGATCCTCGATGAACCAGAACGCCACAATAGGGGACAGGAAGGCTGATACGAGTCCGAAGTACACCTGGCTGTGACCGCTGTAGTTGAGCAGGAACATCGCGATGAATCCTACGAGCCACTCGGCGTATACGAGGACCTTTGCAGGCTCGTAAGGCTTGCGTCCCGACAGGACCAGGAAGAGCTCCCTTACATATCCGATGCAGAACGGCACGACAAATGCTGTAAGGAAGAACGCCACGAATACCGCCATCACTATTGCAAGGCGCACGCTCACAGGGAGGTCATAGGACTTCAGGAACGCTATCAGCGGCTTCTTCCAGAACGCGATATCCGTTATAGTGCCGAAGGTTATTACCGAGTTGCCCGACGCGTTGCTCTGGCCCTTGGATCCGAGAACGGTTACATATACCAGGTAGAAACCGGCCGAGATCACGAGCAGTGAAGGCAGCACTTTAGGCGAGACCTTCCTGAGGATGATGCCGAGCACCATGGTACCCCATAAGCCGGCCACCGTGACGGCTCCCATCGGTCCCTTTATACCGGCGGTCATCATGATGAATGCCGTCAGGAGAACGAGGACCTTCCATCTGTTAGGATCCTTTTCCGTGAAGGACTTATACCATTCGCGGAAGAGGACTATGGTCATCAGAGCAGCAGCCATGCCGTAACCGGCGGAGTTGTCGTTTATGAGGATAAACTTGAACGCCAGTGAGGCATATGCCGCTTTTGTCAGGTATATATTCGACAGAACGAGTATTATGCAGTAGATACCCGCGCGCTTCGGCTTTGAAGACATCTCCCTGAAGAAGCTGTACATGGATAAGCCGAAACTGTATGCAGTGAAGAACGGTCCGAACGAAAGCGTGACAAGATCAGCCGGCACATCGAAAAGCCTTACCGGTATCGACAGCATCATTTCGCTGAAGATGTGGTAATTGATGTATATGCCGGAGATCCACGGGCTCTCGAGCGGATAATCGTGAGACAGCGAGTTGATCAGACCGATATGATAGGCCTTGTCAGGGTTCATATAGGTCGCCTTGCTGATCTCAGGCGACAGATACAGGTACTGCGTGTTGACTATGCAGTAGAAGAGTATCAGCACGAAGAATATGCAGAACGCGGCCGGGATGTGGTTAAGGTTGATATTGAACCTGTTTTTCGATTCCTTTCTTTCCCTGAAATAGATAACAAGAAATGCCGCGGATATTACCGGACAGACTGCATAGAGGATGAAGTCTGCTCTGAGCCAGTCGGCCAGAAAATACAGGAGCAGTATGAAAGCCCATCCCGAAAACAGGCCGAGCGCAAGTGTCGTCGACAGGTGCTTTGGCCTGAGACCGGCAGCGCGGAGCACCAGGAGTCCCGGAAGCTGGACATAGAAAAGAATGAAAAGCGCCAGAACGATGAGCCATAAAAGGGAAGCTCCGTAAACCTGCACGCTTATTGCCAGCATTACAACAACAGCAGCCAGGCAAACAAGTCTGACTGCTGTGCTGATTATTCCGTTTGCATTTTTATTGATAGCGTTCATGATCACTGTTTTGCAGTGAGTACGCTCGTAACGAGTTCGCCTGATTCATCTTCAGGATCGTACTGCATTACGAGAACTCCCTTGTCCGTGAAAGCGAGCGTGCATTCGAAGACGTCGCATGTAAGGCGGATGCCGTCACCGGATTCCTCCCACTTGCCTTCGAAATCTTCGTCAGTGATGTTGCCCTTCCATGTACCGTCTTCATTGATCGTGAAGTCTACGTTGCCGTACTGGTACTTAGCCTGACCGGAAGTGGCTTCCCACGAACCTACGAAATCCTTAACGTCTGTTTTCTTGGTTGTGATCTCTGCTCCATCAGCTTCCTCGTCGAAAACGATGCCGTTGTCATAGTCCTCTTCTTCGGCGTCTTCCATGTTTTCAATATCATCCATGGTGATCTCGCTGTCTTCAGAAGCATCTTCTGCAGGAGCCTGCTTGCTGCCGCAGCTTATAAGGAAAAGGCCGATGGCAGCCACGAGCATGATGCATACAAATTTCTTCATATAATCTTTCATTGCTGTTCACCTCATTTCATCGCCCGGAGTGTCTGTTTAATTGCCTATATATTACAACCCCGGTGCCTAAAACTCAAATTTGCCTTTGACTATTTTCTTGAATTTCTTCATTTTCATCTTGCCGCTGATCTTGATCCTGCTTATAGCATACTGATCATCATCGCGGGTGGCATACTGCGAAGGCTTGTACGCAAATGCCATGTTGTATCCGTTGTCTGCGAGGACCTCCCTGATGGTCTCGTTGTAGTCTCCCCAAGGATATGCCAGGTATCTGAATCCGAATGCAGCGTTCTTATCCAGGTCTTCTATCATCTGCTTCTTTGTAAAGACATCAACAGGATGCTTGCCGTCCACCTTGCGGTGCATGTCAAATGTGTGGCTTTCGAAGCTGAATCTCGGATATTCGCTTCTGAGCTTCTCTATGACATCAAAGCCGATATAGTGGTCTTCCTTGGCGTTCTCGTCCCACTTATCCGTAACGTCGTTGATGTGGTGACCTATGCAGAATACCGTCGCAGCCTGATCGTACTTCTTGATGATAGGATATGCGAGATAATATGTGCCGTAGTATCCGTCGTCGAATGTTATGACGACACTCTTTGCAGGCACTTCCGCCTTTCCCGTATACCAGGCGTAGAATTCATCCATTGTGAGAGTCGTATAGCCGTTATCGTGCAGATACTTCATCTCGTTGTCGAATGTGTCGGCGGCTATGAGCAGTCCGCTCTTGAATTCTCTTCCTGCAGGGACGATCTTGTGATAAGTCAGTACAGGGATCTTTGTAGGATTCTCTGAGTCGTCGCTGCTGCCGCAGGCTGTGAAGCTAAGACAGAATGCCAGGACCAGTGCCAGCATGAGCGCCAGCGGTTTTCTGATTGATTTCATCTTTTTCAAGTCTGTTTTGCCTTTCTTTTATGTGTTGGGCTGACCCTTGTGTATTATAGCATAAAAAAGGTATAATTAATCGGTTATAGGCTTATAATCTGTTAATGCAATCCATAGATCACATGATCCGGAGGTAGAAATATTATGAAGATCCTTGTTACCGGCGCGGCCGGATTTATCGGAAGTAATTTTGTCTTTCATATGCTTGAGGCACACCCTGACTACGAGATAGTCGGTCTCGATGCGCTCACATACGCAGGCAATCTCGAGACGCTTGCACCGGTAATAGACGATCCGAATTTCAAATTTGTAAAGGCAGACATCACCGATACAGAGGCCATCGACAAGCTCTTCGCGGAAGAGAAGTTCGACATAGTCGTAAACTTCGCTGCCGAGTCGCACGTCGACAGATCCATCGAGGATCCGGGACTCTTCCTGCGCACCAACATCCTCGGCACACAGGTGCTGATGGACGCATCCATAAAATACGGAGTAAAGAGATTCCATCAGGTAGGTACTGATGAGGTCTACGGCGATCTGCCGCTCGACAGACCTGACCTCTTCTTCGTTGAGACGATGCCTCTCACGGCTTCGAGCCCTTACTCGGCTTCGAAGGCTTCGGCAGACCTGCTGGCGATGGCATATCACCGCACTTATGGACTGCCTGTAACCATCAGCAGATGCTCCAACAACTACGGACCATATCAGTTCCCTGAGAAGCTGATCCCGCTGATGATCGCAAACGCAACGGCAGACAAGCCGCTGCCTGTATACGGCGAGGGCCTCAACGTAAGAGACTGGCTCTACGTAGAGGATCACTGCAGGGCGATCGACCTTGTCATCCATAACGGCAGAGTCGGCGAGGTATACAACATCGGGGGACACAACGAGAAGGCCAACATCGATGTGGTAAAGATCATTCTGAAGCAGCTCGGCAAGCCTGAGAGCCTCATCACATACGTAACGGACCGCAAGGGTCACGACCAGCGCTATGCGATCGACCCTACAAAGATCCACGATGAGCTGGGCTGGCTGCCTGAAACAAAATTCGAGGACGGCATCCGCAAGACGATACAGTGGTACCTCGACAACGAAGACTGGTGGAAGAACATCATCAGCGGAGAGTACCAGCAGTATTACGAGAAGATGTACGGCAACAGATAAGGAGACAAGAGATGATAAACTTTAACGTCCCTCCATATATAGGCAAGGAAAAGGACTATCTGATGCAGGCCGTGGATTCGCACAAGATCTGCGGTGACGGTCAGTTCACCAAGAAGTGCAACGCGTGGATCGAGGAGAAGATGGGCGCACACAAGGCCCTGCTCACGACTTCGGGTTCCACCGCACTCGACATGGCGGCGATACTTACGGACGTAGGCCCGGGAGATGAGGTCATACTTCCTTCATATACATTCGTATCAACAGCGAACGCTTTCGTGCTGAGAGGCGCGTCCCTCGTTTTCGTGGATATCAGACCTGATACCCAGAATATCGACGAGAAGCTGATCGAGGATGCGATCACTGACAAGACCAAGGTCATAGCTCCTGTACACTATGCGGGCGTCGGCTGCGAGATGGACACCATTATGGACATCGCGAAGCGCCACAACCTGCTCGTAGTAGAGGATGCTGCTCAGGGCGTCAACGCCTTCTATAAGGGCAGAGGCCTCGGAAGCATAGGTGATTACGGCTGCTACAGCTTCCATGAGACAAAGAACTACAGCATGGGAGAAGGCGGAGCGCTGCTGATCAGAGACGAAGACAAGACCGACAGGGCTGAGATAATCAGAGAAAAGGGCACCGACAGGAGCAAGTTCCTGAGAGGCGCCATCGACAAATACACATGGGTAGACATGGGATCGTCATATCTGCCGAGCGAGATGAACGCGGCATATCTGCTGGCTGAGCTCGAAGAGGCGGACATGATCAACGAGAACAGGCTCGCAAGCTGGAATGCATATTACGAGATGCTGACGCCGCTCGCTGAGGCAGGACGCGTGGAGCTCCCTGTCATTCCTGAAGAGTGCAGCCACAACGCGCACATGTTCTACGTCAAGACGGCGAACATCGAGGAGAGAACTGCGCTGACGGCATTCCTCAAGGAAAACGGAGTCGGTTCGGCATTCCACTATGTGCCGCTTCACAGCGCGCCGGCAGGTCAGAAGTTCGGAAGGTTCCACGGTGAGGACAAGTACACCACGAACACGTTCGAGCGTCTGCTGAGACTGCCTATGTATTACGGAATGGGTCTCGACAACGTAGAGTACGTTGCAGATAAGGTAAAAGAATTCTACAAATAAAACATTGGACCGCAAGGAACGCCTGAGTAAAGCAATAGCAGCATTTCTGATCGCGCTGACTCTGCTTATGCCGGTGCAGGTATTTGCGTTGGAAGGACCGGGAGTCACTTTTGACGAGTCGCAGTACAGAGTCCTGCGCAGCAGAACGATAACTCCTAAAAAGATCAGGAACGTAAACCTGCGCAAGAAGATAAATGAAGGCTACAACGGCTATTCAGTCGTGCAGGGCGGATGTACCGACGGAAAATACGCCTACTATCTGATGGTCTCTTCGAAGACACAGAAGGGAAGGGTCCTGAAGATGAGGCTGAGCGACCATAAGGTGGCCGGGCGGTCGAAGATCCTGTACACCTGCCACGGAAACGGCATGACTTATGACAGCAAAAGGAAACGTCTTGTCGTGGTCGCGCGCGGGGAGAGATGTCAGGAACTCACGGTCATAAGCGCAAAGACGCTAAAGGTCATAAAGCGCCTGAATGTAAAATACAGCTACGGCTGCATCAGCAAGCTCCACCGCAAGCAGGGCCTTGCCGCCATCGCATATGACAGAAAGTACGACTGCTACATAGCCCTTGAGAGGGTCTATCACAACCTGCTGATATTCGATCCTGAAACGTTCCAGGCGATAGGCATGGCGCGGACGGCCATTACGGCAAAGTATCCTGCCACCTATCAGGCCATGGACGCGGATGACAAATATGTGTATCTTCTGTTCAGCGAGTCCAAGGTCGATCCTAAGGAACAGCCTTACAACCTGATAGTGGCGCTGGACTGGAACAGCGAGAAACTGCTGCCGGCAGTCAATGCCGGAAAGGGCGAACCGCGCTATATCAAAAAAAGCTGGGCATGCAACAACGACGGCAGCGGAAGACCTGATGCCGTCATAAGACTTAAGAACAAACACGAGGCGGAGAACATCTTCCACACTACAGGCAGCAGCGGAAAAGAGCATTTTTATCTGGCTGAATACTACGACCATCCGAAATACAGGAAGGGAACGAAAAAAGTCAGATACCTTCGAAGGGAGAATTACATATATGATCTTGGGATCATATAATGAGAACTGAGATATGCTGGGATCCAATTACTACATAGCAAAAATACTTGAAACGCTGGTCATAAGCATGGTGATCGCCTATATCACCAGCCCGCTTAGCATACGTATAGCCCATAAGCTCGGTGTCATAGACAGGCCGAAGGACGCAAGGCGCGTCCACAAAAAGCCTATACCGCGCTTTGGCGGCATGGCCATATTCCTGGGCTCCATGGCTGCTATGAGCATACCTGCCGGCATGAACGAAAAGATCAAAGTCGCCATGATCGGCGGTGCGCTGATGTATCTGCTCGGTATATCCGATGACATACGCAATCTGAAGCCTGCCGTCAAATTCCTCGGACAGTGGGGAATAGCGACTCTCGTATATGTTCTCGGGGTCAGGATCACATTCATAGGCAATTATTTCGGTGCGGATGTCACGGGACCGCATGCCAACGTGATACTCAGCGAAGGCGTCGCTTACATCATAACCGTGTTCTGGATAGTCGGCATCACCAACGCGGTGAATCTGATGGACGGACTTGACGGGCTTGCAGCGGGATGCACCGCCATAATGTCTCTGTCGCTGGCGTATGTCGCATACATCCACGGCATGAGACTGGGATCCATGCCGGTATGCATAGCGCTGGTTGCCGTCGCCGGAGGGTGCCTCGGATTCCTGCCGTACAACTTCTCTCCTGCAAAGACGTTCATGGGAGACGGCGGGGCGCTTTATCTCGGCTACATGATAGCCGTGCTTTCGGTGATCTCACCTCTGAAGAGGGCGACCGTCGTAGGCGCGCTGATACCTATGCTGACTCTCGCAGTTCCTATTTTCGACACATCACTTGCCATGCTGAGACGTGCGCTCAGGCATGAGTCGATAATGAAAGCAGACAAGGGACACCTGCATCACCACCTCATGGCTGCAGGATTCGGCCAGAGGCGTTCGGTGCTGATAATGTACGGAATAGTCGGCATCATGGGAGAAGTCGCAGTGCTCATCAGCCGTGAGCTTTACAAGGATGCATTCCTCCTTTTCATGATCGCGATGCTGTATCTCTGCATAATAATCATACCGAAGCGTCCTAAGAAGGGGCTCAAGACCATTATCACGCAGGACATGAGCGAGATAGAAAAAGAGAATTTCGTGGAATACCTTAACTATGAGCGTGAACGCCGCAAGGAGCTGCGCGAAAAAGCCGCCAGGCAGATCGCGGAAGAAGAGCTTGAAAAAGGTGAATATTCAATAGAAAAAGACGTTGCGGAATACATCAGAAAGATGGAAGCTTCCGCTGATACAGAGAAAAACCAAAATGAGCAATAAAGAAAACAACAAAAAACCACAACAGGTGCCCGGGCAGAAACGCAGGGCATTTCCGAGGAAGCCGGTTTATATCATAGGGATCCTTCTGCTTGGTCTTCTGACCGGAGCATTTCTTGTGATGCTTATACTTACCGACATACTTCCGCCGGACATTACAGTCATCCTCGCAGCGGCCGCAGTGGCTCTGCTGCTTTTTACAAACTTCATGATCTCGAGCAGGTACAGGTGGAAGCGCATAATAGGAATCGTGCTCTGCATAGTAGCGGTATGTGCCATGGGCTTTGTCACGAACTTCATGAGAGAGACTTACGGCATGCTCAACAAGATCAGCGCAAGCGCGGTCGATGCGACCGGGCCTTCGGCTAAGAAAGTAAATATCACGGAAGAACCGTTCAATGTATATATAACCGGAATCGACCAGTGGGAGAGCGAAAAGGGACTTGATCTTGAGCGCAGCGACGTAAACATGATCATGACCATCAATCCGAGGACCAAGAAGATCCTGCTCACCTCCATACCGCGCGACTCGTATGTAAAACTGCATACCGCTCAGCAGATGGACAAGCTGACTCATACCGGCATCTACGGAGTCGATGAAACGATCAATACCGTGCAGGACTGGCTGGGTACAGATCTTAATTACTATGTAAAAATGAACTTCAGCGGCGCCAAGGACATCATCAACGCGATGAACGGCATCAAGGTGTATTCGCCGGTGGCGTTTGAGAGCAGCCTTAAGCCTTACAAATACAAAAAAGGCTGGAACAAGCTGGGCGGAAGCAAGGCCCTGTTCTTTGCCAGGGAGCGCCATGCCTTTGAGGGCCAGGATTCCATCCGTGTCGAAAACCAGCAGCGCGTCATCAAGGCTGTCATCAAGAAGATGACATCGTCCACGACCCTTCTGACAAGCTACGGAGACATAATGGATGCAGCAGGTCAGAACCTGTCAACAAACATGTCTGCAGAGGACATGACAGAGCTGGCCAAGATGCAGATCAGCGAGCTCAGCACCTGGGACGTGGAGACTCAGAAGATAGACGGCGAGTATGACGAGGATTATGTTGCCTCGCTCACACAGGCTCAGAAGTTCTCCGTTTACAGACCTGATCCTGCATCAGTTTCAAAATGCGTGGAGGGGATCGAAAAGATAATGAACCCGCCTGCCTCGGAACTGGAGGCTGCAGATAAGAACAGAAGCAAGAGCTTCATTGTCAATATGGTCAATAAAGCGATTGAATCCATAGATAACAAGATTAACAATTAATGGTCTTTTCAAGTCAGATATTTTTGTTTTTATTTCTTCCGGTCACACTGATCGGATATGCACTATGCCGGCAAACACAGCTGAAGAATCTTTGGCTGCTGCTTGTCAGCATTTTGTTTTATGCGTATGGCGCTCACCTTGTCGTGCTGGTGCTGCTTTTCTCAGTCACGGTCAACTATGTCATAGCGATACTGCTTACAAAGACAAAAAATGAGCTGAAGCGCAGGCTCCTGCTTGTGCTGGATATAATCCTGAACCTCTCATATCTTTTCTATTTCAAATACTACAATTTCTTCAGGGACAATCTGAATGCGCTGACGGGAAGCAGCAGCGAGTTTGAGAGGATCGCTCTGCCTATAGGAATATCGTTCTTTACTTTCCAGGCACTGTCATACTGCATCGATGTTTACAGAGACGAATCTCTCGTACAGAGAAACATCATCAATGTCGCTCTCTACATAACGTTCTTCCCGCAGCTGATCGCAGGTCCTATAGTAAGGTTCTCGACCATCTCGAAAGAGATAGGCTGCAGGACCGTGTCTGCCGCTGACCTGAGCGAGGGAGCAACGAGATTCGTATACGGCCTGGGCAAGAAAGTGCTCATCGCGAACCTGCTCGGCATTATGGTGGACAATATCTACGCGATGGACAGCTCTCAGCTGAGCGTTGGCGCGGCGTGGCTGGCTTCCATAGGATACAGCCTGCAGATATTCTTCGACTTTTCGGGATATTCCGACATGGCGATCGGTCTGGGCAGGATGTTCGGCTTCCACTTCCTTGAGAACTTCAACTATCCGTATATATCGGACTCCGTCAGCGAGTTCTGGAGAAGATGGCATATCTCTCTCAGCAGCTGGTTCAGGGATTACGTATACATCCCGCTGGGCGGCAACAGAAGAGGGTACAGGAGGCAGATCTTCAACCTCGCTGTCGTATGGCTGCTGACAGGCATATGGCACGGAGCCAACTGGACATTTATCCTCTGGGGCGTATGCTACGGCATCATAATAATCCTCGAAAAGCTCACGGGATTTGAAAAGAAGAAAGTGCCGGGGATCATATCCCACGTATATACGCTGCTGCTGGTGGACCTGCTCTGGGTGCTGTTCAGGGCGGATGACCTCAGTGCGGCGACCGACATGCTCAGGGCGATGTTCGGCATGGCAGGCAATCCTTTATGGGACAGCACGGCGGCATTCTATCTGGCTGAGAACTGGACGACACTGCTGCTCGGCATGATAGTTAGCGTTCCTCTGATAAAGGGGATATCGGCAAGGCTGCCTGAAAAGGTCGTGGAAGTGATAAGACCGGTCGCCGTTCTGGTGATACTGGCAGTATCCGTTTCATTCATAGTCAAGGGGTCGTACAACCCGTTCATATATTTCAATTTCTGATACTGAGAGGCGTTAACAGGCAATGAAGAAGAAAACCGGCGGGATAATGAAACTCATACCGGGAGCGATCTTTATGATCGCGGTCTTTGTGATGTTCGCGCTCAATATCGCTGAGGCGGCAGGCAATTACATGGGGAACAAAGAAGACTCGGGCCTGCGTTCGGTCGTCAGCGATCTTGAATCGGTAGACAGGGCTACTTATCCGTTCGTGAATGTGAACGGACTGTATCAGAACCTGATGCAGAGGAATTACATGTACGATGCCGACTCGGAGAACGACACCATAAAAACAACAAGAGGGCAGCTGGCATCGGTGAGCTCCTCAGTCTCAAAAAAGAAGATGAAAGCGTCTGTTGCAGAACTGGCGGAGACGAGAGACAGGCTGAGCGCGCAGGGCATACCTCTTCTGTACGTACAGGCGCCGGGCAAGCTGGGATTCTCGGAAGAGGGACCTATGCCGGGTCTTGAGAACAATACCTATGAGAAGCTCAACAGATTCCTTGCCGAACTGGACAAGGCGGATATCGAATACGTAGATACAAGAGAGTGGATGAGCGAGACAGGGCCGGACGGCTTCTACGATACCGACCACCACTGGACCGTAGAGACCTGCTTCGATATAGCCTCGAGGCTGGGAAATCTGCTGAACAGCGAATACGGATTCAATATAAATGAAGAAGCGCTTGATGCTTCGAACTATGATTTTGATACGCATAAGGATGCCTTCCTCGGAGCAGAGGGGCGCAGGACCGGCAGGTATTACGCAGGTCTGGACGACTTCACGGTGATCACTCCGGCTTTCGATACGGATTTCCATGTGGAGATAGAAAGCAAGGAGACGGGACACTCCGAAAGAGACGGATCCTTTGAAGAAACGATAATGGACAGCACGAAAGATACCGTGCATTACAGCTTCGATGACAGCGCTTATTACGCATACTGGGGCGGAGACTACGGCAGAGCCGAGGCAATCAATAATAAGATCGATGATGACAGCAGCATAGTCGTGATCAAGGACAGCTACGGCATACCTGTGACCGCGTTCCTCACCAACATGTTCCATAAGGTAAATGTTATCGACATAAGGTATTATGAGAGTGACAAAAAACTCAGGGACGTCATAGCAGAGGCTGATCCTGACATGGTCATGTTCATATACGGCTCGGGATACCTCGGGAAAAAGAAGATGTTCAAGATCAAATAAAAGGGTAAAGGTTTGGCAAAACACGACAAGAGTCTTACAAAAAAGCAGGGATGGACACTCCTGCTGCAATACACCGTTATATTCGGTGTGTTTGTGGCGGGAATTTTTGCAGTGCTCCTGATCTCGCACCGCAGCTTCATGCAGTACCACGACGCATACAGGCAGGGAGCGTTCAGGCTGATCGAGTACAGGAATCAGCTCAGCAGCATACTGTCGGGCGATGGCTTCAACTGGTGGTCATGGTACGAGGGGACCGGACTGGACGAGTCCCTGGAGAACTTTGTCGACCCGTTTTCGCTCATAGGCGCGCTGTTCCCGATACGCTACATAGAGCTCGGATTTACTGTGGCGGCGCTTCTGAGGATGTACTGCGGAGGACTGGCATTCCTGTTCCTCGGCAGGGAGGTTGATCTGAAGAGACATCAGAACCTTATCGGCGCCATCCTGTACGTATTTTCCGCATGCTTCATCGGCCTGGCTCTGAGACAGAGCGAGAATCTGAAGAACATCTTCCTGTTCCCGCTCCTGGTGGCTTCGGTAGAGAGGATATACAAGGGCAAGCGTCCTACGCTGTTCATCTTCATGGTAGCGTACTACATGCTCTACACCTTCTACTTCTCGTACATGTCGGGCATAACCATCATAATCTACATAGTGCTGAGGTACTTCGCATACAACGAGAGGTTCCGCCTGAAAGAGTTCGCGCCGGTATTCGGCAGATTCATCGGATACGGTATCGTCGGAATAATGCTGCCGGCGTTCAGCTGGCTGTTCTCGGCATCTACGCTTACGAGGGCATCGACTGAGAGCACAAACGCAGTATCGTACGGATTGCTTCCGGACATGAAAATGTTCAGCGCCTTCGGAAAGACGCTGCTCGGCACGGGTGCCTCGTATGACTACGAAGACATAGGCCTGTGCATACTCGTATTGATGCTGATCCCTGTGGCGGTAAGGCACTGCACGAGGAAGAACACCAATACGATAATGACGGTGCTGCTGTTCGTAATGATGCAGATCCCGATCATATGCAGCATGTTCAACGGATTCAGCTATGTCTCATACCGCTGGTCATACACGCTGACGCTGTTTGCCGTATGGAGCGCAGCGGAGCAGCTCGATCTGCAGAGGATAAAGGAAAAGGGAAGCATATTGCTCGCACTGTCAGGGCTTGCGGTCATGTCCGTGTGGACGGCCGGACTGTATATGGCCGGGATCATTTCGCTGGACGAGACAGGCAGGCTGTTCGTGGCGCTGCAGCTGGCGGCCGGAGCTGCCCTGCTGATCGTACTCATCATCATAAAAAGGAAGGAACGCATGGGCAGAGCAGCGATCGCAGCATTTCTCGCGATACCGCTCATCTCGCTCTCACTCGGATGGTCGCACGGCATCGCGTCCAGACTCGACAGCTTTGCAAAGAATGCGTCCATATACAATCACCTTCAGGAATCAGTGCTGCGCGCCGGTAACAAAATAGAAGATGACGGCTTCTACAGGATAGACTCGGCGGACGGCATACTGAGGCGCGGAAGGCTCATCTTCCCGACGAACGAAAGCATCTGGTGGAAGACGAACAACATATTCATATACAACAGCCGCATACCGGAGACGCTCACCGACTTCAACATAGAGCTCGGAAACAGCTACGGATACGCCCGCCGTGTATACATGGTGTCGAACGGAAACCGCATGGGCCTGGACTATCTGTTCGGCGTGAGGTATTTCCTGGGCAGCGATTCGAAGAATCCGGAAAGCGCGAACAACGACAATTTCGCCGGATACGGCTTCGAGAAGGTTGAAGAGATCGACGGTGTATCGGTATTCAAGAGCAAGTATGACGCCGGACTCGGATTCATGCTGGACAAGGCCATAAAGGAAAG
Organism: Anaerovoracaceae bacterium; assembly: GCA_045115935.1. Classification (GTDB taxonomy): domain Bacteria; phylum Bacillota; class Clostridia; order Peptostreptococcales; family Anaerovoracaceae; genus Crickella. Next base: position 67,447 of record JBGULF010000077.1, read on the forward strand.
CGACTTTGATACCCTCAACAGGCTCGAAAAAGAGCAGGCGCTCCTGCAGGCGGCGGTCATTCCGGATGAAGAGGCTGCTGAATGCGACATACCTTTTGTCACGGCGAAGGATCTGGACATAGATATCCGGGATGTTCCTTATGAGGTCGTCAGGACCGACGGCGCGAAGGTGGATGAGAACAGCATAAAGACCGAAAAAGGCAGCGCTTCAGTCACGCTGTCCGTAAAGGATGTGCCTGAAAGCCAGCTCGTAGTCTCGTTCGATAATCTCAGGCGCAACGCGAAGGGCGACGGCGACGGCGGATCATATCTGCTGAACGCGGAAAACGGCAGGGTAAAGAGCGAAGTGCTCAACCAGCACAGCAGGCAGGGCATAAGAGGCCTTGTAAACCATGACATGAACATGGGCCACTGCAGCGGCGACTATGAGATCACTATCAGGTTCCCGTACAAGGGCAACTACACATTCGACAGGCTCTACGTTTCGGCGATGAGCACGGACAACTTCGACAGGTATGCATCCGAATGCGAGGATAACAGCTACGAGGTAGCGAGCTATAACGATAAGGAAGTGACGGGTACTGTCGATGCGGAGTCTGACGGCATACTGTTCCTTTCGATACCGGAGCACACGAACTGGGATGTCTATGTTGACGGCGAAAAAGCTGAGGAGATAAACGACCTCGACACGACCTTCCTCGGCGCTTATGTGCCGGAAGGAAAGCATGAAGTCGTGCTGAAATACAGCAACCGCTTCGTGAAGTACGGCTGCTTCGTTTCTGCCGCCGGCCTGTTGATATTCCTGGTACTGCTGTGGAAAACCCGGAAAGATGTGCAAAAGAATCCTGCTCAGGATAAAAAAGCCTGAAATATATCGTAAAGCAATGAGATAAGCCTTTTGCAAGGAATACAACTGAGGCCTCCCTCCGGGGAGGCCTTTTCAGTGCCCCGGAACAGGCGTGTTTTCAATGAAAAACGGCATTATTCACACGGCAAAGTCTGTACAGATTTGTCATGCGGCGATTCGCTATACTGATGGTCAAACTGATGAAAACGTTGATTTATGAAAGGGAGCGATCACATGAAAACACACAAAAGGACACTTATCATGATGCTGGTCTTCTGCGTCTTAATGACTGCGATGCCGGGGCTCATATTCGCTGAAACTGAGCCGCCTGCGGAGACCGCCGGTACTTCAGCAGAAGAGGAAGCGGCACCGCTGCCGGACAGGGATCCGGTACCTGCGGAGGAAGCGGCTGCACCCGCAGTGGAGGGCAAAGCGGCAGAAGAAGTCCCGCCGGAAAGTGGTGATACAGGGGCAGAGGAAGATAAAGCGGAAGATAAAAAGAAAGAGGAGGCAGATCCCGATGATGAGCCGGAGATCAAAGAGGCGGAGGTCAAAGAAAGCGAGGAAAGCAGTAAAAAGGAAAAAGCCGGACTCGTTGCATCCGGCGATAAGCTCAGTTTCACTGCATCAAAGAACAAGACATCAAATGCAGTTATCTTCAAAGCGACGCTGAACGGACAGTCGTATAAGGGGACCTGCAATGAGTGCGGCGTAGCATACAGAAGCAGCGGAACAATGACCGTTACTCCGCTGGCCAAAAACGATCTCAGGCGCAAGGTCGCATATAAATACGGAAGCTGGCTCGAAAGCGAAGACCGCAATTACAACATGGGCGGCGTGTATAAGGGCGCGTGCCTTGAGTGCATGATGCAGTACGCGAGGGCATGGCAGGATGACAAGAAAGCCGGAGGCAGCTCCAACAGAAATTCCGTAGTAAAGCAATGGAAGAAGAGCCCGGCCAACGGGGGAGCCGGCTGGTCATCAGCCACCTGCAGCGCGATCACGGATGCGGTAAAGGCGCTGAACGGAAAAACTGCCGATCAGCTCGGCATACCGGGGAAATTCAGAGCGTATTTCGGCAGCATAAAAAATTCAAAAAGCGATGGCCGTGTCTTCGGTCAGGACGCCGTGTTCTGGGGAGACCTGGTGACAGGCACAATAAGTCTTAAAAAGATACCTGCAGCAGAAATAGAGGCGGATGTTGCTGAACACCCTGAAAACTATGATCTGGGCGGAGCCGTTTATCAGCTGTGGACAGACAAGGCCTGCACGGTAAAGGCAAAGGACGTAAACTGGGCGAATGCGACTTTTACAACAAAGTCCGACGGAACGTCAAATACGAGGACCATGGAGGTCGGAACTTATTACATGACTGAAACCAAAGCTCCGGCTAAGGGCTATGCGATAGACATCGATGAGTCGGGAAAAACAAAAGTACATACCGTGAAGATAAAGAAGGGAGAGAAGTCGCTCCCGAGCGTGGAGGAGCCGGGAGTGACTGTAATACTTCCGAAGATATCGACGACCGCCTCGCTTCAGGACAGCAACAGGGAAGTCAAGGACATCATTCAGTTCGAGGACATACGTCCCGACACTAAGTATGTATTCAAAGGCTGGCTCGTGGATACCGAAACGGGCGACAAGGTCCCTGATTCAGACGGCAGGGTCGAGCTTGAGGGCGGAACGGAGACTTCCGGGCAGGTGGAGATGATCCTCAGTACGGAAAAATACGATGAGATGGAAGGGCACAGCCTGACGGCGTTTGAAGAACTGTATGAAGTTGAGATGAAAGGAGAGGCGGAAAAGGAGACTCTCGTAGCAGAACACAAGGACACAGAGGACAGCAACCAGACTGTGGAGTTCTATCAGGATCTGAAACTGAGGAAGAAGGTGACCGGAAACCTCGGCGACACCGCAAAAGTGTTTGAGTTCACGATAGCCTTTACAGGCCTCGTGCCGGATGGCGCCTATGACATCGAGGGAGATGACGAAAAGACGTTCATGGCTGACGCTGACGGCAATGCCTCCATACCCGTCGATCTGAAAGACGGACAGGAGGCCGTCATAAAGAGGCTCCCGAAGAGCGCTTCCTATATGATCACCGAGGCAGCCTCCGACCATGTTGCAGGATTCAGGCTGTTCCCGGAAGACATGGATGAAGAGGACGCAAAGATAATCGTAAGGGAGGCGAGCAATGAGGGAGAGGCCCGTAAAATACTCTCCACCGCGGAGGAGACGGTCGACATCATGGACGGAACCATCATCGTGCTGTGGGAGAATAACAAGGATCAGGCGACCCTGACGGGACTGGCGGGTCCTGATTACCCCGTGTACATCGCGGTCCTTGCGGTGCTCGTTCTCGCATCGGGACTGATCATCAGGAAGAGAATCAGCTGACGACGGCTCATGATTCTTGAGGCATAATACCGCCCCGTGATATACTTTTTGAACGGAGACTCAAGACATGAAGCAAAGAATATACAGATATGACAACGTAAAAGCCCTGCTCATCTTCCTGGTGGTGCTGGGGCACATGACCACTGATTATGTATCCGATTCGCATCTGGTGAGGTGGACGACTCTGTGGATCTACATGTTCCACATGCCGGCATTCATATTCCTTTCAGGTATCGTGCATAAGCACTACATCACGGAGGAGAGAGCATCGCTCGGCATCAAGGGCGAGACGCGCATGCGCTGGGACAAGGTCCTCGGCTTCTTCCTCTGCGGATACGGCCTCAAGATATTCCTCCAGTTCACCAGAACTCTCATGGGGCAGAACCCTCTGTGGCACTGGATCGAAGAGCCGGGCATCCCTTGGTACCTCTTCGTCATGGCCGAGTACGAGATGCTCTTCTATCTGATGAGAAAGTTAGATGAGAAGGCGAAACCGTGGATGATGATCACGGGGGCATTCGCGCTGAGCGCAGCGTCAGGCTATTTCAATTTTATCGACGACACGTTCTGCATCTCAAGAATGATCAACTTCCTGCCGATATACATGATCGGTTACTATCTCGACATGAAGGAGTTCAACACCTTCATTGAGAAGAAATGGTATAAGATCGCGGGAGCCTGCGTGCTGATAGCTTCGCTTGTCGTCTGCGGACTTCTTCCGTGGGGCGGATACAGCCTCCGCAAGTGGTTCACGGGAAGGCGTTCATATGAATTCCTTTCGGACTTCTTCGGAAGCGCTGCTGTCACCTATGGATGGCTGATAAGGATAGCCGTATGGGCGGTAGCAATCGCGATCACGCTGAGCCTCGTAGCGATCATCCCGGACAAAAAGCTGGGATACATCACCACTACAGGCTCGCGCACCCTCAACATCTATTTCTGGCACAGGCCGGTATGCTATCTCTTCCGCAACTGGATGGTGCTGCCGAAGCTGTTCATGCTCTTCGGAGGAACATACAATGCAGCAGTGGCGGGACAGATAAAGGGGCATGCCTTCACGGGAGGTACGGGTACCGCGATGATACTGTCATACGCTGTATACATCCTTATAGCAGTTGCAATGACGGCGCTGTTCAGCCTGAAGATATTCGAGCATCCATGCTCGGATCTCATGAAACTGGGCGCAAAGATCACAAACAAATAGCATTCCGTTTTATTGCGGGGCGCGACTTATCAATGATATAATTTCGTGGGAAATTGTATTGGGCAGCACGGGATCCTGAAATCCCGCGCTGTTATTATGAAAGAATAAAAAATGATATCAAAGAAGCTGAACAACATGAAGAAATCAACCGCGGTCATAGTAGCTGTGCTGCTCATAGCCGCGTGCATAGCAGATGTATACCAGGCTTATCTGGCCGAGATCAGAGCCATGCAGAGTGAAGGCGTCAAAAGCCTTACGGCAGCCGTAGATCCGGAACTTTACAGGGAACCGGAAAAAACAGAAGTCATTGAGATCATCGAAAAAACGGAGGCATCGATAAACGAGTCAAAGGATCAGGCCGAAATCGACGCACTGGTGGAAAAGGCCGTAGCTGACACCGCCGGCTTCAAGACTGACGCGGTATACAAGACAGAGGAAGAAGGCGTCGAAAAGCTGAAGGAATCCATAGATACGAGTCTGTACAGGGAAGCTGAAAAGGAAGAAATAAACAAGATCCTTAAAAGCACGGAAAAGGCCATCAGCGAATCTGAAGATAAGGCTGAGATAGACGCCCTGATAGAAGCGGCTGTTTCCAAGGTCGCCGGATTCAAGACCGATGCGGAATATACTGCAGAGGAAGAGGCCGCAAGACGGGCAGCGGCAGCAGCTGCTGCAAAGAAAAAGAGCAAGAAGAAAAAATCTTCAGGCAGTAGCGGGTGTGTAGGTTCAGGTTCGGATGTCTTCTATTGATACAGTTAAAAACACAGATAATATGAATGCTGAGGAATTGAGAGGCTCAAAGGAAAGAGTCTCTCAATTCTCATATATAAAGACGGCGGCATGCTTCGCGATAGTACTGCTGCACTGCTACAACAGTGCAAGAGTCTATCACGCGGAGACGCTCACGGACGGGCAGGTCACGACTGCATTTGCGGTATGCGCTTCCCTGATGTGGGCTGTGCCGTGTTTTTTGATGGTCACGGGAGCCCTGCTCCTGGACAGGAATCGTGAGATCCCGCTGAAGAAACTATTCGGAAAGTACATAGCGCGCATGCTCATCGCGCTGGTGGTGTTCACCGCCATCTTCACAGTGATAAGGCATGACGCATCCGCAGGCACCAGCCTGGCATCAGAATTTGCTGAGGGTCTGCTCTTCAACCACTGCATGGCATATCTCTGGTATCTCTACATGATGCTGGCGGTCTATCTGCTCATGCCTCTGATGAAGGCTATAGTCAACAGGCTGACAGACAGGCAGCTCGCGATACTGACTGCTGCAGTGCTGCTCATATGCTCGGTGCTGCCGCTCGCAGCCTATCTCGGCATAGATGCAGCTCTGTACATCCCTACCTGGATAGTATACGGTGCATACCTCTTCATCGGTTTCCTGCTTTACAGGCACAACATGGACTGGCGCATAGCTGCTGCAATGCTGCTGATATGCACTGTCGCGCTCCCGCTCATAACAGTTAAGCTTGCGCCTACAGATATCGATCCTTCAGGTCTTACGGCCTACAACTCCCCGCTCGTCGTGATGCAGTCAGCTGCAGTATTCTCGCTCATGCTGAGGATAAAGCGCAAGGCGGGCAGGCTGATTGAAAGCATCGACAGATGCTCTTTCGGGATCTATCTGATCCATATGATATTCGTAAGACTTACCATGAATGAGCTTGGATTCAACCCGTTCGACTACGGTCCGGCGGGGTTCCTGATCGCAGCTGCGGTGTACTTTGCCGCATCGTTTGCGATCACTTACGGGCTCAAAAAATTCAGGGTGTTCAGTTTCCTCTAGTTAAAGGAGTTATAAATGAGAAAAAGATTAGCTGTTCTTATCGCTGTTGCAATGCTGGTGACATCCATGCCGTTCTATGTATTCGCCGATGATGAGGCGGGCACGGACGGAAGCGGACAGGCCGTAACTGCTGCCGGAGAAGTGACCGGGGGCGAGGAAGCCGGAGGATCCGCACCGTCAGAAAACGTAAATGAAGGCGAAGAAGGTTCCGGCACAGGAGATGCCACGGTACCTGATACCGGAGACGGAGACCAGGGCACTGTAAATGACGGGAATCAGAATACCGGAGACGGTGAAAATCAGGATACCGGCGGCAGCACAGAACCGGGAACAGGCAATGGCGACGGTCCGGGCACCGGAGACGGCGAGGATCCTGTGACACATGAACCGGGATGGAACGAGGACCACACTGCCTATTACGATGAGAACGGAGTGGCTCTTGCGAGCACTGTCAGGAAAATCGACGGGGTCTTCTGCTATTTCAATGCTGATGGTCTCTACGATACCTCCGACGGCTGGAAGACAGATGCTGCCGGCAACAAGGTTTATTACATAAGAAACGGAAAGCTGCTGGTCAAAATAATAACCAAGATCGGAAGCAAGCGTTATTTCTTTGATTCCAAAGCGAAAGTCAATATGACTAAAGGCTGGAAGACCGCTTCAAATGGCAAGTGCTACGTGAAAAACGGCAAGATCGTAACTGCTCCGACAAGGATAAAAGGTACAAAAACAGTCACAAAATACTATAACAGGAAAACCGGGAAGTGGCAGACAAAGAAGATAAGCGGCGCAAAAACAAAAACAGTCAAGGTAACGACCAACTATCTGTATATGTTCAGAAAAGACGGTCATCTAAAAACCACGAAAGGACTGTTTAAATATAACGGCAAGGAATATTACGGACGGGGCAAAGGGCGTCTTTATGTAGGCTGGAAGGCGATAGTTGAGAAGAAGAAAGGCCATGCCGTTTACTTCTATAAGAGTTTGGGAGCCATGGCCAAAAACACTAAAATAAAGTATCTGAAGATACCAAAGAACGGCAGGCTCGGCAGGGCATATTATCTGGGAATCAAGCGTCTCGACAAGACAGGCTGGTCGCTCAAGTCGGCATTCTGGTGGTCGGTAAGGATGAGGTATCAGGGAAGATGGTACCGGGCGAAGAATTCCGAGACTTACGCCATCAAGGGATTCACCAAGGGATACGGCAACTGCTACTGCATGGCTGCCACCTTCTATATAATGGCTAAGCTGCTCGGTTACGACGTACACCAGGTAGAAGGCAGAGTCGATCTTCCTCACTCCTGGACAGTCATAAAACAGGACGGAAAAGAATGGGTATATGACCCTAACTTCACTAACGAGACAGGCCGGAACGGCTGGAAAATATACTACGGTAAAAAGGGCACCTGGAGATATAATCATTATCACAAGATGAACTAGTGCCGGATAAGGCAAAGAGGAAGTTGTCGGAGATCATTAAGGAAAGGATCAAAGATATGGAGAAGGGAAAAAGGCTGTTTGCAATACTGTTATCAGTAATAATGATAACAACGTACATGCCTGCTATGGCATTTGCTGCAGCTGAAGAGGGCAGTGACGCTGCAGAGACCGTTACTGAAGAATCCCGTGACGCAGCACCGGAGGAAGAGCCGGGTGAAGAAGCGGGCGATGATGAAGCAGACGACGTGTCGGAAGCAGAACCTGCTGCGGCAGAAGAAGTAAAGAAAGAGGAAGTCAAGGCAGATGAAGATGCGTCTGAGCCTGAAAAGCAGGAGGAGCAGCAGGAGCAGGAAGCGCCGGCTCTCGGTGAGGGCAGCGTAAGCTCTGTAGAGGCTGATCCTGACGTGGATCTCGCAGACAGCGATGAACTGCTCTGGGATTACCTGAATAAGGAACTGGCAGAGGAGACAGGTGCAGCCAAAAGATCCGGCATGCTTAAGTCGGCTTCGAGACCTCGCGGCGCGCAGCTGACAGGTATAAACCGCATGATCTATGACAGCCTGAAAAACAAGATCAATTATCTGGTAGATCCTGACGAAGGCGATGATATAAACTCTGCGAGCTTCAGATTGACTTTTGCCGAATTGCTTGAAAAGGAAGATTATCCTCTGGTAACGATCAATGGCGAGACGACCAGCAAGGTCCCGAGAGAAGACGCGGACCAGTTTATTGATTTTGACGCCGGAACGTTCCTGTTCGACTACGATAAGATCACGGATGCGCTCCTGTCCGATCTTCCGTATGCACTTTACTGGTATGACAAGACCAAGGGCGTAAACATCGGCTCAGATCCTATAGGTTATTTCTATGATGATAACTATTACTACTTCCGCGTCGGAGACAGCGGGATCGATCCGGGAATCCTTTTCAGATTCCGTGTGTCAGCTGACTACAGCGAGACAGGGGAAACAGACACATTTGAACTTGACCGGACAAAGAGAGACCGCGCCAGAACAGCCGTAAATACGGCAAACGGAATAATCGGAGATATATCCGAAGGCGGACATATGGACATTCTCACCATGTTCAAGGACAGAATATGCGAACTGGTGGAATATGATGATGACGCAGTTGAGGATCCGTCCACCCCTTACGGCGATCCATGGCAGATGATAAATATCTTTGACAACGATCCGGCTACAAAGACAGTATGCGAAGGCTACTCAAAAGCTTTCCAGTATCTTGTAGACAACACCTTCCTGCTGTCTGACCAGGGAATTGAATGCGACTCCGTAACGGGAACGATGAACGGAGGAACAGGCGCGGGAAAACATATGTGGAACATCCTTCACATGGATGACGGCAAAAATTACGTTGCAGATATAACAAACTGCGACGAGGGAACTGTCGGCAATCCGGACGGCCTGTTTATCAAGGAGTGCGAAGAAGGCGGAAGCGCAGCGGAAAGCTACACCTGCAGAATAAATAATACTAACTACAGTATCGAATACATATACGACGACGATACAAAGGACCAGTTCTCGGCCGAAGAACTGACCATTTCCGAAACTCCTTACAGCGGAGGCAACGATGGACCTCAGCGCACAGTAGAGTACTGGTCGTTCAGCAAAGCGGGCGGTGCAGATTTTGAACTCGAAGAGGGTGTGTACGGACACTATGACGAGGATCTCGGATACTTTGTTTACGAGATAAATATAGATGAATATTCAGAACGCATCTTTGATGACGGAGATACGATCACCGTTAAATATGAAGATGAAGACGAGCCTCTGACTTATACGTACTACGGATATGACGAAGAGAATGATCTTGAGCAGGTCTTCGCGCGTGAAACAGAAGATGGATGGGATACGATCGATAAAAACGATATAACACTTGAGACCGTTCAGGACGAAGAGTGGAAGACAGGGGACGAAGGCTGCACTTTCCGTCTGCTCTACAACGGTGTTGAGTACATGCTCCCGTTCGTTATTGTTGAAAACCATGTGAAGTCATTAACGTTTACAAGAGACGGATACGATGCGGAGACACATCCGATCGAGCTTATTGAGAACGTAAGCGGCGAATGGGACTATGAGGGAGACAACGAGTATTTCCATTATATCCTGACCTATCAGGAAGGGGATGTCCTGACGATCAATGATGAAGCATATACCCTGCAGGCAACCGGCTTTGATGCTGAAATGGCATTCGTCAGCGAGAGCGGGCACAGACTCACTGAGTTCGATGTTGATCAGCTGACAAATAAGTCCGAATGGGATGTCGGAGATCATGTCGTCACTCTGATATACAACGGGGTCTCGACTGATGTCAGTGTAAGAGTTACAAAGAATCCTATAGAAGAAATATCATTTGAAAGACCGGGTTCCGGCGATTCTATCGAGCTCCCGTTTGAAGAAGGCGGATATTACTACTTTAACTACAGGAATGGCGACATCCTGAGGGTGAAATATCTCATCAACGACGTATCATATAATGTGGAATATGTCTATTCTGAAGAAGAGCATGACGGAGAGTGGATAACGCTGTTCACAGCCTCGGGAACTGTACCGGAGGGCGCTGCGGAGACGATTTCCTCTGACAGGGTGTACACAGAGCTTGAATTCAGCGAAGGCAATGATCCGGAGACCTGGGAAATCGGTGAGACCCACAACATGAAGATCACATATTTCGGCAGTTCATGCCTGGTCCCGGTCAGACTGGTTGATTCAAATTCAGGCGAGCATACTCATCAGCTCGTTCCTACAGCAGCAAATGCGGCCACATGCGAAGAAGACGGAAACAGCGCATACTGGACATGCAGAGAGTGCGGCAAGCACTTCAGTGATGCAGAAGGCAGCGAGCAGATCGCAGAAGGCAGCTGGATCATCGAAGCACTCGGTCATGACTGGGGCGAGTGGCAGAAGCATAACGCGGATCAGCACAAGAGAGTCTGCAGCCGAGACAGCGCTCACATCGAGTACGAAGATCACAGATGGAACGGAGGCGTAGTGACGACACCTGCAACAGAAGAAGCAGAAGGCGTCATGACATACACCTGCACAGGCTGTGATGAAACAAGGACGGAAGTGATCCCTAAGGAGGAGCACCAGCATGACCTCGTTCCTACAGCAGCAAAAGCGGCCACATGCGAAGAAGACGGAAACAGCGCATACTGGACATGCAGCAAGTGCGGCAAGTACTACAGCGATGCTGAGGGCAACGATGAGATCACTGAAGGCAGCTG
>JBGULF010000078.1:0-1859 GCA_045115935.1 Anaerovoracaceae bacterium
AGTGGTGAGAGGCGAGAGATTAGCGATAGTATTCTTCTTGCTTTCACTGCTGATGACGGGCTGTGACAAGCAGAAGTCTCAGGACGAAAGCCTTGAGCAGTGCAATAGTGTTTACTACTGGCGTACTGACCTCAGGTTCGACTCTACCGAAAGGGCGTTTCTCAGCCAATATAATATCAACAAGGTATATTGCAGATACTTTGATGTGGTGATGAACGACGACGGCACAGAGCCATCACCCAATGCCACCATATCATTCTCCGACACTCTGCCTGCAGGCATCGAGCTAATCCCCACCATCTATATTACCGAAGACTGTATGCACAAGCCTCATAAGGACTTGGCAAAGAAGATAGTAGACCGCATATTGCAGATGAACGAGACAAACGATATCAGCAATATACACGAGATTCAGATAGACTGCGACTACACCTCTAAGAGCCGCCAAACGTATTACAAGTTCCTGGAGGAAGTACGCCATCAACTATCGTCCAAGAAATATCATCTATCCACTACTATCCGTCTGCATCAACTGTCTATGCCCGCTCCTCCTGCAGACTATGGTGTACTTATGGTATACAATACCGGCAATCCGCTAAAGTGGCAAGAGCGTAACCCGATACTCGACTATCGTGATGTATATCCGTATCTCAGCCGACTCGATGATTATCCGCTCCCTCTTGCAACGGCCTATCCCGTTTACCAATGGATAAGGAACATACAGAATGTGAGAGTTGAGCATACTGTTGAAGCCGAGGAAATACTGAAAGTAAAACATGTGATAGAGAAAGAGCGCCCAGGCCTTAGCCGCTCTATCATCACATATCACCTGGAAACAGATAATATTAACAGATACAAACCAGAGACCTATGAAGAAATTTATCATCATTAGCCTGTTGACAGCCATTACGCTGCCCTCATTCGCCTGTGCTTGGGGCGAGCCCGAAAACCCGTACCTGTTTAGCATGTACGTACAAGACAACTTCAAAACCCGTGTAGAACGAATCTGCAACGACAACTGGAAAGCTTACCTCGGCTCGACCGAAGAGTACTTCTGGTTCAATGCCGACGATGTTATCAAGGCAGCCCGCCAGAAGGGTGATGCTTTGATGGTTAGCTATGTGCAGAACCTTAAGAAGTATCTTGACTGCGTTGGTATAGAACAAAGCAAGCAATACGAGTGGATCTACCCCACCAAGCAGGAATTAGCTAACCAGCAACGCAATCTGCAGGCTGTACGCACATACGCCTTCAGTAAGATTAAGACCAAGCTGCGCTCACAGCACGCATTGCTCTATATGCGCTGCAACATGATGCTGGGGCGTCATCAGGAAAACATAAACTTCTGGCAGCAAACTGCCAGTCAGTTCATAGAAACTGTATACAAAGACATGATGAAGAACATCTATGCCGGAGCTCTTTATAAGACAGGTCGTGAGGCCGAAGCCGGTCAGATGTTTGCCGAAATGGACGATTACGAGAGTCTTATGACAATCTATTACAAAAAGCGTTCGTATCTCGCCATCAGTCAGCACTACAAGCAGAATCCTAACTCAAAGGTATTGCCATTCTTGCTTCAAGATTTTGTGAATAATGCCCAGGAAGCTGAAGATGCTAAAAGCGAAGGAGCTTTTGGCGGTAAGCTTTTCATCCGCGACATCAATCTGCAGGAATCGTGGCAGATGCAGCAGTTCTGCGAGTTGGTAATTCGCGAAGGCAAGACCGAGACTCCTATCATGTGGAAGTGCGCCAAAGCATGGCTTGAATATCTGAGTGGCAAGAAGCAGGAGGCTATTAAGGATATTGATGCAGCTATGACACTTGAAGGTACCGACCGAATGAAGGACAATGCCCGTGTA
>JBGULF010000079.1:0-14741 GCA_045115935.1 Anaerovoracaceae bacterium
GCGCACTTCTTATAGGTGTAGCCGCGGCAAAGGCCATGGCTTATTCCTGTGACATTCCTCTGGTAGGCGTCAATCACATGCACGGACACATAGCTGCCAACTATCTTGAGCATGCGGAGCTGGAGCCGCCTTTCATGGCACTCATAGTATCGGGCGGTCATACCGAGATCGTGAATGTGCCTGATTACAACATGTGCGAAAAGCTGGGCGGTACGCGTGACGACGCAGCCGGTGAAGCGTTCGATAAGGTAGCCAGAGTCATAGGTCTCGGCTATCCGGGCGGCCCTAAAATAGATAAGGCTGCAAGAGAAGGAGATCCTGACAGCATCGCATTCAAGCGTGTTTATCTTGAGCAGGGGAGCCTCGATTTCAGCTTTTCGGGACTCAAGACACAGGCTCTTAACTATCTCAATCAGGAAAGACAGGCGGGCCGTGAGATAGATGTTAATAACGTGGCTGCGAGCTTCCAGGAAGCCGTAGTCGAAGTTATTGCCGACAAAGCCGTGATGGCTGCTGAGAGATACGGACAGAAGCAGATCGTCATGGCAGGCGGAGTAGCGTCCAACTCAAGGCTCAGAGCCCTTATAGAAGAGAAGGCCGGAAGAAAGGGCATCAGCGTGCTAAAACCGAGTCCCGTACTATGTACGGACAACGGCGCGATGATAGCCTCAGCTGCTTATTACGCTTACAGATCGGGTGTTAAGCCTGACCTGGAGCTTGACGCAGTACCCGGACTGGAGTTTTAGATAATGCTTATAATAACGGGCAAGGACATCAGCAAAGCGTACGGCACAGACATCATTTTTGAGGATGTCTGTTTTGGCGTGGAAAAGGGCGACCGTGTAGGCATAGTCGGAGCCAACGGCACCGGAAAGACGACCCTGCTCGGCATAATCGCAGGTGACATAGAGGCGACATCCGGGAACCTTTATATCAGGAGCGACTATAACATAGGATATCTGCGCCAGCAGAATCAGTTCAGCGGAAGCGGAACGGTAAGGTCACAGGCCGAGAAGAGCTTCACGCATTTCTTCGAAATGGAGAAAAAGCTCGAAAGGCTGCAGCTGGCGATCGCAGATCACGAAAGCGACAGCTTTGAAAGAGATCTCGAGGAATACACCCGCCTTATCGAGGAGTATGAGCAAAAGGGCGGTTATACTTACAAAAGCGAGCTCGGAGCAATGCTCACGCACATGGGCTTCGATGAAGAGGCGCAGAACAAGGAGATAAGCAAGCTTTCAGGGGGAGAGAGGACGAGACTGGCACTCAGCTGCCTGCTCCTCAGCAAACCCGACGTTCTGATGCTCGACGAGCCTACCAACCATCTGGACCTGCACATGCTCGAATGGCTCGAGTCGTATCTCGACAGCTACAGGGGGACCATCATGGTCGTATCCCACGACAGATATTTCCTCGACCGGATAACCAACAAAATCTTCGATATGGGAGGCGGAACTCTCGAAGCATATACGGGCAATTACTCGACTTTCCTCGTGAAGAGAGCAGAGCACCTTGAAGCTATGCGCCGCGAATACGAGAAACAGCAGGCAGAGATCGCCAGGCAGGAGGAGATGATACGCCGCTTCAAACAGCACGGCACCGAGCACCTGGCAAAGCGCGCCGCATCACGCGAGAAGCGTCTTGCGATGATGACGATCAAGGACAGGCCGAAACTGAAGCAGAACAGGATGAAGCTCAGTTTCGAAGCGGATTTCAAGAGCGGCGGAGAAGTCCTCGAGGCTGAAGACCTCTCAAAGAGCTTCGGCACGAGAAAGCTTTTCGACCATGCCGGGATGCTGCTTCGCAAGGGTGAAAGGGTATGCATCATAGGCGACAACGGCATCGGAAAAACGACGCTGCTGAAGATACTCATGGGCCTCGAGAAGCCTGATGACGGCTATCTGAGGATAGGCTACAACGTGAATTTCGGATACTACGATCAGGGACAGCTGCTGCTTGACGAGAACGAAACGGTGCTGGGCGAGATGAAGAACGCCTACCATCTCTATACGGATACCGAGATGAGATCGCTGCTCGGAAGATTCCTTTTCACCGGTGACGATGTGTTCAAGCAGGTGAAGGATCTGTCGGGCGGAGAAAAGGCCAAGCTCTCGCTGCTCAAGCTGATGCTTTCAGGAGCCAATACACTGGTGCTCGATGAGCCTACCAACCATCTGGATATCGAATCAAAGGAGATCGTAGAAGAAGCCCTTATGGAATTCGAAGGCACGCTCCTGATAGTTTCGCACGACAGATATCTTCTGAACACCATTCCGGACAGGATACTCGAGCTCACGGAGCACGGTCTGGTGGAATATAAGGGCAAGTTCGATTATTACCTTGAGAAGTCAGGCATATCCTTCGGCCGTTCATCGGCTGAAACCGCCGGCACTGCCGGAGACGGGAAAAAGGATGAGCTTGAGCTCACAAGAAAGCTCGTCAAGGATTCCGAAGCCGAGAGAAAGGCCAAGAAGCAGAGCGAGGCTGAGGAGCGCAGACGGCAGAGAAGGGCAGAGAGCGTAGAGAACAGGATACACGAGATCGAAGCTGAAATAGCTGATATCCAGGACGAGATGTCTCTGCCTGAGAATGCGGCAGATCCGGCATGGATGCACGAAAAGGCATCAAAAATGGCTGAACTCGAAGAGGAAGTCACGGATCTGTATGACGAGTGGATGGAGCTTCAATAAAAATCTTTGTGAAAAAATTAAACAATTTTGTTAAAAATTCTACGCAAATCGTTGAACAGTCAACTACCGTAGTCTATAATTATTTTAGATATACTTGGAACATGGGATATTAAAGGAGAAGAACTATGACTTTTGACAAAATTCAGGCACTTATCGTAGAGCAGCTCGACGTTGATCCTTCGCTGGTAACAATGGATACAGACTTCATGAAAGACCTCGAAGCAGACTCTCTTGACGCTGTTGAGATCATCCTCGGAGTAGAGGAAGAGTACGGGATCGAGATCCCTGATGATGTTGCCGAGAACTTCACAAAAGTTGGCGATATCGTTAAATATGTAGATGCTAACAAATAAAAAACCGAGGTGTGCAATGGGCAAGATGAAAGTATCCAACGCGATCATCCGCCGGCTCCCTCGCTACAGAAGATATCTGGGATATCTTCAGACAAAAGGCATCAAAAAGGTATCCTCTAATGAACTCAGTGAGATGATAGGATACACTGCGTCTCAGATCAGACAGGATCTTAACACTTTCGGCGAGTTCGGCCAGCAGGGATATGGCTATGAGGTCGACAGATTATATAAAGAAATAAACAAGATACTCGGTCTTGACAGAGAGTACAAGACTGTAGTTGTCGGAGTGGGTAATCTGGGACAGGCGATTACAAACTACACTTACTATTACAAGATCGGATTCAATATTATCGGACTCTTTGATGCGAACCCAAGGATCGTCGGCAATGTCATCAACGATGTTGAGGTGCTGGACGTCGCGGATCTTGAGGAATACTGTAAGAGAGAAAAAATCGATATCGGCATTATCTGCGTCAACAGAGAGAATGCACAGAAAGTTGCTGATGCCCTGGTTTCGGGCGGCGTAAAAGGCATATGGAACTTTGCGCCTATAGATCTCGAGATACCGGAGGGCGTCGCGCTTGAGTCAGTGCATCTTTCAGACAGCCTCCATGCTCTGTCATTTATGATCAAGAGAATGAATGAGGACAGGGACTGATATTGACCATATCCGGACAAAAGAAAATCCCGTAGCCTCAGCTACGGGATTTTGATCATTATTGATGATGATCGATTATGCCTCTACAGGTGCTCCTACAGGGCAGTTAGCAGCGCAAGCTCCGCAGTCGATGCAAGCGCTCTCATCGATAACATAAGGTGTTCCCTCTGTAATAGCCTCAACAGGGCAGTTACCAGCGCAAACTCCGCAACCGATGCAGTCTTCTGTAATCTTAAATGCCATAATATTACCTCCTTAGTAATAACAATATCTACGACATTGAGTATAACACTCGATGTGCGGGATGTAAATATCAAAAAAACAAAATAGTACAATCCTACTAACTCGGTGGGAATTAGTAATTGCAAGGATATGAAGGTAGTTTCATTCACAGGAAAAAGCGGAACAGGCAAGAGCTTTCAGGCCACTGCACTTGCGCAGAGGCGCGGTTTTGATGCCATAATCGATGACGGACTGTTCATATACAAGGGGCAGATAGTGGCAGGAAGCTCGGCAAAAAAGTGCGCCTCAAAAGCTGCGGCTATGAGGACCGCTCTCTTCAATTACGAAGATCACAGAAATGAAGTGAAGGATGCCATCAGGGAATATGCTCCTAAAGCTCTCATGATAATCGGCACCTCGGACAGGATGACCGACATAGTCGCGGAACAGCTCGGACTTCAGCATCCTGAGGAACGCATTTACATCGAGGATGTGACAACAGAGGAGCAGAGAAAGATCGCCGCCCATTATCGGATAAACGAAGGTGAGCACGTAATACCGGCTCCTCTGGGACAGCTGAGGCGTGACTTTGCGGGCTACTTCATGGATCCTATTAAGCAGTTCATCCACAAGGCGCGCGGAAATGCTGTTGAGGTCAATGCGGATCCTAAACAGGTCGATGACGGGCCAAACGACCGCACCGTGGTCAGACCGACATTCAGCTACTGCGGCAGCTTCACAATAAGTGAGCAGGTCATAAGGGATATCATAAGGATCGCCGCAGAGGAATACGAGTCGCATCTTGTGGTGGTCGACAGGATGAACAACGGCAAGCAGACGAACATGTCTGTGACCATCGATGTTATGGCCGTAAGAGACCCCGAGTCCATAGATAAATGCATGGACCTCCAGCAGGATGTATACGGCGCGCTGGTGAACATGACGGCATTCACAATAGACAGCGTCAACGTAAGGATAAGAGACATCGTAAGAGACAGGGAAGAGATGCTCTCGAGGAAATTACACTGATGAAAAGGAACGCGAATGGTTTTTAAAGACATAAACGACATCGATCTCACGCATATCTTTGAGTGCGGTCAGTGCTTCAGATGGGTGCCTGACGGCCCGGACGCGTATACCGGAGCCGCAGGCTCTTTTGCTGCCCGTGTCAGCCTTTCAGACGGCTGCCTGAATGTACAAGCGACAGGCGGTGATGAGAATTTCTGGAGGCGGTATTTCGATCTGGATACCGACTACGGCGCCATAAAGAAGAAGCTGACGGAGTCAGAGCCCGAGATTAAGCCGGCGACCGAATACGGCCACGGCATACGCATACTGAATCAGGATCCGTTCGAGACCATAATCTCGTTCATCATATCCCAGAACAACAACATCCCGCGCATACGGAAGAACATTGAATCGCTGTGCAGCAGATATGGCGAGCCCATAGAAGGAAGCAGCCTGCATGCTTTCCCGTCTCCTGAAGCCCTGGCCTGTGCGGATGTGTGCGATCTGGCAGAGCTCAGGCTCGGGTACAGATGCGAGTACATCAGAGCGAGCGCAGAGAGATATCTCAGAGAAGGATGTCCTGAGACGAGGGAGGAACTTCTGGCGTTCCACGGCATAGGACCGAAGGTCGCAAACTGCATAATGCTCTTCGGACTCAGGGATACTGCAGCGTTTCCCGTAGATACCTGGGTGAAGCAGATAATGAACGACATGTACGGCTTTGACCTGAAAGACGCAAAGGGAATGCAGGCATTCGCAGCCGAAAAATACGGCGATCTGGCGGGATATGCACAGCAATATCTCTTCTACTATTACAGAGACCGGTCACGGAAATAAATGTGACGATTTCTTCACCCGTAAGTGTTGACACTTTAGACCGTGGTGAGTACAATATGTTTTGGAATTTGGCACTCATACATTTAGAGTGCTAACAAATAGAACTAAGCAGGAGGCATGAAATGAGCATCGGAATCAAACCACTCGGAGCAAGAGTAGTTATTAAGAAAATGGAAGCCGAAGAAAAGACGGAAGCAGGACTGCTGCTGTCCGGAAGCGCAAAGGAAAAGCCACAGCAGGCTGAGGTTCTCGCTGTAGGTCCTGGCACAGAGGAAGAACCTATGGAACTCAAGGTCGGCGACATTGTCATTTTCAGCAGATACGGCGGAAACGACCTTAAGTACAAAGGCGTTGAGTACACGATCATCAATCAGAAAGACATCCTCGCTACTATCGAGAAATAGCAGCGGGTGCATATAAAAGGAGGAATCACTAATGGCTAAGGAACTTTATTACGGCGAGGACTCCAGAAGGAGCCTTCTGGCCGGAGTTGACAAACTCGCAAATACAGTAAAGATCACACTCGGACCTAAGGGAAGAAACGTACTGATCGAAAGATCATACGGATCACCGCTGATCACAAATGACGGTGTTACGATCGCAAGAGAGATCGAGCTCGAGAACCAGGTAGAGAACATGGGTGCACAGCTCGTAAAGGAAGTCGCTACAAAGACAAACGATGTAGCCGGCGACGGAACAACAACAGCTACACTGCTCACACAGAGCATCGTCAGAGAGGGTTTCAAGAACGTAACAGCAGGAGCTAATCCGATGATCCTCAAGAAGGGTATCGCAGGAGCTGTCGGCGCTGCAGTTGAGAACCTCAAGGCTGCTGCAAAGCCTGTAGACGACAAGGCTGCTATCGCACAGGTAGCTTCCGTATCCGCTAACGACACAGAGATCGGCGAACTCATCGCTGAGGCTATGGAAAAAGTCGGCAAGGACGGCGTTATCACAGTAGAGGAGTCCAAGACTCTCGGCACTTCGCTCGACGTTGTTGAGGGAATGCAGTTCGACAGAGGCTATCTGTCACCTTATATGGCAAACAACGAGAAGATGGAAGCTGTCATGAACAAGCCTTTCATTCTCCTCACAGATAAGAAGCTCAGTAGCATCCAGGACATCATCCCGCTGCTCGAGGGAATCATGAAGGCAGGAAGAAGCCTTCTGATCGTAGCTGAGGACGTAGACGGTGAAGCTCTCGCAACACTCGTACTCAACAAGCTGAGAGGCACACTCGATGTAGTTGCTGTCAAGGCACCTGGATTCGGCGACAGACGTAAGGCCATGATGGAAGACATCGCAGTTCTGACAGGCGGCGTTGTTATCTCCGAGGAACTCGGATATGAGCTCAAGGAGACAACGATCGACATGCTCGGTCAGGCAGAGACTATCAAGGTCAACAAGGACAACACTGTTATCGTAGGCGGCGCAGGCAGCAAGGAAGAGCTCGCAGCAAGAGTTGCTCAGATCAAGTCCTCCATCGAAGAGACTACATCTGACTTCGACAGAGAAAAGCTGCAGGAGAGACTTGCAAAGCTGAGCGGCGGCGTAGCAGTTATCAATGCAGGAGCTGCTTCCGAGACAGAACTCAAGGAAAAGAAGCTCAGACTCGAGGATGCACTCAACGCTACAAAGGCAGCTGTTGAAGAAGGTATCGTTGCAGGCGGCGGAGTATCGCTTATCAGAGCAATCGAAGCTGTAAAGGCATATGCCGACAGACAGGAAGGCGACGTCAAGACAGGAGCAAAGATCGTAGAGAGAGCTCTCGAGGAGCCTGTAAGACAGATCGCTGAGAACGCCGGATTCGACGGAGCAGTCGTAGTTGCCGAAGTCAAGAAAGCAGAAGGCAATGTAGGATTCAACGCAGCAAACGAGAAGTATGAAGACATGATCGCTGCAGGTATCGTAGACCCTGTAAAGGTCACAAGATCCGCACTGCAGAACGCAGCTTCCGTAGCAAGCATGCTGCTCACAACAGAAGCAGGCATCACACAGATCAAGGAACCGGAACCTCCAATGCCACAGGGCGGCGCAGGAATGGGCATGATGTAATCAAAAAATAATTAAAGCTCCCGTAAAGGGAGCTTTTTTTAGTGTTTCTACGGAAGCTTCTTCAGTCTGTAGATGAAGAGGATATTGAGGAGGACACCCTTCAGTATGCTCGAAAGGGATATGGCCCACCATACTCCGTTGATGCCAAGTACCGGCATCAGCAGGTAGCACATCGGTATCCTCGCGACTGTCAGGATAAGTCCGACGGCGGCCGGAAGCTTGGTCTGGCCGAGACCGTTGAATGCGCCTGATGTCGCAAGCTCGTAGCCCATGAAGAGCTGTGACAGACCTACTATCCTCAGGTAATCGGCTCCGCCAGCGATGACTTCGGGCTCATGTATGAATATGCTGAATATAGGGGTTGCCCCTAGTACGAGAAGGGCGGTGGCCAGTATTCCGAACACGGTCACCATGCCGGTACCGGTCCTGAAACCCTTCCTGACACGGTCAAAGTTCTCTGCACCGTAATTCTGGGATGTGAACGCGTTCATTGCGTATGAGAATCCTTCACAGGTCATCCAGGTGACCGACTCTATCTGCCCGCCTATCCTCTGGATGGCGACTGCAGCATCGCCGAAAGTGACGATGATCCTGGAGATGACCATGGATATGAATGCATAGCCTATGTTGAATACTGCAGGAGGAGCTCCGAGCTTTATGATGCGTATCGCTTCCTTGCGCCCGAATCCGCAGAACAGCCGGAAGTCCTCAAACAGGTAGTCATCCGACCTCATGAAGCGTGCGAACAGTATGGTCACAACTAATTCCGAAAATACAGTCGCGATCGCAGCACCGTTTACGCCAAGCTCAGGGAAAGGTCCGATGCCGAAGATCAGGACCGGATCGAGTACTATATTAAGGACTGCTCCGGTAGCGTTGTATTTGAAAGGCGTTTTGCTGTCTCCTGCAGCGGTCAGGACCCCCTGCATCACATAGTTGAATCCCATGACTATGTGGCCGATCGATACTATCGACAGGTAAGAGGCGGCAAAAGCAGCAGTATCAGGATCATGGAGGCGGAAGAATGATATAAGCTGATGCCTGAACAGTATGCAGATCAGAGAATAAACTGTCATGATCAGCAGCATCAGCTGGATCGCAGTGCCGGCAAAGCGGCGCGCTTTTTCCATATTGCCTTCGCCTATGGACTGACCGGTCATGACCTGACCGCCGATCTGCGGTATCATGGCTATTCCGGAACCGAGCCACATAAAAGAGCCCGCGACTCCGACTGCAGTCACGGCCTGGTTGCCCAGCTGGCCGACCCACATAGTGTCAAAAAGATTGTATGCCATCTCTATGAACTGTGTTCCCATGATAGGGATCGAGAGCCGGAACAGGGCGCCTGCGATATTCCCTTTAAGCAGGTCTATTCTCTTTTCGGATCCGTTTTCTTCCACTAAAACCTCGCTTTCAGTCAACGCCTATTGTACATCAGCGCCTCTTTTATAACAAGGACGACAGATTCAAATAATTAGACTTATCTAACATTCCAAAAACGCTTTATTTCGCCTGTTTTAAGTGCTATATTAGTGAAAACACTGCAAAAATGCTAAAAAGTTAGATAAATCTAACGGTTAACAATCAGCTTTTTCTGCTAATAATAAAGAAAAAAGAGGTGAAATATGGCGACTGTTCTTAAGGAACCATCAAGAACTTTCAATGAATATCTTCTCATACCGGGATACTCCGGCATGGAAGCAAGACCGGAGAATGTATCACTGAAGACTCCTGTAGTCAAATTCAGAAAAGGCGAAGAGCCTGCTTTGTCGATGAACATTCCTCTCACTTCTGCTGTCATGCAGGCTGTATCAGACAATAACATGGCTGTTGCTCTCGCAAAGGAAGGCGGCATCTCGTTCATCTTCGGTTCGCAGTCCATCGCAAGCCAGGCAGAGATGGTGAGAAAGGCAAAAAGCTACAAGGCAGGATTCGTTCCGAGTGATTCCAACCTGAAACCTGATGCAACACTTCAGGACGTGCTTGATCTCAAGGAAGCAAAGGGACATTCCACCATAGCCATCACTGAGGACGGCACTGCTGACGGAAAGCTCCTCGGTATCGTTACGAGCAAGGATTACAGGATCTCGCGCATGAGCCGCGACACAAAGGTATCCGAGTTCATGACTCCTTTCGACAAAATGGTATACGGCCACGAGGGCATCACTCTCTCCGAGGCGAATGACCTGATCTGGGACAACAAGGTAAACCAGCTGCCTATCATCGATGACAATCAGAGACTTACGTCTTTTGTATTCCGCAAGGACTACGATTCTCATAAAGAACATCCGCTGGAACTGCTCGACGCTGACAAGAGATATATCGTTGGTGCAGGCATCAACACAAGGGACTACAAGGAAAGAGTGCCGGCGCTTCTCGATGCAGGAGTTGACGTCCTCACTATCGACTCTTCAGAGGGATACTCCGAATGGCAGGCTGTGACCCTCAAGTGGATCAGGGACAATTACGGCGACACAGTAAAGGTCGGCGCAGGCAACGTTGTAGATGCTGACGGATTCAATTTCCTCGCAGACTGTGGCGCAGACTTCGTAAAGGTCGGTATCGGCGGCGGTTCTATCTGCATCACACGTGAGCAGAAGGGCATCGGACGCGGTCAGGCTTCGGCAGTTATCGAGGTTGCGCAGGCAAGAGATGAATACTACAAGAAGACAGGCGTTTATGTGCCTATCTGCTCTGACGGCGGCATCGTTTATGATTATCACATGACTCTGGCGCTTGCAATGGGAGCTGACTTCATCATGCTCGGCAGATATTTCGCAAGATTCGATGAATCGCCTTCCGCAAAGCTCATGTTCAACGGAAGCTACGTCAAGGAGTACTGGGGCGAAGGTTCCGCAAGGGCCCGCAACTGGCAGAGATACGATCTCGGCGGAGATGCCAAGCTTAAATTTGAGGAAGGCGTCGACTCATATGTTCCTTACGCGGGATCGCTCCACGATAACGTGCAGATGTCGCTGGGCAAGGTCAAGTCCACAATGTGCAACTGCGGATCGCTCAACATTCCTGACTTCCACAAAAATGCAAAGCTGACTCTCGTGTCGGCCGTCAGCATCGTGGAGGGCGGAGCTCATGACGTCATCCTCAAGGAAGTATCGAGCCGCACATCAGGCGGCGGACGCTAATATAGCCAATATCACTCATATGGGTTTCACGGAGGTATAAAAATGGCAGACATCAGACCGGAAACAATGGAACGCATCACAACACGTGCACTCGCTGACAGGTTCATCGAGGAGCAGCTCGCCGAGATCAAGGCGCAGGTAGGAGACAGGAAGGTGCTTCTTGCTCTCTCCGGCGGCGTAGACTCGAGTGTAGTAGCTGCACTGCTCATAAAGGCAATAGGCGACAATCTGGTCTGCGTTCATGTAAACCACGGACTTCTCCGTAAGGGAGAGCCTGAGATGGTCATCAAGGTGTTCAGGGAAGAGCTCGGCGCCAATCTCATTTATGTGGATGCTGTCGACAGGTTCCTCGACAAGCTTGCAGGAGTCGATGATCCTGAGACCAAGCGCAAGATAATCGGCAAGGAGTTCATCGATGTGTTCGCAGAAGAGGCGGCAAAGCTGGACGGCATCGCATTCCTCGGACAGGGCACCATCTATCCTGACATTCTTGAATCCGACGGAGTAAAGGCGCACCATAACGTCGGCGGACTTCCTGAAGACCTTCAGTTCGAGCTCGTTGAGCCTGTGAAGCTGCTCTACAAGGACGAGGTGAGAGTTGTCGGCTCTGCACTCGGACTTCCGGACAGCATGGTCTACAGACAGCCGTTCCCGGGACCGGGACTCGGTGTAAGATGCACGGGAGCCATCACAAGAGACAGACTCGAGGCACTCAGAGAAGCTGATGCCATCGTAAGAGAAGAGATCGGCAAGATGGAGAACGTGCCATGGCAGTACTTCGCAGTCATTCCTGACATGCAGTCGACAGGCATCAAGGACGGCAAAAGATACATGGGATGGCCGGTCATCATCAGAGCCATCAACACGGTCGATGCAGTAACGGCTGAGTCGGTAGAGATCCCTTGGGACATGCTTAAGAGAATGAGAGACCGCATCATCGAGACAGTTCCGGGAGTAAACAGAGTAATGTGGGACATCTCGGACAAGCCGGTATCAACAATAGAATTTGAATAGTGCAAAAAACTCAAAACCGTTGAAATTCCAACGGTTTTGTTGCGTAGTGATGTCAAAATGATGTCAGACTGTACGACTAACAGGGTTTCAAATAATCGATACAAAAAAAATAATAGTCGTAAATCACCACTGATGCTAGGAAAAATATGCGCCATCTCCCTTTTGCACTACCCCTTGTATTCTCAAAAGACATTAGCCAACCACTTCTGTCTGTAAGGGTTATTCATATCATTTCATAGGTCATCATATATGAACAAAACACTATATATAGTGTTTTCACTGCATGCTTAATTTTCAGAGTAATAACACCACTCACTTAAAAAAGGCAGATTCCGTTGGTTTCAACGGTTTCCGCCTTTTTTCGCGAAATGAAAACCCAGTAATTACAAGGGGTTCAGCGTCTGAAAAGCCGATTTCAACAACGACAAAAAGGCTCTTTGGAGCCTTTTGCAGGATTTTTCAAAGCAAACGCACCAGGTGGTGCTTTAGTCCTGACTAACGAAATAGCACTGCTTCTTGTAAAAAAATGCGACCTCTGGAGCCGATATTTTTATGAATGCTCGGTGTTTTATGGAGCAACGAACCTCAGCTGCCCGAGATGCTCTTCTGGCACCTCTATCGAGAGATTAGTGATCTCAGGTTCAGGCATTGCAGGTGGAATTTCACCTTGGCGGTGTTTCTTTATAAGTTTAGGTGTTAGCTCGACCTCTGTGTCCTTGATCTGGTAGAGTCCGAGGAGATCAAAGAACTCTTCGGGGAACATCTGTCTGGCGAGTTCGTAAGGGCATTTCCCGAATTGGGAGTTACGCCTGTAGCTGATGATATTATTGAATGCGAGCGTTACCTCATCCTGAGTAAACCCGGCAAGGGGTTTCCCTTTAGGGAAGATGTCGCGGACTCTTTTATGGTTGTTCTCACAGGCGCCTTTCTGGTCGGAGCGATTAGGCTCGCAGTAGAAGATGTGCGTTCTTTTGATTTTCGGATCGAACATAGAGCGCTCCATGCCGATGATATCATCGAACTCTACACCGTTATCTGTGAGGATTATTGGGAACATCATCTGAAAGAGTTCGGTGCCGAGGACCTGCTCGATCGTATCGAAGGTGTCTACAACATGAATATAGTCCTTTTTTTCAAGATAGAATCCGAACTGCATTTTCACGGTAGCCCAGTGGAGCGTGAGGATCGCGCATGACTCGTCCCTGATGCCCTCAACGCAGTCCATCTGTGGGTGGATGACATCATGCTCTTCCATGTAGTCGAGATAGTCATCGTACTGGCGCCCGAGCTTGAGCTCAGCTACTCTTGCTGCGTGTTTCTTCTGTCGCTGCGAGTTTCTCGGTCTGAGCTTAACCTTAACCTTAAGGTCAATGTTCTTCGCACCGATTTTGCCGGCATCTATGAGTCTATAGACAGTCGATAAGCTAACAGACAGTTCATCGAGGTTGCTCTGAACAACGTGGTACGGCGCCTGGCCTTTGAGTATACCCGACGTTATGATCCTGTCAATTGTCAGAAACTCCTGAGGCGTGAGGTCGAACCCTGCATTCCTCTCGTGCAGCTGTTCGTCAGCAACCTTTTGTGCTTCTGCAGCTCTATAAAAATACTTGTCGTAAGAGCAATGCTTTGAGGTATCGTTCTTGCATCCATTGCATACGTGCGGGGAGGCAAGAAGCTTCTTGCATTCTGTCTTCTTATAAAGGCTGCATGTGTTGAAGCAGGTCTTCCTGCAGCGGTTTCCACATACAGCTCTGCAATCTATACGTCCGCATACGCCATGCTGTGTGCAGGACTGTATGAATTCGCAATCATTGTGGATCGTATCCGCCACGAAAGATCCGTTCCGCTCTATTTCACGCATAACGGTAACATGGTCTTTGCCGATCTTTTTTGCGATGGAGCGGATAGAATGTCCGCTATTAAGTCCGTATTCAATTTTCGAGCGATCTTCTATAGTGAGATGAGCTCTGGACCCGTGGCAAAACCTACTGTACTATATGGAAATCCGGGAAAAGTCATTTAAGCAACTCACGGAGGAGTCAGGAGTAAGCCATGGAACTATTGAAGGCTGGCGGCGGGACAGCACAGCGATGCTTCGTGCTCGGGCCGAGTCAATCGTGCGTGTCTGCGACGCACTGAATGTTAATCCATCGTATATGTTAGGCCTCAAGGCGGATCCAAAACGTTCAAGGGAAGAACAACTGCAATTGGGAATATCAGAAGAGTCGATAATAATGCGTGCGGTCTTTGGAAATGATGGCATTGAACTGGATGGTCCACCTCCACGAAGAGAACGAAAGAAACGAGTTGAAAACAAACGAAGCAAAAACGATACTGATGATCGAAAGTAATCGGAGGCAAACAGATAGAGATAGTCAATATGAAAGAGGTCGCTTTGGCGGCCTCTTTTGTTGTAAGAAGATTGGCAAGCGCTGACGATAAGTAGCTCAAACGCGCGGAAAGCTTGAAAATACCACATTTTGAGACTCTTCTGCGCTTGAAACAGTAAAAGCTATGGGCTATTATTTATTTGGTGAATTATATAAACAGTCGGGTCCCGCTGATTTGTTTTAGCGGAAATAATCAATATGAAAATATTTTAAAAGCACATGGGATATGGGCTCTTTTTTCTTAGGATCAAATAAAAAACGATACAAAAAAGTTTGAAGGAAACCCTTGACTGTGAGGCGGCCTCACGGTTTAGTATAACGTTGCCGGAAGGGCAAAGGAGGTAAATCAGACAATGAAAATCAATGAGCTT
>JBGULF010000080.1:0-51191 GCA_045115935.1 Anaerovoracaceae bacterium
TACGGTCAGCGGCGTCAATGTCCGCACGTGTTTTTATAAACTGCGTATTGTGCTTCCGCTCGTTATGGCGGTAGGACTGTTCAACCCTTTCTTCGACAGAGAGATCCTCGTTAACATAGGCGGCATCGGAGTCTCCGGCGGAGTGATCTCGATGATAACGCTGATGCTCAAAGGCGTGTTCTGCCTGATGGCATCGTTCCTGCTGATGGCGACGACAAAGATCGACAGCCTGTGTGCCGCGCTTCGCAAGCTGCACGTACCGGCCATAATGGTGTCGCTGCTGCAGCTGACCTACCGTTATGTAGGCGTCATGACAGAGGAGCTTGCGGTCATGACAGATGCGTACCATCTGCGCGCGCCGGGACAGAAAGGCATACACATATCCGCGTGGGGATCGTTCCTGGGCCAGTTGCTGCTCCGCAGCATGGACCGCGCGCAGGAGCTCTACTCAAGCATGATGCTCCGCGGCTATCATGAACATTTCCACTACGCGGACATCGACCGCTTCAGAATGCGCGATGCGCTGTTCATGGCGGTCTGCATACTGTTCTTCCTGCTTCTGAGATACGGGAATATTGCCCAGCTCGTCGGCGGGCTGGTCGTGAGGTGATAGAAATGATCGAATTCCAGCATGTGAATTTCGCATATGAAAAAGGCAAGGATGTTCTGCACGACATGTCGTTCAGGATCGAAAAGGGAGAATCGGTCGGGCTGATCGGAGCCAACGGAGCCGGCAAGTCCACCATCATGAAGCTTCTTCTCGGCCTGCTGCAGGGCGATGGAAAGGTTCTGATCGACGGCATCGAGGTGAAGAAAGAGACGCTCGGCGATATCCGCGCCAGGCTCGGATTTGTGCTGCAGAATTCCGACAATCAGATGTTCATGCCGACAGTTTATGAGGACATGATATTCGGTCCGCTCAACTACGGCCTCAGCCGCGAGGTGGTGGATAAGCGCGTCGATGAAGTGCTGGCGCGCCTCAATCTCGAATATCTAAAGCATCGTTACAATCACAAGATCTCCGGCGGAGAAAAGCGCATGGGGGCCATCGCTACGATACTTGCAATGGAACCGGCAGCCATCCTTATGGACGAGCCGACCTCAGCTCTCGATCCTTACAACCGCCGTATCGTCATCAATACTATACGCGAACTGGAACAGACCAAGCTCATAGCTTCTCATGACCTCGACATGATACTCGACACCTGCGACAGGGTGATACTCATATCGGGAGGACGCGTTGCGGCAGACGGACCGGCAAAAGAGATACTCAGCAACAGGGAACTGCTGGAAGCCAACCGCATGGAGCTTCCTCTGGGAATGCAGTGATCATTGTTTATAAAAAAGACCTCAAAGCTGCTTTGAGGTCTTTTTATGTGATAGCATTACTCAATGCAAAACCTTGGTTGAATAGAATCTGTTTATAATTGTTATCATCAATTCAATGATAATATTTATTTGTGAAAATCTGCGGTCTTATGATCCGGGCACTGACAGGAGAGTTAATGTAAATGATTAAAAAGGCGGCATCTGAATGCACACATTGCCATCTGTGCCGGGACAATTGCGCGTTCCTGTCAAAGTATGGCATAGACATAGGTGATACTGAAAAGCTAAAAGAGCTTTCATACCATTGTTTTCTTTGCGGAAAGTGTACCGAGGTGTGCCCGGTTGGAATAGACGGCAGGCAGACGGTCCTCGACTTAAGACGGGAGGCAGTCGCAGGAGGAAAGAAGCAGGCGATCGAGAAGGAATTCAAGGGGCTTGTAAGAGAAAAAAAGGATTACATTTATCGCAACTGGAGAAATGTGACCGCCGGAACGGTATTCTTCCCCGGATGCAATTTCCCTTCAATGTATCCGAAGACTACGGCGGAGATCGTCAGAATTTTCCTAGAGCACGGCATAGGCACAGTATATGAATGCTGCGGCAAACCTATAGCGGAGCTGGGACTCAAAGATAACGAGGACAGGATAATAGAGAATATCCGTAAAAGACTGGCAGAGAACAACGTAACAGAGATCGTCACGGGCTGTCCTAACTGCAAAGACTTTTTCGGAGACAGGCTGGGAATAAAAGTAAGCGGTATATTCAGCAAATTCAAAGAGCTGGGCATCGGCAATATAATAGAAGGTGACTATATCTTTTATATCCCGTGCCCTGACCGGCGTGACAGAGAATGGATCGAAGAGATAAGGCCGTTCATCAACGGTAATATCGACTTCGCAGAAGGAATTCAGTGCTGCGGGCTGGGCGGAAGTGCAGCGAAAGCCGAGCCTGAGATAGCAGACTCGTTCACACAGAAGCTCGGAGAACAGCAGTCCAGTGTTGTCACATACTGCGCGTCATGTGTAGGAAGGTTCAGGAGAAGCGGGTTCGGATCGATAGATCATATTATCACTAAAGTTACCGGTACGAATGAAGAGCCGGATACGAAAAAATCATATATCAACAGGGTGTTAACTAAGTTCAGGTAAAACTGGAGGTGCAAAATGTCAGAAAGAAAAGAGTCCAGAAGAATAGCCGCTCTTGTGCTCGCATTGATGTTCACTTTCGTCACGGTCATAAGCGCTGCATCTGTACCGGCATATGCTGTCAGCAAACCGTACAGGGTAACTTATGTAAAGCCGGTGGCAAAATCGACATCGTCCATCAAGGTCACATGGCATAAGGCAAAATATGCCCAAAAGTATGAAGTGTACCGCGCTACCTCGAAGAGCGGAACGTATAAGAAAGTATGGACAACGAAATACCTGTATTTTACTAATAAAGGCCTTAAGAGCAATAAAAAGTACTACTACAAGGTCAGAGGCGTCAACGGAACAAAGAAGGGCAGATTCAGCACGATCAAGTATGCCACGACCAAAAAATCAACGCTTGCGGCGGTAAAAGTCGATACTGCCAAGAAGACCGTTACTATCAAGGCGAAGGTAAACGACTATTACTTCATGCATTCCACCAGACATCTCATGGTAGATAAGGAAGGATTCAACAAGGGACTGGGTCTGTTTTCGTCATATTGCTCACCGAAAGATCTCTATAACGGTCTTATAAAAGCCGGCGGTGTCTCGTGGTCCAGCAGCGCAGATAAGACACTGAAAAACGGACAGAAAATCAGCAAGAGCAATGCGGAAAACAAGAACTACAGCACTGTAAAAGTTACTGTCAGCTGGAGCGGCGAATCTCACGATCTGAGCGAGATCCTGACTACGAAGAGGGGCGGCAAGACACCGCCGGATCTGAACATGGTCATAAGCGGCAACCCTAAAGCTGCAGCTAAAACACCTTCCGGATGCATGGTATGCCTTGACAGCTGCTATATCGGCATAGTGTCGAACTCAAAATACGGACTGTGTGATGTCGATAACGGAAAGCCTTACATTTACGGAAGATCGGATGTGCTTCCGGAAGACGGAACTGTTGTTACATTCACTTTCACTATCAAATAAGAGCGTCAAATTTAACTCACAAACTGCGGTGAAATTACCACCGCAGTTTTTTGTATTACATATAAATTGTTGCAATAGCCAGGAACAAATGGATAGATGCATTCAATTTAATAAGAGTGCGTTTCATTGGTAAAATTTCATTAATGTACATTAATGTAAATGAACTGAGGAGGATGTTTTATGGCTAAAGTTACAAGCAAATTGCTGACTCTGATGCTGTCATTCGCCATGGTATTCACATCCATGGTATGGCTCGGAGCCGGCGAAGCATACGCAGCTGAAGGCGACACCCAGCTCATAGTCAAACTGGTAGACGAGGACGGTCAGCCGGTTGCCGGAATCAGCCTGAAAGGAGAATTTCAGGGTGAGGCAGGAACGGACTTCGATTTTGACGATCCGTCAGATGATGAAGGACTCGCAGTCTTTGACTATGAAGACGTGGACGACCTTTGCTGGGTAGATGAAGATTTTCCTGATGATTATTACAAAATAATGATCGACGGTGAAAGTGAGTACTCGTTCGACCCGGTAAACGTTGAGTTTGGTCTTTTCGGAGACGATACAATCGCGTGCACCAAGGTAGGCGGCGAGGATTATTCACAGGCTGAGCCTTATGTTATCCATATGACAAAGGAAAACGTAGAACCACCTGAACCACCTGAACCACCTCAGGAGCTGGTGGACTACGTTGACATGCAGAAGAATGATAATGAAGCATGGAAGGCAAAGGGAATCGCTTATGCAGATATCACTGCAGACGATTTCATCCTTGACGTAAGACCTGACGCCAGATGGAAGGAAGGACATCTTCCTGGAGCAACACATGTAGATGTTACAGTTGCATCACAGCTTGAAAACGGATACGTTGCAGAAGATTCACAGATGGCAGACGATCTTGATGCAGCTTATGCAGCAGCAGACGGCAAGAGGGTCGTCATCATCTGCAATGGCGGACAGACACTTGCTGCAAGAGCAATGCAGTATCTTAATGCGGCATTCTTTAACGGAGAGGGAGTTGACCTCAACAAGGTCACATTCCTGAACGGCGGAAGAACAGCTATCCCTGATGCGGATGTCGTCATTCCTGCACCGGATACAACAGTGCCTCGTAAGACCGGAGAGTCCAGATCCAAGATCATGACTGTCAATATCGACATGTCAAAGTATGATAAGGGCAAGGAAGTTAAGGTCTGGGTACCTGTACCGCAGACAGAAGAATTTCAGGAGATAAGCAACGAGAAATTCGTTGCAAGGACGGCTAAGGTAGCAGAATTCACCGAATCAGAGGGCAACAAGATGCTTTATCTTGAGTGGGGCGAAGATGCAGATCCTTCTGGAAGAAAAGCAAAGCTTTCATTTACTGCTACAAGAGTAGAAGCAGGACATCCTGAACTCGTTTCATATGATGAATCTGAGTTTGTATATCCAGCAGACGTTGCTGAATACATCAATAAGACATCGAATTATGTAAGTATCGATGGCGTCGTTAAGGATTATGCCGATCAGATCACTGAAGGCAAGACCGGAACACTTGAGAAGGCAAGAGCTATTTATGAGTTCATCATTGCAAATCTTGAGAGAATTGACAATGGTGAGACTCTTGTAAATGCAGAAGGCGAGTCAATGGATTATGAAGTTGAGGGATGCGGTCACGGAAACACAGAACGTATTCTGACCACGCTGAGGGACTTCGGAAGAGCCGGAGGACACTGCACAGATCTCAACTCCACGTTCGTAGCACTTTGCCGTGCGGCAGGAATTCCTGCGAGAGAGATGTTCGGAATCCGTCTCGGAACGAATGCTACAGACAACGCATCGGGATTCCAGCATTGCTGGGCAGAGTTCTACCTGCCGGGGACAGGCTGGGTATTCGCTGACCCTGGCGATGTGCTCAAGGCAATCAAACCTGGAAAGAACAAGAGCATTGCTGAGTGGGAAGCTGCAAGAGCAAGCGAAACATGCAAAGATAAAACAGAATACTTCTGGGGTACAGTAGACAACAACAGAATAGTCCTGTCCAGAGGACGTGATGTCACGTTCAATCCTCCACAGGCCTGGGGCCCATGCAATACATTCGGATACCCTGCGGCAGAGGTAGGCGGAGTCAGGACACCTGCGGACTTCACAGTTCCTGGAGACTTTGTATACTCGATCACAACAAAGGATTTCACACAGGTCGTAGATTACGTTGTCATGCAGAGGGAAGATAATGCAGCATGGAAGGAAAAAGGAATCGCATACGAAGATATCACCGCGGACGATTTCATCCTTGATGTAAGACCTGAGGCCAAGTGGAATGAAGGTCATCTTCCGGGATCAACACATGTTGATGTCACAATAGCAGATTATCTTGAGAACGGATATGTAAAAACAGACTCAAAGCTTGCGGAAGATCTTGAAGAGGCATATGGAGCAGCAGGCGGCAAGAGAGTCGTCATCATCTGCAACGGCGGACAGACACTTGCAGCAAGAGCAATGCAGTATCTGAACGATGCATTCTTTGATGGAAACGGAGTTGACCTCAACAAGGTCACATTCCTGAACGGCGGAAGAAATGCTATTCCTGATGAGGACGTTATCGCCTGGAATCTTGAAGATTTCGAAATTGACGGAACAACCGTCAAGGGACTCACAGACAGCGGAAAGGAAAAACTGATTAAGTGGTCTGTACTCGAACTTCCTGATAAGAACGCTGACGGCGATTACATCACGGATATCGGTGATGGAGCACTGGTCTCGGGAGCAAGCGTCGGACCATTCGACGTACAGGATGGGGACATCACATATGTACCTACTGCAGTGGTATTCCCGGTAAAACTCGAAAAGATCGGAAATCATGCATTCCCGGGAGTTTTGAATGACGAAACAGGCGATCAGGTTGGACTTACAGCTGTTAAGTTCCCTAAGACACTGACATCGATCGGCATGATGGCATTCCGTAATGCTCCGTTAAAAGAGGTCGTTCTGCCTAACAGCGTAACAACGCTTGGCGTCGGAACATTTACAACTGTTGAGAAAGCGAAAACGAAAATAGAGAAGCTTACACTTTCAAAGTCACTTACGGCTATTCCTCAGTCATGCTTCGCGCAGCAGGCTATAAAGGATGTTGTGATCCCTGAGGGCGTGACCGATATCGGAAGAATGGCATTTACAGGAAACTTCGTGGAGACTCTTAAGCTTCCTTCGACGCTCAAAACTATCCAGGATCAGGCGTTCATGAACCATCAGCTGTCTGAACTTGTTATTCCTGAAAATGTTACGCAGATAGGTAAGTCTGCGTTCAGGTTCTCGAGCACAGGACATGATGAGAACGGAGAGGATGTAAGAGCAAGCAAGCTCACAAAGCTTACCCTGAACGAAGGCCTCCTGACAATTCAGAAGCAGGCATTTGACGGCAACAAGCTGACTCAGTTAGATCTGCCTACAACAGTTACAACACTTGACAAGGATGCGTTCAAGGATAATGAAGTGATCGTCAGGCTGATATCTACTGTTGAAGATCAGGTCAATGGTACAGGTGCTTACACTAAGGTCGTTGCAGTGGGCTCCGGACATAAGGTCAACACTAAGGCCGGATTCACAGCTGATGATATCTCAGATCTCCCTAAGGAGATCACAGACGAGAATGCTGCAGAGGCGGCATTAGCTATAGCGTCCGCACGTGCAGCATACGAGGCCCTGAGCCCTGAAGAACAGGCTGCCCTCCCGGCAGGCACAGTCGAAAAGCTTGAAGCTGCTGAGGCAAAACTCGATGCTTACGCAACTACTGAAAAGGCAGCTGCCATAGTTGACCTTGCAAACGAGATCGTTGCAGCATCTGATGTTGATACCAAGCCATTCACAGCATCTACAGCGAAAGCGTTCAATGATGCCCTTGATGCAGCAAAGGAAACACTTAACAATAAGGATGCTACTACTGAGGAACTGACCAAGGCTGCTGCTGATCTGAAGGCAGCAAAGGAAGCTCTTAAGAAGAAGGCTGCAAATACCCTGAAGGTTACTGCCAAGAAAACAGTGACTGTCAAGGCGTCAAAGGTCAAGAAGGCAAAACAGACTGTCAAGGCTATCACTATCAAGAGCCGCAGCGGTAAAGTATCGTACAAGAAGCTCAGCGGAAGCTCGTCAAAGCTTACTGTAAGCTCAAAGACCGGTAAGATCACAGTCAAGAAGGGAACCAAGAAGGGAACCTATAAGATCAAAGTTAAGATTTCAGCAGCCGGAGACGGCAACCACTTTGCTAAATCAGTAACTAAAACAATAAAGGTCAAAGTAAAATAGTAAAGTCCGATACAAAAAGGAAAAAGAAGAGCTGTCATAGGACAGCTCTTCTTTAATTGAATAAGTATATTACAGATGCCGGTCCTATAGCTTTCACCTATAACTCCATTAAATGTCATTATTGTATAATGCTAATAAGTATGACTAAAAGAATATGATATTGAAAAAGGAGGCCGACATGAAAAACAGGCTGACAATTATTTCGTTATGCATGTGTCTTGTATTCTGTAGCTTCTCGTTTGCTTTTGCGGACGGAGACACAAACATAGACAGCAAGTACATGAGTGACTATTCCATAGAAACTCAGGTCGAAAGGGACACTTTCAATCCGGGAGAATTCACCGTAGATCTGGCACTTACTGCCGTTGACTGGCTTGGCGGCGGGGTTAGTGATAAAAGCACTTCGCTCAAATTCAAGACAGGCGCAAGGATGATCAGCTTAAGTGAGAAGCTGCCTAATCTTGCAGCTTTTGCAGTCGCAGAAGAGATCGCAAAAGCAAGCATGACCGGAAATACTTTTTTATGCAGCAGACTTCCGGGCGGCACCTGGGACGGACAGACAGGTGAGTGGAAGACCATTATCGATGCTCCTGTCGAGAACATCAGAAGCGCACTGAATGACTTCAATGGCTACCTGACCGTAACCGATATGGAGATGAGAGACAGTGCAGAAGCTCCTAAACTCCCGGCTTTCTATGATAATATGATCCTTCTCAAGGCGGGTACTTCAATACAGTATGGCAATACCGTCATCACTTTCAAAAAAGATTGTGAGATCGATGAGCTCTACGATGAGTACGCGCAGAAAGAATATTATAAAAGCACCTTCGCAGAGAACATCTACAGGATACAACAGGCGACCGAAACAACGGAAGCGTCTGAGAGCGCTATTGTGCTGAACCTCGCCAAGAATTCGTACATTCAGTTTTGTGAGAAAAAAATCCTGGCAAATAGCAATATTTCTGTCAGCATAGACGGCGCTGATGCAGGCGATGCCGATCCGCTTTCTGCTGTATCTGCTGCGCTGCAGTCAGCAGAAAAGACAAGCACAAAATATAAAGACAGTGAGGGCAGGTCGATGGTTCCTCACCAGGATTACAGGCCTTATGGTGACGTCCATAAGGATAAGACATATTACATTCACAAATGTGACGTGAATGGGGTGTTCGATAGTGGATTCGGCCTTATTAATGAGCTCCTTGGCGTTTTCGCTCAGAAAGATGCAAACTTCATAGTCATAGCAGATGGAGAAGCATCGGAATCTGCAGGCAGACAGCCTGATCCGGATGCAGAGGTTTCTGCTGAGATCAGGATCAGTTCTCCGGAGGCTCCTCCGTGCGAGCATCTGAATACTTACGTAGAGGGTGAGATCAAGCCTACAGTTACAACTGCCGGCTATTCGGGAGATGTTTACTGCGCGGACTGCGGAGAGTTCCTGAGTGAAGGAGAAATGCTCGACAAGCTGCCTTCTTCGATCAAACTCAAGTACACTTCACTTACCCTGAAGGTAGGTCAGTCTACTACAGCTGAAAAGGTCACCTTCGTCAAGGGAGACAGCATCAAATCGGTAACTTCCAGCAACAGCAGCATCGTTAAGGGCGTCAAGTCAGGAAGCACGGGCATCAAGCTGACTGCCGGCAAAAAGACCGGAACAGCTAAGGTAACTGTAAAGCTTGCAGGCGGAAAGAGCGCAGCTGTCACTGTAAAGGTCCAGAAATCAGCTGTTGCATGCACAAGTCTTTCAGTATCGAGCGGCACTTCAGTATCGCTCAAAAAGGGCAAGACGCACCAGATAAAGGTGACCAGAAAGCCTGTGACATGTGTCCAGAAAATCACTTATAAGTCTTCCAAAAAGAGTGTTGCTACTGTAACATCAAGTGGTAAGGTAAAAGCGGTCAAGAAAGGTACTGCAAAGATCACGATCAAGTGCGGCAAGAAGACCAAGACCGTGAAGATAACGGTTAAGTAAACAGTGTAAAAGTGCACACAGCAAAATCAGCAAAAAACAAACAAGGTAAAGCAAAATTGGGCAATATGTTAATTATTGCCCAGTTTGTTATTTCGGGTTTTTTGCTGTTCATGCTGCTCAGGCTCAGTGTCCTGCCGGTAAACATGGTTCTGTACATCGCTCTGATCCTGGTCCTGCTGCTGGGACTGACCGTATCCGGGCAGCTCCTCGGGCAGCACAGAAAGTCCCTGCGGATCACTACATGCCTCATAAGCGCTGCGGTATCGATAATGTTCATCGGCCTTTCGGGATTCCTGTGGAAAAGCGATGCTTTCATTAAGGAACTCGCAGATGAGACAGAAGAAAGATACGGAATATCCGTAGTAGTCCTGGATGAAAATCCCGCTGCTTCTCTGTCCGACCTGAAAGACGCTTCTTTTGCGTACGTAGATAATACACACAGCAGGATGATGGAAGAAGGGGTGCGCGAGATCAAGTCAGAACTCGGACCCCTGAAGACTATCCATCCTGATAATCCCGTTGACCTTGCAGAAGCGCTGTATTCAGGGGATTGTGATGCCGTTATTATTGAAGAATCAGGAAGACCGCAGATCGCAGAGACTTTCGCGGATTTTGACACGCGTACCAGGACTGTCTGGAACCATGAAATAACACAGACTGTTGCAGCTTCAGAGAGCGGACTGGATGTGACAAGGGATTCCTTCAATATCTATCTTTGCGGCTCTGATTCAAGGAGCAGCGTTGAGGAAGTTGCTCTCAATGATCTCAACATGATAGTGACCGTAAATCCGACTACCAATCAGATCCTTCTCACAAGCATACCGAGGGATTACTACATAGAACTGGCTTCATACGGGGCGAAGGATAAACTGACACATGCGGGCATATTCGGCACGGAAGAAGCCATGAAGACCGTTGAGAACTTTACCGGACTCAAAATGGATTTCTATGTCAAAGTCAGTTTTGCAGCGCTCGTCTATGTTGTCGACGCGATGGGAGGCATAGACGTTGATTCGGATACGGAGTTTACTGCGTGGACGAATCCGGACGTCCATATAGAAAAGGGGATCAATCACATGGACGGTGTGACTGCGCTGGCATATGCAAGAGAGCGCTACGCTTATGAGGACGGGGACATGCACAGAGCCAAAAATCAGGCACAGGTCCTCCGCGAGGTAGCGTGGAGAGCGATGTCACCGGGAATCCTTATCCACTACGACAAGCTCCTGGACGCGCTCGCAAAGGGTATGAAGACTAATATGAGCGATGAGCAGATCCGGAGCCTGATCAGAATGCAGCTGGATAAGAAAGCTCAGTGGGACATATGCGATTTCCAGATGAAGGGTACCAATGCCATGAGTAAGAAGTGCTATTCCATGTGGGGGAAAAAGCTTTCTGTTATGAAGCCGGACATGGATTCGGTGAAAGAAGCGTTAGGTTATATAGAGGTATTCATGAATGGCGAGACTGCTGCCGTACAAAACAATTAAGAGAGCAATAGACATAGCAGGATCAACGGCATTGCTGGGCATATCGGCGCCGGCTTTCGTTGTGATATCCGCGATGATAAAAAAGGAGAGCGACGGTCCGGTATTCTTCGTCCATGAGCGTGTGGGACTCAACGGAAAGCCAATAAGGATCTACAAATTCAGAAGCATGAGGACCGGTTCGGAAGACCTTGAAGCTGAGCTTAATGACGAGGATCTGGAGAAGTATTACCGGGAATTCAAGCTGAAAAACGATCCGCGCATAACAGAGACCGGACATAAGCTCAGACGCATTTCCGCCGACGAACTCCCGCAGCTTTTTAATGTCATCCGGGGGGATATGAGCCTTGTCGGTCCAAGACCGGTGACATCAGAGGAGCTGAAGTTCTATACGGATGATGAAAGGTCCAGGCTGCTCTCCGTGAAACCGGGGCTTACCGGCTACTGGCAGGTGAATGACAGAAATGATGCGACCTATCAGAGCGGCAGGAGACAGCAGATGGAGCTGTACTATGTAGATAATAAGTCTCTGCTTATGGACTTAGGGATACTTCTCAAAACACCGCTGGCTGTCATACGTAAAAGAGGGGCATACTAAAGGGATGAGTGTTTCTGTAGCTGTCGTAACACATAAAGAATACCCTGTATTCAGCGATCCGCTGTACATTCCTCTCATGGCGGGATCGGCTCTTTCCGGTGACGTTCCGGCGGGATACGTCCGGGACGATTCGGGAGATAACATTTCCACGTCCAACAGAACTTTTTGCGAACTGACGGGTCTGTATTGGGTGTGGAAGAATACGGATGCTGATCATGCAGGGATATGCCATTACCGCAGATACTTTGCTTCAGCCGCGTCACGCAGGCAGATACTCCGCATAACGGAAGCAGAAGAGCTTATGAAGCGCGCGGATGTCTTATTACCGCGTCCGCGCAGATACTTCATAGAGACCAACTATTCCCATTATGCGCATGCCCATCATGCTGAGGACCTCGACAGTACACGTGAGATCATTGCCTGCAGGCATCCTGAATACCTTGATGCCTATGACAGACGCATGGGAATGAGGACCGGTCACAGGTTCAACATGCTCATCATGAAGAGGGACCTGCTTGACAGGTACTGTAAATGGCTTTTTGACATTCTCTTTGAACTTGAGAAGCAGCTGGATATCTCGGAATATGAGGAGAAGGACCGGCGGGTCTTCGGCTATGTTGCTGAACGACTGCTGGATGTCTGGCTCGACTATAATAATATCGGCTATATCGAAACAGCTTACATAATGACAGAAAAGGAACACCTGCTGCGGAAGGCGGCGGGACTCATGCTGCGGAAGATCAGCGCTGCGGTGAAAAGATCATGACGAAAATTGCTGCTGTAATAGTCACGTACAATCGTAAAGACAAGCTGCTCAGATGCCTGGAAGCCGTTCGCGGACAGAAGGGTGCTGTGCAGGCTGATATTATAGTTGTCGATAACAACAGCAGCGACGGAACAGAAGCGCTGGTCAGAAACTATATAAAAGAGGAGCCTTCCGGTGCCGGAAAGGGCCGGATCATTTACCGCAATCTCAGACATAACAGCGGAGGCGCAGGCGGATTCTGCTACGGCATAAGAAAAGCGGCCGAATCAGGATATGATTACATATGGCTGATGGACGACGACTGCGTTCCCGCGGAAGACGCGCTTGATCAGTTCCTCCGCTTTGACCGCGAAAATCCTGATTACGGATTTCTGTCAGGCAAAGCCTTGTGGAAAGACGGATCTCTCTGTGAAATGAACATCCAGAGAGAGACTGTAATGAGAGATATCCGCTCACTCGGAGACGAACCGGCAAGGGTAGAGATGGCTTCATTCGTGTCGCTGTTCATTCCTGCGGCAGTCGTAAAAGAAGTCGGTCTGCCTGTAAGACAATTCTTCATCTGGACCGATGACTGGGAGTATACCAGACGCATCTCGCGCAGGTATCCATGCTGGGTGGTCCCTTCCAGCGAGGTGGTCCACGATACGGAGCAGAATACCGGAGCAGATATCGCATCTTCTCCGGCTGAAAGAACAGACCGGTTCAGATATCTTTACCGCAATGACGTAGTTCTTTACAGAAGGGAAGGGCTCCGCGGACTGGCATATGAGGCTGCGAGACTGTGTGTGCACGCAGCCAGGATCGCTGTGAGCAAAAACAGCATGAGAGAGAAGTTAAGGCGGACAGGCATAATGCTCAACGGTACTTTTGAAGGTCTCGGGTTCTATCCTGAACCTGAAAGAGCATATTTCGAAGGAAAGGATGAGTCATGAGAGTACTCGAAGCATTCGGAGAGCCGATTTCATATGGCGGACAGGAATCATTTGTGATGAATGTTCTCGAAAACATGGACAGATCGGGGATCACTGCGGATCTGCTGTCGCCTTATTACTGTGACAACAAAGATATTGAGGAAAAAATAAAACGGTGGGGCGGCGAGTTATACGCCCTGGGATGCAGCTTTAAACCGGGAAAGCTCAGAAACAGCGCCGCAGCTCCGATACGCCGTTTCCTGAAAGAACATCACTACGATGTGATACATATACATTCAGGCAGCAACTCCATGCTTGCCATGATAGCACGACTGGCTTCGGAAGCCGGGATCCCGCGGATAATAGTGCACTCGCACTGCACCGGAAAGGCAGGCCTGAAACATTCTGTCAGCAAAGCCGTCACAGCCGGAGCCCTGTCCCGCTATCCTTCGGTATACTGCTCCTGTTCAAGAGAAGCCGGAGAGTGGAGGTTCCCGGGCAGGATCTGCCGCAGCAGGCTGAACATCATAAACAACGGCATCGATGTCGAGCGCTTCCGCTGCGATGAGAATGTCAGGAAGGAAATGCGTTCAAAGCTCGGACTTGATGACGATACTGTACTTGTAGGCTGCGTTGGCAGGCTGACCTATCAGAAGAACCAGAGCTTTCTCCTTGACGTCATGCGCGAAGCCGCGGACCTGGAGCCGGATGAAGACTGCAGGCTGATACTTATCGGTGACGGTGAGGATCGCAGCATGCTCGAGGGAAAGGCTGCGGATCTGGATATCCGTGAAAAGGTCATTTTTACAGGTGCTGTAAGCAATGTGCAGGATTATCTGCAGGCAGTGGATGTGGCAGTCATGCCTTCAAGATATGAAGGACTGGCGATCGCTGTCATAGAAGAGCAGGCCTCCGGTCTGGAGATACTCGTCTCAGAAGCGATACCTGAATCTGCGGCGGTAACAGACTGCGTAGTCTTTTTACCAGCCGGAGATAAACATAAATGGGCTCAGGCTATCATGAGGAAACACAGCAGGCATCCGGAACAGGCTGATCAGGTCGCCGCAAACGGCTACAGCATAAAAGAGACAGCTTCAGTCGTAAGAAGGTTATATGCAGAGTGAAAAGCTTCTCACTATCTCAATAGCGGCATATAATGTCGAGTCCTCCTTGGAGAGGACTCTGTCTTCTGTTGAGTGCGGTGAGGAACTTCTCAGTCTGCTTGATATAATAATAGTCGACGACGGGTCGGCTGACAGCACTGCGGAGATCGCAGAAAGATTCGTTTCAAAACATCCGGACAGTGCCAGACTCATAAGAAAAGCCAACGGAGGATACGGCTCAACCGTGAATGCTGCTGTAAAGGCCTCACGCGGGCTTTACTTCAAACTGCTCGATGGTGATGATACTTTCGATACCGCGGGACTGGAGGCATTGCTTA
This sequence comes from Anaerovoracaceae bacterium, assembly GCA_045115935.1. GTDB lineage: Bacteria > Bacillota > Clostridia > Peptostreptococcales > Anaerovoracaceae > Crickella. The sequence continues at coordinate 14,900 of JBGULF010000080.1, forward strand.
GATATCTTGCGGGGGCCTCAGATGAAGAGGCTCCGGACATCATTATCGCTCCTTTCGTGTATGAACTGACGGATACCGCCGATGACGGCAGGGAGAGCAGAACCGTTCTGAGCGACAGACATCAGCAGCTGCAGAGCACACCCGTCAGGCTGGAAGACGCATGTCTGGATGACGGCCTGATGATGTTTGAGATCTGTGTAAAGACAGATGTGCTGCGCAAATCCGGCGTTCAGCTGACGGAGAACTGCTATTATACAGACAACGAATATGTTATGGCGGCGGATCTGTACGCTGAAACAGCGGTCAGGTTCCCGGAACCGGTCTACATATACAGACTGGGAGTTGCGGGACAGAGCATGAGCATAGAAGGCCGCCGGCAGCATCATGAAGATAAGATCAGAGCCGCTCACGGCGTATTTTCAATATACGGCCGTCATGCTGAAAGAAATGCTGCATCAGGCAGCAGGAAGCTGATCACGGATAAGCTGATCAGTACCATGACTAGAGAGGTCTTCGTCAGCATGATGATACAGCAGGACCGCGGCAGATCGCGCGTCATGCTCAGAGAGTATGACAGTGAGTTAAAGGAAAAGTACCCGTATGCATATAGGATTTCCGGGGATTCAAGGCTGGTGTCAGCTGTAAGAAGGTCCGGGCCTGTGGCATATGAGCTTCTGTGCATGAGGATACTCCGGGAAGAAAGCAGAAGGACTCTCAGCGGCGAGACCGGGCTGCACATGCAGGACAGGGTGCTCAGGGCGGCAGAATACATTACTGCTGCTTGTCTGATCATCCAGTGCAGGACTGTCTACATGCATCTTGAAAACGTCGGCATGATAGTCAACAGAACTGTCTGGGTCGTTATGATGGCTGCACTTGCCGTATGCATCATAAAGAGCAGCCGTTCCGGAGCAGCAAAGACCGGTCAGAATACAGAGATCAGAGACGCGGCAAAAGTATGCCTGGCCATAACTGCATATGCAGGGATATTTCTTCTGGTCAATCCGGTCAATTATCTCCGGGTGATCAGATGCGCGTCGGCTCTGGCCATGATGATCATTCTGATTAAGATGCCGGACGGAAAGCGAAAGTCACGGGATATCCTGGGCTGCTATAAAAACCTCATGCTGGCAGTTGCAGCCGTATCGATGTGCGGATGGATCCTGGGATCCATCCTGCAGATCCTTCCGTGTACCGGCTGGCCGTATATAGACTGGTCATCGACCGGTCAGCACGTACGCATCCCTACATTTCTGAACATTTATTTCGAGACGCAGTGGACTGACTGGACGCTCATACATGCAAGAAATACGGGGATATTTGTAGAGGCTCCGATGGCAGGCTTTTCTTACTGCACAGCGTTGATGATCGAGTGCTTCATAAACGGATGCCGTGAAAAAAGAAGGCACGGCTGCAGCATCGTACTGCTTGCAGCCTCAGTCTTCAGCACGTTCTCACTGATCTGCTACGGTTTCCTGATACTGCTTGTATTATGCGAAGTTCTGAGGCGGTATTCATCAGGAGGAATCAGCAGAAAAGCAATGGCAGTCATCGCGTCGCTGACTGCTGTGGCGGTCGTTTTCCTGGCTGTGATGGTATCGCAGAAGCTGCAGAGAGTTTCTGCCTATGTCCGCGTAAACGATTTTATAGTTGGTTTCAATGCATGGCTGGCGCATCCGTGGTTCGGAGGCGGTTTTGAAAGTCTGGAATACCTGCAGAGCTTCATGGCTGACTGGAGATTCTTTGACATGGGATTCAGCAATTCACCTATGGAGATACTGGCGCAGGGCGGCATGTATCTGGCCGTTCCGTATGTATATGCATTCGTTTCCGCACTGATAAAAGCATGTAAAAGGAAAGACGTTCAGCTCGTATCGGTTGCCATACTGTTCGGATACCTGTTCGTTCTGATCGTTGTTCCGTATCAGTACATTACTTTCCTGATGCTCACAATACTGGCGGTTGACGGGCTCACAGATAAAAGGGATGAGAAACATTCATAGCACGGGGCAGGAACCCTCGATAAAACTGAATATGCTGATGAATGTGCTTCTGACGCTTTCGTCCATAATAATACCGGTCATCACACTGCCATATGTGACGAGGGTGCTGGGTGCCGAAGGTGTCGGAAGGGTCTACTTTGCGTCTTCTGTTGTTGCAGGCTTCGCCATGTTTGCGGAACTCGGCATCCCGGTCTACGGGATCCGCGCCTGCGCGAGGGTCAGAGACGACAGGCGTGAGCTTTCGAAGACGGTACGCGAGATAATGATGATCAACCTCATCTCGTGCGTTGTCGTTTACACAGTATTCGCGGTAATGCTCCGCATTGTACCGAGATTCGCTGAGGACAGGCTGCTGCTCACCATAATGAGCTCAACAATGATTCTTAACTGTGTCGGTGCGGAGTGGCTTTATAAGGCGCTTGAAAAGTATACATATATAACGGCCAGATCGCTTGCATGCAAACTTATAGCCCTGATCGCGATGTTCGTAATGGTCAGGGACGAGTCTGATTATGTCATATACGGAGCAATAACTATCTTTGCCGTATCCGCATCAAATATAATCAATATGTGCTCGCTGCACCGCTATGCTGACCTGAGGCCTGAAGGAAAACATGACCTTGCCAGGCATCTTCCGGGAATGCTCATGCTGTTTGCACTGGCGGCAGCTACCACTATTTATACAAACCTGGATCTGGCCATACTTGATTTCATGAAAGGGGATGCAGAGGCAGGCCTGTACGGAGTGGCGGTAAAGATCAAGCTCGTGATAGTGAGTCTTGTCACTTCGGTAAGCGCGGTGCTGCTGCCGAGAAACTCTTTCTATTATGAAAAGAACCTGAAAAAAGAATTCTACAGTCTGATTGCCGGAACCCTGAAAGTCGTAATGGCAGTATCCGTTCCTGCAGCCCTGTTCTTTATGATATTTGCCCGTCAGTGCATATCGATACTCGCAGGTGACGGCTTTTCGGGAGCGGTAATGCCTATGATCATAATCATGCCGTCAGTCGTATTCATCGGCATTTCAAATGTGATTGGCATCCAGATGCTGGTCCCTGCAGGACGCGAGAAAGATGTTGTGACAGCGGCAGTTATCGGAGCCGTTACAGACCTGATACTCAACCTGATACTTATACCGAGGTTTGCATCAGCCGGTGCAGCTGCTGCGACTCTGGCAGCAGAGATCTGTGTTACCGGGTACATGCTGTACTCTGTGCGTGACAGACTGAATGAGATTTTTATATGAATTATTACACTGAAACGAACTACATAGACCATGACAGTCTTCGCACCGCCGGAAGCAAGGGGCGCGACGACTATTTTGAGGTGCTCCGGAGAGCATGGCTTGAATGCATAAGGATCCCGACTCTGAAGACATCCCCTGACGGATCGGGACTGTTCAAACGCCTGATCCTTGAAAGAAAACTCAGACGCGCCTGGCGCGAGGCTCTTTCGGGACTTGGCAAGGGAGATGCATTATTCCTGCACAGTCCTGTAAGCGAGAAGTTTATCGGCTACCCGGGCATAATAGAAGAAGTGCGCGGGAGAGGCTGCAAAATAGTAAACATCGTCTTCGATCTTGAGACATTTTTCATGTCCGACTATAAAAGGCTGGCAAGGATAAAACACGCTGCGGACGCAAGGACAGAAGCCCGTCTGTTTGCTGCCGCTGACGTTATGATCTGCCACAATGAAAAGATGAAAGACAGGCTCATGTCCCTGGGCGTAGATGAGAAGAAGATCATATGCGTGGGAGTCATGGACTACCTGAGAGATGATGATGACTTCAGTGACACCGGCCGTTTCTCTGCGGACGGACCGGTCGTGTTCTGCGGGAATCTGGATGTAAACAAATCGGGATTCGTGTATGACCTTGCGGAAGGCGCAGTGCCGGGACTCAGGATGGACATGTACGGCCCCGGCTATTCCGGAAAGAACAGCAAGGAAGTGAGGCATATGGGTGTCTTTAAACCGGCAGAGCTGATGGATCTGATGAAAGGATCCTTCGGACTTGTATGGGACGGGGCTTCCGTTGACACCTGCAGGGGCGCCTGCGGAGATTACCTCAGATACAATAACCCTCACAAAATGTCGCATTACCTTGCCAGCGGGATGCCTGTACTGGTATGGGAAGAAGCTGCGATGGCAGACTTTGTTACTGCAGAAGGATGCGGGCTGACAATAAAAGAACTCAGAGAGATACCGTCACTGTTATCCGGCCTGGGAGCAGAGGAGTATGATTCACTCAGGCGCAATGCGGAGCGAGTCGGTCTGCAGATGCGGCACGGACAGCATATAAGGAACGCGGTCGAAGAAGCGGTCAGAAGAACGGATGCCGCAGAATAAAGGTAAAAATGAGCGAACAAAGCCGCAGATATGATTTCTTAATAGTCGGTGCAGGTCTGTTTGGCATGACAGCAGCGCGCAGACTGACGGATCTCGGATCCCGGGTGCTTGTTGTGGAAAAAAGAGACCATATCGCGGGGAATGCCTATACCGAAGAGATCGACGGTATCTGTGTGCACAGATACGGAGCGCACATTTTTCATACAGACAACGAGCGGGTATGGGAGTTCGCGAAGCGCTTTGCCGAATTCAACGGTTTCATAAATGAGCCGGTCGCGAACTGGCATGGCGAAATGTACTCTCTGCCTTTCAACATGAATACTTTCAGGGAAATGTGGGGAGTTACAGAACCTGACGAAGCAAGGCGGATAATAAACGCGCAGATAAAAGCAGCTTCAGGAAAAATATCCGGCGAGCCCGCAAACCTGGAGGAACAGGCGATAAGTCTGGTAGGTACCGAGATATACGAAAAGCTGATCAGAGGCTATACCGAAAAACAATGGGGAAAAGCCTGTAAAGAGCTTCCGCCGTCAATAATAAAAAGAGTCCCTGTCAGATTTGAATACAACAACAATTACTTCAATGACAGGTATCAGGGGATCCCGTTCGACGGCTATACCGCGATGGCAGAGAGGATGCTTGAAGGGATAGACGTGATCAACGGAACGGATTTTCTTGATAAAGACAACAGAAGCCGTCTTTCAGCGCTTGCGGACAAAGTGATTTACACAGGGCAGATAGACGCATACTACAATTACTGCTTCGGGCCGCTGGAGTACAGAGGACTGAGGTTCGAGACAGAGACGGTAAAAACCGGCGGGACATATTTCCAGCCGCGCGCGGTAGTCAACTACACAGACGCAGAGACACCGTATACGAGAATAATAGAACATAAGCACTTCACTGAGGGTCCCGCATCACCGGTCACCGTGATCACTAAAGAATATCCGCATTCATGGAAACCGGGGGATGAAGCGTTTTACCCTGTAAATGATGAGGAAAATCAGAAGAAGTACGACAGATACCGTGCTCTTTCAGACGGGGATGACCGCGTGATATTCGGCGGAAGACTCGGCAGCTACAGATATTATGACATGGATGATGCCATGGAGGCGGCGCTGCTCATGGCAGATGAAATAAGCGGAGCCACTGAGAAAAGATGATGGAAAAAGCTATCAGATCAGGACACAACAGCAATGCGCTGATAATATTCACAAGGGAACCGGAACCCGGCATGACGAAGACGAGGATGATGCCGCACCTCTCCCCTGAGCAATGTTCAGAGCTCCACAAATGCATGCTGAAGGATATCGCAAAAGAAGCTTCACAGGCTAATGCCGATATCATCGTTGCATATACAGGCGGGGAGCCGCTGTTTCTCAGGAGCATCATGAAGGAGGGCAGCCGCTTCCGCAAAGGCGCCGTGTATATCGAACAGCGCGGCAGCGGGATCGGCGACAGGATGGAGAATGCGATCTCTGACGCTCTCAACATGGGCTACAGGAAAGCAGTACTGATCGGGACGGACATCCCTGAGATCGAAGCGGAAAGCATAGACGCGGCGTTTGCCATGCTGGATGCATTCGATGTCTGCCTGGGACCTACAGAGGACGGCGGATATTACCTTATCGGCATGAAGGATGTCCATCACGCAGCGTTTGATGTGAAGCAATACGGCGTCGGTACTGTCTATGAGGAGACTGTAAGATCGATGGAAGAGGCGGCTCTGACTGTCGGAGCTGCGGACATGTATGCGGATATCGACACGCCTGAGGACGCAGCGGGATATCGCAGCAGGATGAGAGAGGACGCTCATCTCAGACGGTCCTGCACGGGAAGATTTCTTAAAGAAACTATGCGTATATCCGTCATCGTTCCGGTATACAAAGAGTCAGGAGAGATACGGAGACTTCTGGAGCAGCTGGATAAGTACAGGGATGAATGCGAGATCATCTTTGTGGACGGAGGCAGCACGGACGACACCGTTTCCATAGTGGAGAATGCGGGATTCAGGATACTCCGCAGCGGGAAGGGACGCGGCATACAGATGAATGCCGGAGCGCTTGAGTCGGACGGCGATGTGCTTTTCTTCCTGCATTGTGACAGCATACTTCCGGACGACTTCCCTGATGAGATCAGAAAGGTGATGGCGAAGTGTGAGTGGGGATGCTTCGGGGTGAAATTCCCGTCGCGCAACTTCTTCATGCTGACCAACCGCATCATATCCAATCACAGAGCCCTGTTCAGAAGCCTCCCGTTCGGAGACCAGGGGATATTCATTGACAGGACGGTCTTCTTTGAAGCCGGCATGTATCCGGAGCTCCCTATAATGGAAGACTATGCTTTTTCACGCAAGCTGAAGAGATACGGTTTCAGGACCGGGATGACAGGAAAGAGGATAATATCTTCTGCGCGCAGATACGGCAGCGGCACCCGCAGCATCCTTAAGACGGAAATAAGCATGTGGCGGATAAGGCAGCTGTTCCGGAAAGGGGTAAGCGCAGAGGAGCTGCAGAAGAAATACCGTGACATAAGATAAATACAGTTTATTTTACTCTGGCAACTAATAGACCTAATCTATTGGTTAAAGGCAAATCGGGTAGAGTAAGATGAAGTTGAATTAGATTTAACGAACTATCAAAGGGGGTAAAGCTATGAAGAAGAAACTGATCGCTCTGATGCTGATGCTTGTTATGGCATTCTGCCTTGCCGCATGCGGCGGCAGCGAACCTGCTGAAGAACCTGAAGAAAACGCGGCGGAAGCCACTGAAGAACAGGCAGAAACAGCCGAAACTGCAGCACCTGAGGATATAATCGTGGATAAGGATGCCGGTACTGTAACGATAACCGCGCAGGTAAACGGAACGTTCTTTGATCAGCCGACGATGCATTACATCGTGTTCAAGGACGGCGGAGTAGGTGACAAGGCAATGATGGCCGCCTACTGCGATTCGCAGGACTTCTACGATGCGATGATCGAAGCAGGCGGAGAACCTTGGAACACCACGAGCGACAAGATCGAAAACGGTGAATTCACAGACGGACAGAAGGTGAATATCACTTTCACATGGGACGGCCAGACTGAGCCTGTTGAGATGGTAGACACTGTAAGATCCGATGAAGGCGCGTTTGACGTAGACATGAGATTCTCCGGCAACCAGGCCAATAATAAAGAATGCGGATCCGGATGTATTGCGTGCCTCAACAGCTGCTGGGCAGGTATCACATCGAACGCGGCATACGGATATGACACAATAGATTCCGGAAGCAGAACGGTCTATCTCAACGATGCAGTCATGCCTGAAGACGGCACTGACGTGCAGGCAACATTCACACTTGTAAAATAATAACGGTTTCAAATGGGCGAAGATTCGAAAAACACAAATATCAATAATTCAGATAAACATTCCTCCGAAAACACCGCAAAGCATGCGGCACCCGAAGAGAAAAAAGGAAGCTGGACCGGACGCATAATCCTGGCAATACTGGCTCTGGCTTTTCTTGCGGCATATTTTGCAATACCGGCAGTCCATGAGTGGGTCAACAATGTTGTCGTCATGTTCAAGACGGGCAACTTTGATGACATGCGGGAATTCATTTCAAAATACGGCAAGTGGGCAATGGCGGTATCAGCGCTGCTGATGATATTCCAGTCGATTGCAGCGCCGCTGCCTGCATTCTTCATCACACTGACAAATGCCAACCTGTTCGGATGGTGGCAGGGCTGCATCCTTTCGTGGGCTTCTTCAATGGCCGGAGCGGCTTTATGCTTCTGGATTGCCAGGATACTGGGACGTGATGTCGTAGAAAGGATATGCACCAAAGGCGCACTTGCATCGATCGAGGAATTCTTTGCAAAATACGGCAAGAGATGTATCCTCGTGGCAAGACTTCTGCCGTTCATATCGTTCGATATCGTTTCTTACGCGGCGGGACTCACATCGATGGATTTCTGGGGATTCTTCGTTGCGACAGGCGTTGGACAGATGCCTGCATGCGTCGTTTATTCCTACGTAGGCGGAATGCTTACAGGCGGAGCAAAGAAACTCTTTATCGGCCTCATGTGCCTCTTTGCCCTTGCTATCGTGGTAGTCCTGATAAAGCAGGTATATAATGCAAGCCAGAAGAAGAAAGAGGAAGAAGCTGCAGCCGCCGGAGAGGTCTTCTTTAAGGAGCCGTCAAATCCGGCAAGACTTGTAAGCAAACTGTACAATTCAAGCCTCTGGGGCATGATAATAGGTCTCGTATGGGCAGGCCTGCCGGGACTCGGATCAAGGGTCAACCCGGGATGGGTACTGCTCGGCGGATGGCTCCTTACATTTGCGGTAGCCCTGCTGTTCAGAAAGTTCAGATGCGGGGTCATATTCACAGCTGTGGACGTGATCGTGTGCCTCGGTGTGATCTACTGGATCTGCGGACCGGCTGTCGTGCGCAAGCCTGCGGGCATCCTCAGGATGGGACTTGGACTCAGAACGATACCTCTCGGCACATTCAACATGATCTTTATCGGATTCCTTGTGATCGGTTTCATCATCATCTGCCTGCTCTGGAAAAGGCAGAAGGGGATCGACGAGGCAGCTGCCGAGGAATATGAGCGTCTGAAAGCTGCCAATGAAGCACAGAAGGCAGCAGAAGCAGACAGCCTGAAAGCGGAAGCATAAATACCGTATGGACTGGGTAAAAAAGAACTCAAAACTGATAATATTCTGTATCATCATTGTCGTGATACTGATCCTCAACCACATATTCGGATGGTCCGAATATCTGAGCGATTCAGAGAACCTTAAATTCCTGTCATCGATGATACATGAGCACTTTGCAATGGCCGCCCTGATCTACATCGGGCTGACCATTGTTTCTTGTGTCGTTCTTGCCCTTCCGGGCGTGACCTTTGCAATTCTTGCCGGAGCGATTTTCGGACCATGGTGGGGAACGCTCTTCTGTCTTATTGCCACTACGCTTGGTGCAATAATAGCTTTCATAGTAGGACGCTTCTTCCTGAAGGACTCGATAAAACCCATGGTCGAGAAGAATGCGCTCCTCAAGAAGATACTGTTCGATGACGCGGGAAGGAGCGATATAGTGCTTCTGGCAATCACCAGGCTCGTTCCGCTGTTCCCGTACAACATACAGAATTTCGCATACGGCATTACAGACATTTCGCTGCTGCACTACTCGATTTACACCTTCGTATTCATGATACCGGGCGTGGCGCTTTACACTATCGGTACCGCCGGATTTACATCACCTGAGAACCGCTGGCTGTACTTCGGGATCGCGGCGGCACTGCTGGTGCTTGTGATGTTCCTGGGCTGGTTCATAAAAGAAAAATACCTGGGCAAAGAAGCAGAAGAGACCGGACAAAACAAAGACAACTGATATGAAAGCCGGAATAGAAGAGTTCGTAAAGAATCCTGAATACAGAGAAGCTCTCGGCCTGCCACGTGAAGTATGCGAAGAGTATGTTCCTCTCGCGCAGGGAGAGTATAATGTCAACTATCTGTTCAGACATCCCGTGGACGGCAGGCAGCTTGTGCTGCGCGTCAATGCCGGCAGCCAGATGCATCTCGACAGACAGATAGAATATGAGGCACACGCTCTTGAGCTGCTGAAGGGATCAGGCCGCACGCCTGCGCTCCTGTACGTTGACGGATCGAAGCGGTACATGGATAACGGCGTTCTGGTCATGGAATACCTTCCGGGAATATACCCCGCATATGACAGTGAAGCAGACATGAACGGCGTGATGGAGTGCCTTGCGGACATACACTCCGTGCGGATACCGGAAGATGAAGTCGCATGGGGCGAGCCGGAAAGCGTTCCGCGTGATACGGTCAGACTGATAGCTCCTGCCGATCCGGCAACTGCGATACTCGATGAATGCGAGGCCATGGTAAGGACTTACATGGACTCACTGCTGGGAGATGACAGCGTTAAGAAAAGGCTCAGGACCATGCTCGACAGGGGGCATGAGATAGCGGCTCAAAAGCCTGCGGACGTGAACGCAGATGCAGGTACATACCGCTGCTGTATCAATACAGAGCTCAATTCCACGAACTTCCTCGTTGACGGAGGAACGGCCAGGCTGGTCGACTGGGAGAAGCCTCTGTACGGAGATCCGGCTCAGGATCTCGGCCATCTGCTTGCGCCTACCACGACATTCTGGAAAACAGATGTTATTCTGACTCAAAAAGAAACTGACAGGCTGATGGATGAGTACATCAGGGCTGTCAGAAACAGGTTCGATACGACCGGGATACGCGAAAGGACTCAGAGGCTCATCAGGATAACCTGCCTGAGAGGACTCACCTGGTGCGCAATGGCCTGGGTACAGTATAAGGACCCGGATAAGGCAATCGTCAATGAAAGTACGAGGGTCAAACTCGACGCGTATCTGTCAGACGGTTTCCTTGCGGATATCGAAAAGAGGCTTGGCCTGTAGGCTTATTTTACCGAACGTATCCCCTCGGCAATGTGAGTGATATGCCTGCTGTACTTGCGCAGGGAATCCTCCCAGTTAAGGAGTGCGCGCTTGCCGAGATCAGTGATGGTAAAGGTCTTGCGTCCGCGCGGACCGTGGCCTTCGGACCGGGATGTAAGATAACCGTCCTTCTCCATGCGCTTCAGGTTGCGGTAGAAGCCTGTAGGATCGAGGTTGTCTTCTATGTAGTCGTCGTCCTTTAGTTTCTGCATCAGCCTGAGACCGTAGCAAGGCTCTTTTGACAGCTCGATCAGGATGCATGGCTGGATGAGCTTGTCAAGATACAGGCCCTTGCACGAAAAATTCGCATCGGCGGTGCTCATTGTGAGTGCGAGCCAGCTGGAATAAAACAGTTCCTGAAGCTCGACCCTGCTGCGGGCGACCGGGATATTGATGACATTATTAGCTTCAGCATCGGAACACGGATGAAGAAATCCGCTGGATCCGATGTCTTTTTCATTTATGAGGCACGGAGTCGGATGATCGGTGAACTTCTCCGGATGATTGATATATGCGGCGGCAACGACATCCCAGCAATATGAGCTGTCAGCTCCGTAAACGATCTCTTTTGTATGGAATCTGTAGCCGCACTTCTGGGCGATATACATTCCGGCAGGGTTGTCTGAACCGCAGAGCTTATCGAGGAACTCATTCTTGGGAAGCTCAGATACCGGCAGACAGTTATTTCCGGTTATTATCGAAATGTTGCGGCCCTTGCTGAGCACCAGGGCAGAAGCCTTCGCGTTGACTGAAAAGTTCAGCTCGTCAAGCGGCGTGCTGCCGTGTATGAGCAAAGGTTCGGTGATGCCGCCCATCAGGACGATCTGACCGATCTTATTGAATATATCGTTATCCAGAAGATATGCTCCGTACAGATTGCCAAGGGATCCTATCCCAAGATAGACCAGTTCTCCGGAATACTTATTGGCCATGTCCGCAATAAAATGAGAGCTTTCGCAGATGGGGTCTTCTCCCTGCTCGCTTCCGCGGAAGACAGGTATGTCCGTGAATCCGGTCTCATTCAGCATGCTTGTATTGCTGTAATATGATTCTTCGGAAGTACCGTTTCCGAAATTGCAGGTTATGCCCAGAAGGTCGATATCATCTGAAGCTCCCAGCAGATAAAGAATGGCGAGAGCGTCATCCATCGGACGGCCCGGAAAACTCATTGTATTGTCACAATCGCAGATAACTGCTTTTTTCTTTGTCATTTTGCTTCCTCCGTGATATGGACTGCTTAGGATATTTATAACAGATTTTTAACGCCTTTTAGCAGATATAGTTTTTTTCAATGCGTGAAGCTCTTCGTATTCAACCAGACATCTGGACAATTTATTTTATATGACTTAGTCTAATAACAGCAAACTTTTAGACCAGGTCTAAAAAAGAAGGAGAAGGAAAATGAAGAAGAAAGTTATCGCTTTTCTGCTGGCGTTCACCATGATGTTCGCGCTTGCAGCATGCGGAAGCAAGGATGCCGGCGAAGCATCGAATGATCTGGCGTCCATGTCGTGGGATGAGATAGTCGAGCAGGCAAAAGGAACTGATGTAGCATTTTACGGATGGGGCGGAGATGAGAACCGCAACAACTGGCTGAACGGCACTGTAGCTGATTATCTCAAGGAGAACTACGATATCAATTTCGAATATGTCGGAATGGATATCAATGACATCCTTGCCAAGCTTACCAGTGAAAAGGAAGCCGGCGAAGAGACCGGAACGATCGACATGATATGGATCAACGGTGAAAATTTCTATACGGCTAAGGAGAACGGGCTTCTCTACGGTCCTTTCACAGATCAGCTGCCTAATACAGAGGCGTATATCGACCAGGACGATCCTGAGACACTGAACGATTTCTGCAAGCCGATCGATGGCTTTGAATCCCCATATGCAAAGGCTCAGATGGTAATGTTCAATGACAGCGCCGTTACACCTGAGACTCCTAAGAATGCAGACGAGCTGCTCGAGTACGCAAAGGCAAACCCGGGCAAGGTCACATATCCGGCTCTCCCTGATTTCACCGGCAGCGCATTCGTGCGCAACCTCATTTACGAGAAGTGCGGATGGGAACAGTTCCAGACCATGGAAGCCGATAAGGAAACAGTCAAGGAAGCGATCGAGCCTGCACTCGAGTACCTCAGAGAGCTCAATCCGTATCTGTGGAAAGAAGGAAAGACTTTCCCTGCAGATTCCACTGCTCTTGATAAGATGTTCCAGGACGGTGAGGTCGTGATGAACATGAGCTACGGACCGTTCTCCGTGGCATCGGGAATCGCTGACGGCACACTGCCTGAGACATGCCAGACATTCGTGTTCGACAACGGAACCATCGGCAACACAAACTACATGGCTATCGCATTCGATGCACCTAACAAGGCAGGTGCGATGGTAGCCATCAACGCGATCATCTCTGCTGATCTCCAGCTGACTCAGTATTCAGAGCTCAGAGATCTTCCGGTGGTTGATCAGTCGAAGCTCTCAGACGAAGAAAAAGCAGCATTCGATGCAGTAGACCTCGGCAAGGGCGTTCTTACTCAGGCAGATCTTCTGTCGCACAGACTCCCTGAGATGCCTGCTGACCTCGTACCTGTTATTGAAGAGATCTGGGCAGAAGAGGTTGTAGGAAAATAACCAAAGTATTATCATAAACTTTAGTCATACAAACGGAAATGTGTCAGCGCAGCTTTCAGCTGCGCCATTTCCGTAATATGGGGGATTTATTTTTGAAGAGAGACCGGATAGTTTCAGTGCTTCTGGTGGTGCCGTTCCTGATGGTCACTGCCCTGGTGCTGATCGCCATCATTAATATCCTTGTACAGAGCCTGGGCTATATGCCTGTATTTGACCTGTACGATGTGACTCTTAAGTACTACATTGAGTCTTTCAGAAGACCCGAGGTGCTTCAGTCTTTGGGTGTTTCTCTTCGCGTATCCGTTTATTCAAGTTTATTTGCAGCCGTGCTCGGCACGCTTATCTGCGCTGCACTGGTCAGGACGGGAAAGACAAAAGGAGGGATGCTGTATACCATAAGGCTTCCTATCCTGGTCCCGCACACAGTAGTAGCGCTTTTTACCGTTGCACTGCTTTCGGAAACAGGCCTGTTTGCCAGGTTCGCATATGCCTTCGGATGGATCAGTGACTATCCGGAGTTCCCTGACTTCCTGTACGGAGCAGACTACTGGGGTGTCATACTGGCTTACATCTGGAAGGAAGCGCCGTTTATCGCTTACTTTTCGCTTGCTCTGATGGCTAGCGTGAGCAGCACGCTCGGAGAGGCATCCGAGAACCTCGGCGCATCTCCTTTAAGGAGCTTCTTTGATATCACCCTTCCGCTCAGCCTGCCTGCCATCGCAAGAGGATTCCTGATCGTATTCGTGTTTGCTTTCGGCGGGTATGAGCTCCCGATGCTGCTCGGCGCGACCATCCCGAAAGCCTTCCCGGTATATACATACATAGATTTCATTAAACCGGACTTCAAGCTGCGGCCGTATGCCATGGCCATGAACGGGATAACACTTCTGCTGTCCCTGTCGATGGCGGTCATATATGCCGTAGTGATGAGCAGGATGATCAGAAAACTCGGAGGTGACTATGAGAAGTAACAGACCTCTGAGAATAATACTTGCCATCACAGCCTTTATCATCATTCTGCCTGTGATCGTGGTCCTGATCTGGACAGTGACCGGAAGATGGCCATGGCCTTCAATACTGCCTGAGAGCTATACGCTGAGGACTGTGCAGGAGCTTCTGTTCGGTTCGTCCAGCCTCGTGAAAATACTCTTCAGCAGCATATGGCTTGCTACATTGGTCGCGGTCCTGGGAACTCTGATCGCCCTTATGACAGCAAGGGCGACCGAGATATACAGGATACCGGGGCGGAGACTTATAAGCTCTGCGGCGTTCCTGCCGCTGATAGTTCCCGGAACCGTATTCGCAATGGGCATACAGGTGACTCTTATAAGGATGCATCTGAACGATACGATCCCCGGGGTCGTGATAGTGCACCTTGTAGCAGCGCTTCCGTACTGCATAACGATCATGATGGACATAACAGCGGCAGTAGGAAACAGCCTTGAAGAACAGGCGGCAGTCCTCGGCGCCGGACCGGCAAGGGGATTCTTCGACGCTACACTGCCTCAGCTGCTCCCGGGAGTGCTCTCGTCGGCATGCATGGCGTATATAATATCGTACAGCCAGTACTTCACTACGCTTCTTGCCGGAGGCGGAAAGATCAAGACCCTGGCGCTCGTCATGGTGCCGTACATACAGAGCGGCGACCGCGCGCTCGCGTCGATCTACGCTGTGGTATTTGTCGGATCGGCACTCATAGTATTCTTTATCTTTGAAGCGGTAATAAACAGGATCATAAAAAATGAAGCTTGAAATCAAAGACCTTTCAGTAGAACTGAATAAGAACCTTATATTGAAGGACGTCGATCTGAGCATAAATGAGGGAGAATTCATAAGCCTGCTCGGCCCGAGCGGCTGCGGCAAGAGCACCCTGCTTAAGACGATAGCCGGACTCATACCGGTATCCGGCGGCACGGTCAGCCTTGACGGTGAAGTCATCAATGAGGTGCCTGCATACAAGCGCGGCACGGTCATCGTGTTTCAGGACATGAGACTGTTTCCCAATATGACCGTGGCAGAGAACGTGGCATATCCTTTGAAGATAAAAGGGATGAACAAAGCCGACAGGATCAGAAAAGCGGAGGAGTATCTCGGATATGTTCAGCTCAGCGGCTACGGTGACAGAAAGATCTCCAGGCTGTCAGGAGGGCAGCAGCAGAGAGTTGCCCTGGCGAGGGCGCTGGCTGCCGAGCCTAAGATAGTGCTGCTGGATGAGCCGTTTTCATCGCTTGACGAAAACCTGCGTGAGGACATGAGGAATCTTGTAAAGGATCTCCACAGGCAGTTCAGGATGACAACGATACTGGTCACCCATGACAGACAGGAAGCTGTTGCCATGGCTGACAGACTTGCTATAATGTTTTCAGGAAGCATAGTACAGACAGGAGCTCCTGAAGACATATTTTCAGAACCTGCCGGGAAAGATGTAGAAGATTACTTCGGTGGAAATCTTCTGGTGAAAGGTGTGGTACGGGACGGTGTCTTTACCGCAACAGACGGCAGCAAGCTTATATGTGCGATAGACCGGCCTGACGGTGACTGCGAGCTTATGATCCGCACGGATGTGCTTGGGAAACGGGAAAATGGATAAGGGAAAACGAAGATACACGGGGAATATCATCACAGTAATCATCCTGTCCATGGTATTCCTTTTTGCTGTAACGATAACAGCAATGGCTCATGACAACGGGCTGCCTGAAGGTTTTATTGCAGACCCTGATCTCAACCGCGACCTCAATCTGAATACCTACGGAGTTCCGGTCCATCAGTACAAGGATGTTCTGAGTGAAGAAACAGTGACTGTACCGGACATATCCGTACTTATTGAAGACGAATACGCGGAAGAATGGGAGGATCCGGAACCGGCGCCGGATGGCGTAACATTCAGGATCTACAACTGCACTACCCAGCGGACGGAGCAGTTCGCCGAAACAAAAGACGGCAAGCTGAGCGGCCTTGCTCTGAAACGCAGCCATGCTTACCTGATAACGGCTGATGACAACAGGTATAATGTCTATCATTCATGGACATACCGGGATGAAGAAAGCGGCAAATCGATAAGCCAGCTCAGCAGGGAACTGTATGTGTGGGCTCTAGGTGCAGGTGACGAGGGCGTCAGTGAAGCCGGTGCATACGACTACAAGACAAAGTATGATGCCCCTGATTACCTCACTCCAGTAAGGACGATAACCCTGCATTACAGTGCGGGCGGTTTCAGCGATCCGCTGTCGTATGCATTGAACATGCCTGTCACATATGACGGATCACCTGCAGCAGGAATCCACTTCACGCTGACTAGTGATGAAGGCGGCACGATAGAAGCGGTGACCGATGAAGAGGGGATGCTCAGGGCTGATCTCCTCGAGGACATGGACTATACCATCCATGTCGATGATGAGAATGTCGGCGTGAGCGTATTCGCGCTTGCGGTCAAGGATAAGTCTGAACACAAGGGATATAACGAAGAGACGCAGCAGCCGTATGTCAACGGACGCTACACCTATGACCATACTTGCTGCCAGGGCGCAAACTCCATCACGCTGATCAGCAAGGAATCAGCCGAGATAAGAAAAGAAGGATCGGTCAGCAGCCTGAAGACCTATACGGGCAGTGACGGGAAAAAGCATCCTCTTACCGAGGTCAGCGGCATGGACTTCAAGAACCTGGTGCTGCTCGTAAGAAATCATGACCTTGAAATACCTGACGATCTTTCCGGCAAGGATTGCGAGGCTTTCGATCTGACACTGGTAAATCCGCACAGGTGGGAGATCTGTGATATAACGGACGTTGATATGCATGTGGTACATCACACGCTGCAGTCGCGAAAAGTTGAAAAACTGTACAGCATAAGCGGCAGCTCACCGGTGGAGATCCCGTTCACACAGCCGGCCACAGGTACCATTGAATTCGATATCAATGATATGCCGTCAGGCGCATTTGCCGTAGTTTACGCTGATAAGCCGGCTCCTCCAAAGCCGGTAGTTGCCAAAAGCACAAAAATTACAGACCTGACCTCGGGAAAGAAATATCTGACCGTAAAATGGAAAAAGGTTACAGCTTCGGGATATCAGGTACGTATCGCCACAAAAAAATCGTTCGGTAAAAAATACCGCAGAACAATAACGATAAAAAGCGGAAAAACGACCAGGTACAAAGTAACGAAACTGAAATCGAAGAGAAGATATTATGTAAAAGTAAGATCATACAGGATGTCAGGGAAAAAGCGAGTTTATTCCAAATGGTCCGGTGTACGATCCATCAAAGTAAAATAAAAGGAGACAGGGGACGGCTCTGTGTCGCTTCAACGGCAGCAGTCAGAGCATGAAAGCCGGCCGCGATTATTGATCAATAACGTATATCAGACTGACCCGCGAGGCCAGTCTGAGTTTTTTTTTATCCTGATTTGACACAAAGCCTGTTATTAACTATCGCACGTCATTACCGCTCGAGCTCCTGTGCAGACCGGCTCTTTTTCAGAGGCCATTTCACACTCCTTTGAGTCGCGTGTGACTTTGGTGTTCGTTATCGTAGTGCTGTTATTGATGCGCAATGACGAAAAAAATCGTACCGCCCCTTCATATCGGGCACTTGAATGACGAACAGTTATCTGCGATGGCTTGGTCAGTGCTCCTGAAACCCGATGATCTTGAATAGATATTCATAGATCAGAATAATCATATGCACTGATCGGGAGTATCAGCCGTGTTGCCGTGTAAAAACCAGTTTTTCTGGTCGCTAAGCAGACTCTCTGATCGATTTTGAGAGCGCGTGAAGCAAAAGTGTTCGTTATCGAAGGGTCGCGTTAGAGGCAGAAGGACGAAAAAGTTCGTACCTCGGTGCGATATAGAACGGTCACGCACGAATCAAAAGAATGAATATCAATGAATAGAGGAAAAGCCGGGTGAAGGTGGCTCTCTGATTCTAATATATAAGAAAAATACCCCCTCATCATTTCTGATGAGAGGGTATTTATTCGTCATCTTAGCATAATAACATTGCAGTTGTGCTGCTGGTTATGATTCGAAAGGAGACAGAGAACCGTCCCCTGTCTCATTCATAGAGATATCAAATACAACGAAGCACATGGATAGATATCACCTATAATGCGGCGTATAAGCAAAATGATACAATTTTCATACTATTAGGATAAAACAGCAGATCATTGCTTTAGATAATTCTTGTGAAAGGGTGGCAGACAGATTATGAAGCGCATAGTTGCAATACTCCTGGCAGTATTCATGCTGATACCGGTACAGGCTTTCGCCTTTGAAGAGCTTGCTGCTGATATTCCCGATCAGGATGCGGTGACCACAAACGAAAGTGCTGAGCCGGAAGGTGACGGCGCCGAAGATCCGGAACAGGTGCAGCCGGATGCAGCGGATGCTGAAGAGCAGGAGACAGTAACAGAAAATGATGAAAACGCCGATCCCGGAGAGACCGGTGCTGTGACTGATGTTCCCGCAGAGGCCGCCGGTGATCCTGAAGAAGACGCAGATGAGCCTGAAGAGGATCCGGAAGAAGAGATAGATTATTCCACCTGGACAACTGCGGACTTTACATACACTGAGTATTCACAGAGACTGTACGGCTGTGACTACTCCAGGGATTTTACGGTATCCGGAATGGCGATAGAGGGGTTTTCGGAACAGGGCCTTGAAAAGCTTGAAAGGAATACCGATCTGGTTCTCCCTTCAACAACAGACAGCGGAGAGGAAGTAGTCGGTGTTGCAAAGAATGCTTTTGCGAATAAAGGCCTGACATCTGTCAGGTTCCCGTCGGGAATGTATGTCGACTATGATGACCAGCTTACCGGACTGATCACAAAGCGGGGCAATTTTGTAATAGCTGAAAGCGCCTTTTCAAACAACCAGCTGACAAGCGTAAAGCTTCCTGACGGAGTAGTAGCCGTTATGAGCAATGCCTTTTACGGCAATCAGCTGAAAACCGTGACCCTGCCTAAAACCATATGGTGGGTAGAGACACAGAGTTTCGCAAAGAATAAGATCACCAAAGTCCATTTCCCTGAAAGGACCTGGTTCATGTTTGAGATGCACGGCATGGCATTTGCAAACAACAACATCAGGTCGGTAAGGCTGCCGGATACTACGGCAGTAGTCAATAAGCATACTTTCATGCTGAATCCGGGCATGGAACCCCTTCCGGAGGAGGCAGCGGCTGACATGGCAGCAGCTGCTTATGAGAACAGCGGAGTCGTCTATATGTACACGGACAATCCGGGCCTCTGGAATCTTGACAGGATACATCACATCGAAAAGACTACCGCTTCCACAAAGTCATGGTTCCAGAAACTCATCATAAATGACGGATCTTCCGGGGAGCAGGATGAGGAAGCCTGGAACAGGAGCGACTTTACGTTCAGCGGTTCGGCAGTGACCGGCCTTTCCGAAAGCGGAATAGCCAAAAGAGCAGTAAACAAGGATCTTGTGCTCCCTGACTACACTGACGAAGGCGAAACAGTAACAGAGATAGCTGATGCTCCGGCTGCAGCGGGCGGACTGTTTGCTACTGCTGAAGAAAAATTCAACTCCGTAACTCTGCCAAGCGGTCTGCTGAGGGTAGGCGATAATGCTTTCCGTGAAGCGGGTCTGACAGAGGCCGATCTGCCTCCGCAGCTCGTTGAGATAGGCCAGTCCGCATTCATGATGAATAACCTGGAAACTGTTGTGCTGCCTGATACTGTCACAACAATGGGCTCGGGAGCATTTGCTACCAACAAGACGCTCAGAAAAGTCGTCATCTCCAAGGGAATGACAGAGATACCGGCAGCGGCCTTTGCCTGCAGTGACGCCAAAAACTGGATGGCAGATTTCAAAAAGGTCGTTATACCGGAGGGAATAACAAAGATCGGCGCCCGTGCATTTGCGGGAAGCAATATCATAAACATCAATATCCCGGAAGGCGTTACTGAGATAGGAGA
This sequence comes from Anaerovoracaceae bacterium, assembly GCA_045115935.1. GTDB lineage: Bacteria > Bacillota > Clostridia > Peptostreptococcales > Anaerovoracaceae > Crickella. The sequence goes on from JBGULF010000080.1 coordinate 35,301, forward strand.
ATACGCTTTCTCAACCAAGAACTATCTGATGCTTGATGACGTCGAGTGCACTCTGTCGCTTCCGGACAGCCTGACAACGATCGGCAACAGGGCGTTCAGGAACAAGCTTATAAGCGAGGTGGAGCTGCCTGAATCAGTCGTTGCTCTTCCGGAACTGACATTCGAGAAGAAGCTGTCGACATACGGATCTCCGGACATACCGGGCAGTGAGCCGCAGGGCATGGTGACCAAAGTCTATGTCAGCAGCAGAGCGCAGTATGAGGACAAAGCCAATTTCCCTGCATCGGAATACCACAAACTGATACTTACAGACTGGAGGACCTGGACTGCCGAAGACTTTACATACGGTGAATGGACTATACCGGCAAAGACATTGTTCCTTGGAAATACAACCGATGATTCCCTGACACCGACACTCTGGGTAGTGACCGGTCTTTCCGGATCAGGAAAGCAGAAATTCATCGAAAACCAGCACATTACAATTCCTGCAGAAGACCCTGAAGGACGCAAGGTGCAGGGCGTTGGCGAATACGCTTTCAGAGGAACAAATCTGGAGTCTGAACTTGGCTGCAAGATAAAATCGGTAACATTCCCTGAGAATGTAAAGACACAGAATGACAAGCCGACCTGGGATCCTGATCTGGAGCAGCGCGGAGACTTCTTCATTGCCAACAGCGCATTCATAAGAAATGAGCTGACCTCTGTTGAACTGCCTGAAGGCGTCATATTCGTCGGATCATCTGCATTTGCGTATAACCAGATCACCAGTGTAAAGATCCCGTCGACAATGGCCCTTATCAAGTCGCAGGCATTCGCATCCAACCAGATCAGCACATTGGATCTGCCTGAAACAGTCGATTACAGTTTCAATGTTGAGAACATGGCATTTGCGATCAACAAGATCGTATCGATCCAGCTGCCTGATAACTGCGGCGCTATAGGCTCCCCGATCCCGGCTGCCAGTCTGGCTACCGTATTCTTCCAGAATACCGGAGTAGAGCCTGTCACGGGCGGAAATGCCAACATGCAGAAGGGCGGCATAGTCTACATGTACAAGAAGACTGCCGATGGCTGCGACCTTATATACAATACGGAAAACGGCGGTTCATATGTAGAGAAACTGGTGATAGGAACCATCCCTTCAGATGAAGCTCCATGGAACACGTCAGATTTCACATACAGCGAGGACGGTTCAGTCATTACCGGCCTTTCGGATGCCGGAAAGCGCAAGATCAAACTGAATCCGGCGATGGTTCTGCCTGACAGATCTCCGGTCGGAGTGAAGATCACTGCGATCGGCGACGGAGTCATGGGCACTGCGGAGCAGGAGCAGATCGGCACTTTCGGAATAAGGGAGGACGATGCTGCATATGTGCCTGTCTCGGTAAAGCTTCCTGCGGAACTTGAAAGGATAGGGAACAGCGCCTTCTCTGCGTACATAAATTCGTCGACCGGCGAGACCAAAGGCCTCACACATGTCGAATTCCCGGATACGCTCACAAGCATCGGAAACACGGCCTTCCAGAATGCGCCGCTGACTTCCGTCATCCTGCCTGACAGCGTGACTGAACTCGGTTCCGGCGCGTTTACGGGAACGATCTATGTTTCCGAGATCAGGCTGTCCGGATCGCTGACCGCCATCCCTGACGGTGCATTTACAAAGACGAACAACAAGATCCCGTTCATGGAAATGGCAACTGTTGAGAGGCTCGAAATACCTGAAAGCGTAAAGACGATTGGCAGGACCGCATTCCAGGGCAGCAAGATATCTGAGCTGATCCTTCATGAAGGACTCGAGTCGATAGGGAACAACGCGTTCAACAACTGCCAGCTGCATGAACTGTTGATCCCGGGCTCGGTAACTTCCATAGGATCAGGTGCTTTTGCAGTGATCAATGAAGATCTTCAGAACAGCCTCACGGTGCTCGACCTTGGTGACGGTTTCAACGGAACGATTGCCTCGAATGCTTTCAGGGGACATGCCCTCAGCAAGGTGGAGATCGATGCGGACTACTCATTTGATAAGATCAACGCATCTGCATTCCACGATACCGAGAACAAAGTGACGCTTCTCACTTCCAATGAAGCGGAAGCAGCAAGATACAGCGGCCTTCCGAACACATCCGTATACTCGTTCGAGGTCGTATTCAGCAAGCTTGCCGGAACAGGCTGGGCTGAAGAGGACTTCATATACAGCGAAGACGGCTCTGCCCTGCTTGGATACAGTGAGTCCGGCAGAGAAACATATGAGACTGTCAAAGCGCTGGTGCTGCCGGACTATGCTCCGGACGGAACGGAGATCACGAGGATAGGAGAGGAGGCTTTCGCAGTCCCTGAGGACGAGGTGGATATCGGCAAGTATGAAGCAAATTCCGACGGCGTCACATCCGTGGACCTGCCGGAGCATCTTGCCAGAATAGACGCCCGGGCGTTTGAATACAACATGCTGACCGGGGTCGATCTCGAGAGTCTGGAGGACCTCAGGGAAATCGGCGAGAGCGCTTTCCACGGCAACCACCTGAAGAGCGTCCACATCCCTGATTCTGTGGATACAATGGGATCGGGAGCGTTTGCAATGAATGCCATAACCGATCTCAGATTATCCAGGAATGTTCCGGTCATTCCGCAGGGAGCCTTTGCAATGAACATCCGCATGAGCACGCTTGAGATACCGGACACTGTAACAGAGGTCGGAGAAACGGCCTTTGCAGGGGCAAGGCTTACATCCCTTGAGATCCCGGATTCCGTAGTAAAGATAGGGAAAAACGCTTTCCACCTCCACCACCTGGATACACTTACGATCCCGGGCAACGTAAAGGAGATCGGGGAATCGGCCTTTGAAGGCACATATAAGGATCAGACCCTGACAGAGCTGATCCTCGAAGAAGGCGTGGAGTCGATAGGCAGGAGGGCATTCAAGGAAGGTCTTCTTACAAGTGTTGCCCTGCCTGAGTCCCTTAATTCTCTTGCGGTCGATGCATTTGAAAACAATACAGGTACAGGTGAAAACCACATAGTCATTCTTACCACGACAAACCCTGATCATCTTCAGTTCAATGAAGGGGCCATTTCACATCTTGTCGTATACGGAGAGAACATAATAACTCTCAATGCGCAGGGCGGAGTGTGTGATCCGGGATACCTCGAACTCGACCAGAACGGAAGGATAACAGCAGAGTCATTCCCGGTACCGGCATATGACGACTGCCACGAATTCCTCGGCTGGTACACTGAGCGCAGCGGAGGAATAAAGGTATCAAAATATACGCGCTTTGCTAAAGGTCAGATCATCTATGCTCACTGGAATGAGACTCATGAATGGGATGAAGGGACTCTGACAACGATTCCGACAAAGGATTCAGACGGAGTCATGACTTACACCTGCACAAAGGATCCTGAGCATACAAAAGCCGAAGCGGTCGGATACGCATGGGAAGATACTGACTTCACATATGAAGGCGGCGTGGTCACCGGGCTGTCTGACAGCGGAGTCATGAGAATGAGCTTCAATAAGGACATGGTGATCCCTGACAACAGCCCGGACGGAACAGCGATAACAGAGATAGGTGAAGCGGCATTCAGAGAGACGGCTGTGGAGACCGTAGTGTATCCTGCGGGACTCAAAAAGATAGGAAAGCTGGCGTTCCATACGACCGGACTGAAAGAAGCCCTGATCCCGGATACAGTAACATCTGTCGGAGAAGGCGCCTATGCCATGAACTGGGATCTTGCGAAGATATCGATACCTGACGGACTGACTGAGATCCCGGCAGGATTATTCAACAGGCAGCTGGTCAAGGGAGATGACAAGTACGACGATTATCCGTCCGTCGGAGAAGTGGTCATTCCGGACAGCGTAAAGACGATAGGAATGACAGCGTTCTTCGGCCTGTCCATAACTAATCTGACTCTGCCTGCAGAACTCAGCGAGATGGGCCAGTCTGCATTCGCCAACAACAAGATCGCTGAAGTGGAGATCCCGGGAACGCTCAAGGTGATACCTAGACAGGCGTTCGCAAGAGGCATGGCGATGTTCAGAGAACCTGTTACCCTCTCAAGGCTGACCCTGAATGAGGGTATTGAAGAGATAGGCAAAAATGCATTTGAGAACAGCTCTCTTGTATCCGTGCAGCTGCCTGCATCAATGAAACTGATCGATGATACTGCTTTCAGAATCGGAATAGGAGCTACCCCGGATGATGAAAAGATCTTGCTGAGAGGCACGGTCGAGCAGCATGCGGATACAACGCTCAATACCGGTACAGGACTGGGACACAAGTTTGCGCCGCTCATCCATTTCGATCCTGCAGATGGCAGCCTTGAAGATCAGTATGAAGAGGTAAATGACGAATATAAGCTTGATGAGATGCCGGTACCTGTGATAGACGACTGCCTCGTATTTGACGCATGGTGTCTGGATGAAGCGGGCAGCGAACCTGTGGATGAGGAAACGGTATTCAGACAGGACACAACGCTCCATGTCCGCTGGAAGGAAGGCCACGATTATGTGAGGACAGTGATCCGCAAGCCTACAGCCGATACGGAAGGACTCGTGGAGTATGTATGCAGCAGAAATCCTGATCACTCCTACACTGAAACGCTGCCGTGCCTGACCGAAGAAGAGATAGCTGCAAGGGATGCCGCTCTCGAAGCGATCTCAGACAATATAATCAGCGCAAATACGGTGCTGTGCAGCGGAGAGTACACGACTGACAGTTATCAGGCGCTCAGTGCTGCGATAGATGCAGCCAATGCATTGTACGATGATCCTTCAACGACAGAAGCTGATGTAATAGCTGCCGAAGCAGCTATCAGCAGAGCGTTAAGATCCCTGAAGCCTATAGACAAGGCAGCGCAGGCTGAGGAAGCAGCGCGCAATACTGCTTTAAATACGCTTGCAAGAAATATAATCGATGCCAAAAGCAGAGTGTCGAAATCAGCCTACAAGGCAGCAAGCTACGCAGCGTTTAAGAAGGCACTGAACGCCGCCATAGCGGTCATGGATGACAGCAGCTCTGACTCGGTCAGACTGAATAAGGCAAACACGGATCTGCTCAGGGCCTGGAGAAAACTTAAGAAGAAAGATAAGCAGACAATGAAAGTCTCTGCGAAGAAGGTAACTCTGAAGGCAGGCAGCGTGAGGAAGAAGACCCGTACTATCATCAGAAAGAAAGCTTTCAGGGTCAGCAATGCTGCAGGAAAAGTTACCTACAGGAAGATAAAGGGGAACGGGAAGGTCACTGTTTCATCCAGAGGAAAGATCACAGTCAGGAAAGGCCTCAAAAGAGGCACGTACAGGATCAGGGTGAGAGTAAGGGCTGCCGGCGATGATAATCATAAGGCCGGAAGCAAGATAGTCACTGTAAGGATCCGGATAAAGTAAAACCACAATGAAAAGCGCGGTCTGCAAATCAGCAGACCGCGTCTTTTGTTGCTATGCATTTTCGGATGCCGGTTTTATTTGCGGCCGAACATCTCTTTATATGTAGCGTGTTTGTCGACTTTCTCGCCGAGTTCTATCATGCGGTCGGTGTCGCCGATAAGGATGACGCCCTCGAGACGGTTGTTGTGGAAGTAATACTTCTCATAATTGCCTCTCTGGTCATCTCTGAACTCTACGGTGCGGAACTTCTTGTCAGGCTCCTTGCCGTTTGTGCCGAGTGCGAATATGCTCGTGTTCATCGCGTTGATGACGAGCGAACTGCCGAGCGCCTTGTATTCAAGCGCTTCTCCTGCGGCATTTGCTCCCGCGATGCGGCCGGTCTCTATGGCCTGAGCCCAGAAGGCCTGAGGCTGTCCGTTGATGATGCAGCAGTCGCCGGCTGCATATACATCCTTTACATTCGTTTCCATGCGGTCATTCGCCTTGACCCACCTGTCGACTTCGATGCCGCTGTCTTCAGCAACCTTGGTGTATGGTCTCATACCTGTCGACATGATGACGAGCTGTGCAGGGAATGCCCTGCCGTCGTCGAGCAGCACCGCATCCTCTGTGATCTCCACGATCTTCGCTCCTGTAACGATCTTCACTCCTGCGGCATTGCAGATCTTTTCGAGCATCTCTGACGCAGGATCGTCGAGCTGGCGCGGAAGCAGTCCCGGTGCGGTCTCAAGTACGGTGACATCGTATCCGCCGAGCTTCAGCTCCCAGGCGCCTTCAAGACCCATGACACCTCCGCCTATGCAGACGATCTCTTTGGCGTCACGCTCTTCGAGCACTTTCTTGATGCGTACGGTGTCGGCGATGTTCCTGACAGATGCCACGTGCGGGAGATCCGATCCCTTGATAGGAGGCACGAAGCAGAATGCGCCGAGTGCATATATCAGCTTGTCATAGATGAGCGCTCCGCCGCTGCCGTCAGGCAGAATGAGTTCAACTTTCTTCTCTGCGCTGTCGATCTTCGTGACTGTCGTGTCTGCCATGAAGTAGATGTTTCTCTCCTCGTACCACTCCGGTCCTTCGATCGCGGCCTGGTTGCCCGAGAAATCGGAGAGGAGAGCCTTTGTGAGCATCGGCCTGTTGTAAGGTAGGTCAGATTCCTGAGTGATGATGGTGATGACTGCAGTGCTGTTGCGGTCTCTTATCGCCTCAGCTGCGCTCTTTGCTGCCGGGCCGCCTCCCAGGATGACGAATCTTTCATCCGTATCCTTTCTGAAGCTGGTCGCCTTGGACTCGACCGGAACGAACTTGTCGCTGCCTACTCCGCAGACCGGACATGTATCCGTGCCTTCCTCGAACTCGGCTCCGCAGACCACGCACTTGACCATCTTCTTAGCTCCGGCAGGAGCGCCGGATTTCTTCACTTCCTTGTTCTGCAGCACGCAGCCGAAGTTGTATCCGAAGTCGAAAGCATCGAGCTGCTCGGTCTCGCTCGGTTTGAACCTGATGCGGTAGCCGTCGAGGACTTTCATCTTGAGCTGTCTGAGTCTCTCGATAATGTTAGGAACACCTTCGCCGCTCCAGCCGTAGCAGCCGAACGCGCTCGCGAGTTTGCCCTTCATGAGAGGAGGGAAGATACTCGTTGTGAGATCCCAGATCGGCTTCAGAGCGTCCGCGACTATAGTCGGTGTTCCGAAGAGAATGCCGTCCGCCGCGTTGAGGTCAGCGATGACTCCCGCGACGTCTTCCTCGAATACCATGTCGTATTTATGCACCTCGATAGGACCGCTCGCCTTGAGACCCTCTTCGATCTTCTCGGCGAGGAGGCCGGTGTATCCGTAAGCGCTTACGTACGGGATGACCACGAGCTTGGTGTCTTTCTTCTCAGGTCTCGCGCACCATTCGTGATATTTCTCCATCACCCAGTCGATGCCCGCATCGAGCACAGGACCATGGCCCGGGCAGATCATCTGAATGTCGAGATCCTTGATTCTCTCGAGCGCCATGTTCATGAACGGATTCTTGTAAGGCCCGATGATGATGTTGAAGTAATCCTGCATCGTGCGCATGTAGTTGGCCTCGTCCTGACCGGTCAGCCTGCTGCGCCTTACATCACCTGACGGAGGGCAGTAGTGAGCGCCGAACACGTCGCAGGTGTAAAGCGTCTTGTCCTCTTCGCAGTAGGTGAACATGGTGTCAGGCCAGTGCAGGTTAGGCACAGGCATGAAGTGCAGGGTCTTGTCGCCGAGCGAAAGCGTGTCGCCTTCCTTTACTGTCATGACGCGGAAGTCCGTGTTCATGATCTCCTTCAGGAAGCTCGCTGCCGTGCCGGTGCATACCACCGTGATCTTCGGATTGATCGCAAGCAGTTTCTCGAGCGTACCCGAGTGGTCAGGCTCGGTGTGATCCATGATGATGTAGTCGACCTTTGTGATGTCTACCGCGTCATCGAGCTCGCCCTTGAAGGCCTCCCAGAATTTGTGCTTTGATGTCTCGATCAGGGCTGTCTTTTCGCTGCCCTTAAGAGTATATGAATTGTATGTGGTGCCGAACTCCATCTGCACGATTACATCCGAGATATGGGTATCCGGATCAAGCGCGCCGTTCCACCACAGCGTATCCGTTAGTTTCAGTGAACTCATAGTGCCCTCCTTTTTGCTGAAAATGGGTTTCCCTTGTTAATTCGGATAATACATTATTTATGTGATGAAGAGGAGAAAACCGCAATAAAGCAGGACGATTTTCGCGTACTTTTTTAGTACATAAACTATGGCGATAACGGAGGACTCATCACATATCTATTCCTTTGAACAGAAGCAGGAAAAAAGGGCCTTCCTGTGCTATTATTAACATGGAGAAAACCGGGCAGCTGCATTGGGCAGCAAATAAGTTGATGGAGAGGGAAATGGCAAAAAATCTTGTTATCTATTTTTCCCGCAAGGGACAGAATTATGTAGATGGAAATATAGTCGAGCTCGGAAAAGGCAACACTGAGCTCGTTGCTGAGTATATACGCGATGCGGTGGGAGCCGATCTGTTCGAGATCGAGACCGTTAAAGAATATCCGGACGACTACATGGAGTGCACCGAGGTCGCCAAGCAGGAGCAGAGAGACAATGCGCGTCCGAAGCTGAAGCAGTACCTGCACGACATAAAGGAGTACGACAACATCGTTATCGCGGGACCATGCTGGTGGGGCACATATCCGTGCGCGGTATTCGCCCAGCTCGAAAAGCTTCACTTCAGGGGCAAGCACGTATTCCCGGTAATGACGCACGAAGGAAGCGGAGAGGCAAACAGCAGGTCGGATCTGAAGAAGTTCTGCACGGGCGCCAAGGTAGAAAAGGCATTCGCCATCCGCGGCTCATCCGTTCCGGACATGGCGGATAAAGTTGCTGCCTGGGCGCAGAAGCATCTGGATTAACTGACATGCCTCTGCTGAAAAACGAAGAAAAGAAAGTAGAATATCTCGAGCTCATATATGACCTGGTATTCGTATACATGGCGGGCCGCAACAACGCACTCCTCGGTCATTTCGAAGGAGGCTTCGTTTCGCTCGATGCATTCCTTGCGTACATACTGTGTACGCTGGCAATCATACAGATCTGGAACTTCACCACGTTCTACATCAACATGTTCGGCCGCAACGGTGTGCGCGATCACGTATTCCTGCTGATAATCATGTACCTGATGTACTTCATGGGCGAAGCCACCCGGAGCAACTGGCACGCGTATCAGGCGCAGTACCACATCGCCTGGGGACTCATACTCATCAATATCGGGATGCAGTACGTGATCGAGCTACGCAACCACAAGACTGATGTGTGGAACCGCACGGTCATAAAGCGGATGGCGGTAACGCTGTTCGTTGAGGCGCTCATAGTGCTGACCGCTTCGATAGTGAAGCCGGTATTTGCACCGCCGATCTCATTCGCCGCGGTCATACTCGGCATAGTTCTGACCTTTATAGGCAAGAGGTTGGGTGTGAGCGGCATGATAGATTTCAGCCACCTGACAGAGCGCGCCATGCTCTACGTGGTGTTCACCTTCGGCGAAATGATAGTCGTCATCTCATCGTACTTTGTCGGAGACGGAAGCTTCGATTGGAGCACCATATATTTCTCGCTGATGGCCTTCCTCATAGTAGTCGGGCTCTTCCTGTCGTACGAAGTCATCTACGACAAGCTGCTCGACAGAGGTAAAGAGGACAACGGGCTGATCTACATGCTGATCCACATATTCATCATATTCGGGCTCAACAACATCACGGCTTCTCTCGAGTTCATGCGCGAAGAAGAGGTGGCGATCCGTCCGAAGATGATATTCCTCGTGGCATCGATGGTCGGCTATTTCGCCTTCCTGTTCGCTCTCGGCAGATACGCCAAAGTGAGATGCCATATCAACGGAGCGTTCATGCAGAAGCTGTGGATCATGACACTGTGCTTCGTGATGCTGATGATGGTATTCATGAACGTGCCGCGCGCGCATATACTGTTCACGGTCATTTACGTATGGAGCGTGTTCGCGGTGTTTTACAGGACCGGAAAGAAAGTTGCCGCAGAAGAAGCGGCGGAGTGCATAATATAAAAGGGAGGCCGGAATGGAACTGAAACCCGGGATCAAAGCCTGCAAGGAAATTATAGTTACAAAAGAGCTGTGTGCTGATGCATGGGGGAGCGGCGGACTGCCGGTCTATGCGACCCCGGCGATGATCGCTCTCATGGAGAACACGGCATGGGCGAGCGTTGAGCCTTGCATGGAAGAGGGCAGGAGCACGGTCGGTACAAAGCTCGATGTGTCGCATCTGTCGGCCAGTCCGGTCGGGGCGCGCATCACATGCGAGAGCGAGCTCATTGAAGCCGAAGGGCGCAGGCTCGTTTTCAGAGTGAAAGCAAGCGACGATGCCGGTCTTATCGGCGAAGGCCTGCACGAGCGCTTTATAATAAACGTTGATAAATTCATGGCCCGCACAGAGGCCAAGCTTAAATAATAAAGGAGAGAGCATGGGAAAGATATATATCACAGGACACAGAAACCCGGATATCGACAGCCTCTGCGCGGCATCCGCGTACGCCAATCTCAAGAACCTCACGGACAGCGGGAACGAATACGTAGCTATCCACTGCAGCCCTGTATCCGATCAGGTAAGGGAACAGATGGAAACGATGGGTGTAGACATCCCGCCTTACAAGAAAGACGTGTTCCCGAAAGTAAGGGACGTCATGCTCGAGCCGCAGGGCCACATCCAGGCCGGCGCGCCGATCTTTGCCCTGGTAAACGCATACAACGCGGAGAACCCGTCCGTTGTTCCTATCTATGATGGCAAGGACTTCAAAGGCCTGCTCAGCGTCGACGACATCACTAGCTGGTTCCTGACTGACAACAAGGAAGAGATACCTGTCTACACCCTTACAATAGACAACATTCTTCGTGTAATTCCGGGCTCGCTCGTGCATCGCGGCAAGAGCGACGAGATTGAAGGCTCCCTGCTGGTCGGCGCGGGCACATACGAGGCGTTCAGCGAGATGCTCGAAGAGATCGGAAACTGCATCGTGGTGCTCGGATCGCGCAAGGAGCATATCGAGCAAGCGGTCAAAAAGCAGGTACCTGCCATCATCATTGCAGCGACAGACAAGACACCGGACGTGGACTTCAGCGGATATGAAGGATCGGTATTTTTAACTGAACTCGGTACGGCGGAAACTCTCAGAAGGATCAGACTCGCGGAGTCGATCGAAACGATGATGGAGAGCGCTACTGAAACCATCGACATAGACGATCTTTTCGTTGAGGGCAGAAAGATTTTCATGAACTCCCACATAAGGGGACTTGCCGTAATGGAGAACGGAGAGTTCAAAGGATTTGTCACAAGGCGCTGCTTCCTCGAAAGACCGGTAAACAAGGTGATCATGGTGGATCACAATGAGCCTGATCAGAGCATCGAGGGAATCGAGACCGCGGACGTGGTGGAGATCGTTGACCACCACAGGCTCGACTCGCTTTCGACGACCATGCCTATATTCATCGCCGCCGAACCGCTCGGCAGCGTAAACACGATAATCTATCAGCTGTACATGAGGCACGGCATAATGCCGGATCCGGCTATGGCCAGGACGATGCTCACCGGCATAATTGCCGACACGCTGATACTCCGCAGTCCGACCACGACTGTGCAGGACATGCAGGCGGTAGAGATGCTCGCGAGACTCGCGAAGGTGCCGAGCGTACAGGAATTCGGCGAAAAGCTCTTCAGCATCTCGGACAACCTTGCGACACAGGATCCGGATGAGATGATCCTCTCAGACTTCAAGAAATACGAGAACAACGGCACAAAGATGGGCATCGGCCAGTGCGAAGTCACCACGCTGTCAGATGTCGGCGAATATGCACAGGCATATATAGATGCACTGCAGAAGATCGCTGACTCGCAGGGTCTCGACTGGGCGTTGCTCATGGTAACAGACGTGCTCAGAGAAGACAGCGTGCTGCTCGCATCGAAGCACAAGGCTAACCGCAACCTGCCTTATGCAAAGATCGATAAGCAGATATACGACATGCCGGGAGTCATGAGCCGCAAAAAGCAGCTCCTGCCGATGCTGCTCTCGGTGACATCGAATTAAGACCTGCCGCATGCAGCGAAGTCACATGACCTCACAGCAGAAAAGAGGAAAAAATGGCTGTAAAAACCAACTGGTATAAAGAGGCGGTGGTATATCAGATATACCCGCTCAGCTTCATGGATTCCAACAATGACGGAAATGGCGACATCCCGGGCATCATCTCGAAGCTCGACTACATAAAGGATCTCGGTGCGACTGCCATCTGGTTCTCGCCGCTGTATGACTCGCCGTGGAAAGACTACGGCTACGATATAGCGGACTACAGGAAGATCCACCCGGCGTTCGGAACGATGGAGGATTTCGAAAGGCTGGTGGCCGAGTGCCACAGGCGCGGACTCAAAGTGATGATGGACGCGGTATTCAACCACACGAGCGATCAGCACGAGTGGTTCAGGGCGGCGCTGGCCGACAAGGACTCGCCGTACCGCGACTACTACATCATAAGAGAAGGAAGGCGCGACAAGGAAGGCGAACTCATCCCTCCGACAAACTGGACGTCGTCGTTCACCGGTCCGGCATGGGAGAGGATCGAGGGTACCGATGAGTATTACCTGCACCTCTTCGCTCCTGAGCAGCCTGACCTCAACTGGGAGAACCCGAAGGTCAGGGAGGAGATGGCAGACATCCTGCGCTTCTGGCTCGGCAAGGGCGTTGACGGTTTCAGGTTCGATGTCTTCAACATGATATCCAAGGTTTATCCGCTGAAGGACGATAAGAACCCGCTGCACTTCCAGAAGGGCACGCAGTTCTATGTCGACGGACCGCGCATGCATGAGTTCCTGAAGGAACTGAACGACAATGCGCTCTCGCTGTACGACACATACACCGTAGGCGAATCCTACGTCCCTGACGAGGAGCACGCGCACAAGTACATACATGAGGAGTCCGGCGAACTCGACACGATATTCCATTTCGAGCACCTCGCATCGGACAACATGTTCGGCCTCAAGATGATCCCGAAGCCGTTCAACCTGAGACAGTTCAAACGCGGACTGATAGATCCTCAGCTGAGATATCACGGAAGCGGCTGGAACACTCTCGTGCTCGAGAACCACGACCAGGCGAGGAGCGTCAGCAGATTCGGTATCAACACAAAGAAGTACAGATACGAGGCGGCCACATTCCTGGCGATGATCACATTCCTGGGCTGGGGCACACCGTTCATCTATCAGGGCGAAGAGATCGGCATGACCAACACGAAGTTCAGAAACGCCGATCAGATGAAGGACCCGGTCACGCATTTCATATTCGACATGACAAAGGGCATGCACATCCCTGACCGCGTATCGTTCAGGATGATGAGGAACGCCGTCAGAGACAACGCCCGGACGCCGATGCAGTGGGACGCATCAGCCAACGCAGGCTTCAACATGGGAGCCAGACCGTGGCAGTGCGTGAACCCGGATTACAAGAAGATCAATGTCGAAGCTGACCTGGCTGCAGACAAGTCGATCTACAGGTTCTATCAGGAGCTGCTCGCGCTGAGAAAGTCCGAGGAGACGCTGATCTACGGAAACACCATCGAGTACTATCCTGACGACAGGCAGGTGATCTCGTACAGCAGATGTTACGGAGACAAGCGCTTTCTCATCGTAGGCAACTTCTCCGGCACACGCGGCGACTTCATCATGCCGGGCGACTTCGAGCTCGACGAGCTGACGATACGCATGACTAACCGCGGCCGCACCGACGCCGAGGTAGAAGAGATAATGCACATGAAGCCTTACGAGGCTATACTGTTTGAAGAACAGCAAAGATAAAAATACAGCACGCAGACTGTTTGATAAGCAAAGGAGAATCACTATGGCTATTATGGAATACTTCACACCTACTCACGTGTATTTCGGAGTCGGAGCCGAGGATCAGGTCGGCGAAGTCCTGAAGAGCTACGGCGCTATCAAAGTTCTCATCCACTTCGGAAGCGGCTCAGTCAGAAGGACAGGCCTGCTTGACGACGTTGAGGACAAACTCAAAGACGCAGGCATCGAATTCGTAGAACTCGGCGGCGTTGTTCCTAACCCGAGAGTCTCGCTCGTGAGAAAGGGCATCGATTTATACAAGAGCGAAGGCTGCGACTTCATACTGGCCGTCGGCGGCGGTTCCGTTCTCGACAGCGCAAAGGCGATCGGCTACGGCGTCTATGGCGGCGGAGATGTATGGGACTTCTACTGCGGCAAGCGCAAGGTGGAAGGCACGGCACCTGTCGGCTGCGTGCTGACGCTTTCGGCAACAGGTTCCGAGATGAGTGACTCGTCGGTAATCACAAATGACGAGACTGACCCGACTTACAAGAGAGGCGTCAACACTGACTTCGGCAGAGTCAAGTTTGCGATGCTCGACCCTATGCTGACTGCAACGGTCTCGAAATACCAGACCGCATGCGGCGCTACCGATATCATGATGCATACGCTCGAGAGATACTTCCATCAGGGCTATGCGCTCGACTTCACCGACGAGCTCTCGTTCACTCTCCTCAAGGAGGTAATGAAGTGGGCTCCTGTCGCACTCGAGGATCCTGAGAACTACGACGCCAGAGCAAACCTCATGTGGTGCGGCTCGCTCTCGCACAACGGACTCATGGCAGCCGGCAACTCCAACAAGGGTGACTGGGCATGCCACCAGATAGAGCACGAGCTCTCCGCAGAGTACGACGTTGCGCACGGCGCCGGCCTCGCAGCGATCTGGGGATCATGGGCAAGATACGTGCTCGAGGTGGATCCATCCAGATTCGTTAAACTCGGCGAGGGAGTGTTCGGCGAAAGCGACCCTGTGAAGACGATCGAAAAATTCGAGGCGTTCTTCCGCTCGATCGACATGCCTACAGACATCGCAGGACTCGGACTCAGCTTCGACGAGGCAGCATGCCGTACGGCAGCACTGGGAGTCACATTCCAGAATGCCCGCAAGATCGGAAACTTCAAAGTCCTCGACACCGAAGACATCTTCAACGTCTATATGATGGCCTCCGGCCTTAAGTAGGCTGTGCAGCCGGTCAGCAATTCACACCGCAATTGATAAAACCTGCTTCATCAGGCAGTAATGCAGGAGGTGAGATATACATGTTTCAAAGCAATAAAACATTGGCGGCATTTTACTTCATAGCATTTATAGTATGCCTCCTGGTATTCCTTGGAAAACACAGCTGGGGATATCTGGTTGCAGCCATATTATGGCTTATGCTGGGTATTTATTGCCTGGTCAGAAAAGACGACGACCTGTGAGGCAGCTTGTCATCCAATACATACCAAAAATAAGGGAGATTCAAGGGACAGCCATCACGACTGTCCTTTTTTAGTGTCATACCTGGACTGCGCAGACTGTGTTGGTGTTTCTCGCTCCATATTTTGAGTAGGAGTACGAAGAAATTCGTATCTCATAGCTCATATCTCCATTGGAGTAACCAATCGACATTTTTCCCATTGGGTCGAAAGCCGCCGTTCTGGAAATTTATTCATAATTATGGATATAACTTCTATGCCTTTTCTGAAGAATGTATACAAAGCCTTAACAATTGCGCGATGTGGCTTGCGACTTGTGACGGCGGAGAAGGATTTACAGCCAACAAAGATGATTCTGACCTAATGTGAAAGAGACATGTTCGTTATTGAACTACCCGTAATGAGATGCGAGTACGAAAAAAGTCGTATCTCATGCCGGATATATGCTGTTGGAGCACGAACTCGTTTTATGCAATTTCATGCATAAGCGGAAATCTGCCTTGATGAGGAGCTTTGACAGGCGGGGAAGGGGGTCCTTTTTGCAACAGGTGACCATTAATAAATTTATTTAAAAGTTGAAGAAATTCCTTGACTGTGAGGCGGCCTCACGGTTTAGTATAACGTTGCCGGAAGGGCAAAGGAGGTAAATCAGACAATGAAAATCAATGAGCTT
>JBGULF010000081.1:0-9111 GCA_045115935.1 Anaerovoracaceae bacterium
GCAATAGAAAAGCGCCTTTAGGCGCCGCCTGAGAATAGAGATGCGGTTGGCAGTCTATTCGGCGCGTCTTAAGACGCTTGCAAGTACAATGCCCTTTTAGGGCTAGTGCATACCACCAGTTCAACTGGTGGTTATGATTTGGCTTTGGTTAGCTATAATTAGAGTTGATGTTTTATACGTGAATCTGAAAAAAGTCTGTAACGAACTGACGCTTTGTGAGTCATATTAGTAGAAGACTTAGACAGGAGAATGCTGATGGACATTGAAAAGCTGTATCGGGAATATTTCACACCGGTGTACCGTTACACTCTTTCATTGGTGCATGATCCTGACATGGCTGAGGAGATCACACAGGAGACATTCTTCAGAGCGCTGAAGAAGATCAATGACTACCGCGGCGAGGCATCACTTAAAGTCTGGCTTTGTCAGATAGCGAGGAATCTCAGCTTTGACTCATTGAAGAAACAATCGAGGACAACCACGCTGACAAAGCATGATGACGATGATGCAGTTGGTTATGAAATTACTGCGGGGAGTGAAAGCAATCCGGAGGAGCAGCTTCTGAGAAAGCAGACTGCGATGAAGATCCACCGCATTTTGCACGACCTGAAAGAGCCGTATAAGGAAGTCTTCCAGCTCAGGACATTCGGAGACCTGAGCTTTGCAGAGATAGGTGAGCTATTCGACAAGAGCGAGAGCTGGGCGAGAGTAACCTATTACCGTTCACGCATGATGATCAAGGAGGAACTCGATGAAGATTCATTGTAATATAGCGAAAGACCTGATGCCGCTCTATATAGATGATGTGCTTTCGGAAGAAAGCAAAGCAGCAGTGGAAGAACATCTGACAGGCTGCGAAGACTGCAGAGAATACTACCGCAGGATGCATGGCTCGGAGCTGCCTGAATCAGAGACTGAAGCTGAAGAAGTCCTCGGCAGACTTGACGAGGCTGAGAGACTAAAACGGCTCAAAAGAAAAATGCTGCTCAAACGGATCATTACGATAGCTGCTACTGCAGCAGTAGTCATCTTAATTATTATTGCCGGTGACATACTTATCTTTCATAACCCAAGCTATATCACTTATGAAGATACCGGGATCCGCATGACAGAGAATGGGGATATGTATGTTGAGAAGCCGTATTACGGTTATAAAGGAGTGTATTGGGGCAAAGATGACGATGGAAATCGCATTGCGGTATTCTTCCTTACAAGCAGCTGCTACTCCAGAAACTGGGAAAAAGTATCTGAGAGCAACAATCAGCATGTGATGAGATTCCATGAAACAGAAGATGCAGATGCAGTAGACAAGGTGTATTACCTTCCGGAAAGATATGTGAAAGAAAACAGACTTGATGGATTCTTTTCAAAAGGCAGAACTATATTCGACCATATCTACTCCCGGAGCAGAAGCCTGAATGAAGAGCAGATGCAGGAAGAAATGGATAAACTGATCTCCGAGATCGAAGATGAAGCAACCCTTGTATGGTCAAAAGAGTAGAGCATGAAGAAAGACCCGTTGAAATTTCAACGGGTCTTTTTCTCATTAGAATTCCGTCAGTTCTTCATCATCTTCGAGCTTGCCGTCGAAGTTTTCAAACAGGACCTTTCTTGTGTTCAGGATCAATTCGTATATCGGTCTTTCATCCAGGCATAAATAATCCGGAAGGGTAAGTATCGAGGAACAGGCATGCGCCAGATTTTTAAAGTCAATTCGGGAAACCGCGTTAGCCTCCATTTTGCGAATCATTTCCAGCATGGCATCCCGGTATTTCAATTCCTCCGTGACGTCTGCATCTGTATCCCTGCTATACATCAGAGAATAGAAACAGAAAGCTTTATAGCACCACCATGCGTTGTTTCTTTTTTTGGCAAACATCCGGCATATATCTTTCCCTTTTTTGAACCAAAGCAAGGCTTTATGGTCATCATCCCACTCGTGCCTTGTTATACCGAATGCTAAGGCATCAGGATCATCGTGACCCATTGGACTGTACATATGGCCGATTTTATCGCATATTTTTACGGCCACCTGATAGTCATCCGCCGATTCGCATGGAGCGATTGCTTTGTTAGCATACTCTTCGATCTTTTCGCTCAAAGCACCTGCTTCTTCTGAAAAACCTGATTCCTGCAGATTGTGATAAAGACAGATGCATTCGTTCAGATATTTTCTGTAATAGAGAATATGATCATAGCCGGACAGTGTTTCCTCCATCTCTTTGAGCATTGCTCTCTGGATCTCAATTTCCCAGCTGCGGCTTCTGATTTTTTCTGCAATGGACAATACTTTTTCATAGATGCTTCGATGGGTATACAGTAGATCTTCTTTGTTGTTTTCCGGGAATTGCAATTGAAGCTGCAGAGCCTGTTCGCCGTAGTTCCTCGCTTTAACGGTCTCGCCGTACCGGGCACGGTAATATCCCATGGAACAATACGCATCCTGAAGACATCTGACCCAGCCTTCCGCTCCGACTTCCCGCATCTTTTCAGCGTAGTCGAGCATTTCCTCAAGGATGGATCCCAGATCGGAATACATACCCATAAGCCGCTTTAACCGATCCAGTCCAAGATAAACTTTCTGATAATCTTCTCCGGAGGAAGCGGCAGCCTTGAGAGCATCAACATATTTGCGCTGCCACCTGACAGCTTCTTTGTTGTTTCTTTCAACACCGTTTCCGCTCGAGTAAATATCAGCCAGCTTCTCCATCGCTTCCGGAAGCGAATCTTCAGCTGCTGTTTGAATGATCGCGGTACCTTTTGCCTTGTCCGTTTCAACATCGACTCCGTTGAGATATGCGAGTCCGATGAAATAATTGTGGACCGGGTCATCATTTCTCCGGAGAGCGATGTCTTTAAAGAGATAGTGAAGCTTTTCATGCACCTCTGATGGATCGTTCCCTACAAGATGCACCCCGATGTCGCTGTATAATCTTGAAAGCTCATCAGGCTCCGTTCCCCGGGCTTCTACGGCAACGATCTTTTTCTCCATGTCCTGTGCACGTGGATACTCAATGTCCTTAACATAATTCGGGTTCTCCAGCAGACTCGGCGTAACGACAAGTGCAAACAGGACGCTTTTTTTCATTGCTTCCTCTATGGCGTCATTGAACTGTTCGCCCGGGACCAGGAATTCATCGTACCAGATGGCGAGATCCCTGCAGAATTCATTGTCATGAATCAGCTGCATGACCCTTTTGGCATCCGCCCGGTCCTTTTTTCTGTAACTAAGGAAGATATATGCATCAAAGGCTTCCCGTATTTTTTGATAAAGCCCGTCGTTCACCAATATCGAATTCAGTGTTCTGGCTAGCTTCTCGTGGTAGGTCAGGCCTGGATTCCGGCTGTCATCATCTTTATCGATATACTCGATATCACCACATAGGCTGTTAAAGTCGAGGACCATTTTCTTCTTTGCTGCGTCCGTCTCATCAGAGAACGCTTCGGGCCCTTGCATCAACGGAATGACGGGAATGTGGTTTTCTATCGCATAGCTGAACTCATGTGTTCTGGCAAAGGAAGGCCGCCTCACATTGAGAAATCCTTCGGTGACGGGAACGATAAAAAGCTGCATTTCTCTTAAAAGGTCATAGAGATCTTCCTGTTCAGGCAGCCCGTTTGCCGGATCGTAATAATAGATATTAATATTGTTATCTATGCTGATAACTTCATCTGAAATGGCATCAAACAGACTTTGAAAATCAGAGGCATTGCAGCAAAAGTAGACTTTGTGTGCATTCCTGTTCGATGGATCCCCCTTGCAATTTAAATAGAATTCTGATTTCATTGTTATCTCTCCATAAGGTGCTTTTGCAATAAGGCTACCACAGTTTTTTCATAAAGAAAACAATGGCGGCTTTGATACGGCCGTTCATAACTGTCCAGGTGCAGGACTATCTTTCCCTGGTAGGATCAATACTTATCTTCTGCATAGGCCTGAACCTGGTATGGGAAAAAAAATAAGGGTGTCAAATATGCTGCCTGCAATACTCATCGCGGTTATTGCAGCGATAATGTGATACAATATCCGGGAAAGACA
This sequence comes from Anaerovoracaceae bacterium, assembly GCA_045115935.1. Lineage (GTDB taxonomy): Bacteria > Bacillota > Clostridia > Peptostreptococcales > Anaerovoracaceae > Crickella. The sequence goes on from JBGULF010000081.1 coordinate 4,040, forward strand.
ACATGAAAAACCAAGGAGTATGATTATATGGGTGCTTTTGAAATCGTATTAATAATTGTGTGCAGCATAATGGTCATAAGCGTATTTGCTTATTCCATCAGGCAGAACAAGGACATCAAAAAGCCAAAAGTAGATTTTATCAGGGAACTGTTTAATCACTTTGGCGATGGCGCGAATATGAAAAGATAATAGAAACAATGCTATACGTTGTAAGACATGGAGAAACCGAATGGAATGCCGCTAATAAGATCTTAGGGCGGACCGATCTGCCTCTCAATGACAAAGGCAGGGAACAGGCGCTTGAGATCGCCCGTTCTTTGAAAGACGTAAAGATTGATGTGTTCCTTTGTTCACCGTTATGCAGGACTATGCAGACTGCTGATGCTGTTTCAGATGAGACCGGAATCCCGTATAAAACAGATGACAGACTTATCGAGCAGGACTTCGGAAAGTTTGAAGGCGCTGACAGATCTGACACGGAATATCAGAAGGCAAAGAGAGAGTACTTTGCCAGATATCCCGGCGGAGAATCATTTTTTGATCTTGCAGCCAGGGTCTATCCTCTGATAAAAGAGCTGAACGGAAAAAACGCTCTTCTTGTGACACATGGCGGCATCTGCAGGGTGATTCGTAGTTATTTCGAAGATATGGGCAATGAAGAGTTTGTGCAGTTCTCGCAGGGAAACTGCGAAGTCAGGGTGTATGACAATATGAAATCTATCCTTATCAGGGATACGACTAAAGAAGAGCGGGAACAGATCGTTGCGGAATCTATAGGGAATATAGATGGCTCATGCGATGGATGTGCTGCCGGCCTTGCAGAAATGTATCAGGATTACATTGACGGCAAGAAGGAGATCCGCGATATCAATATGGAGTTTTGTGCACGCCGCAGTCAGCAAGGGGAAAAACAGGTGTAAAAATGTTACGTCAGCGAATAGTATTTCACGGATGGGTACAGGGCGTAGGATTCAGATATTGGGCAAAGCATGCCGCCGGACTGAACGGCGTGACCGGCTGGGTCAGAAACAATCCGGATACCACCGTGACGATGGAAGTACAGGGGACACAGGAACAGATAGATAAGGTGATAATGGCATTGGAGAATGGACGGTTCATACAAATAGACCACATGGATGTGACCCGGATTCCTGTTATAGAAGAAGAAAGGGGCTTCCGGACACTGGCATAGCTGATGCCTTTCAGCATAAGAAGAGGCAGACCGCTGAATTTTTCAGCGGTTTTTATTTTTTGTTGAAATAAAAGAAAAATATTTAAAAATTTTTCAAAATAACAGTTGACAACCTCGTTAAATTGTTATTATAATAAGGCAGGTTGTTAAAGCAACAACAAATTATAAGAAATGTGTAATCGAAACTATCGACACAACAACTCTTATGTATTATCATTAAGGAGGAATTTATGAAAGCAAAAGCAGTCAGACTTCACGCCGCAAACGATCTGCGTCTTGACGAGTTCGAACTTCCTGAAATCAAGGATGATGAGATCCTCGTAAAGGTGATATCAGACACCGTTTGCATGTCCACTCACAAATGTGCGATTCTGGGAGTGGAGCACAAGAGAGTCCACGAAGATGTAGCTGAACATCCTGCTATCATGGGTCATGAGATGGCCGGAGATATCGTAAAGGTTGGAAAGGCTCATCAGGATAAGTTCAAACCAGGCATGAAATTCACCCTTCAGCCTGCCCTTAACTACAAGGGAACAATGTGGAGCCCTGGATATTCTTATGAGTTCTTTGGCGGAAACGCTACATACTGCATCATTCCTGCTGAAGTAATGGAACTCGGATGCATGCTGGAGTATAAGGGACGTGCTTATTATGAAGCATCCCTGGCAGAGCCTTACTCATGCAGCGTAGGCGCTTTCCATGCAGCATACCACACAAAGATGGGCGTTTATACTCATGAAATGGGTATCGTAGAAGGCGGCAAGCTTGCCATCCTGGCAGGTGCAGGTCCGATGGGACTCGGCGCTCTGAGTTATGCCATGAACTGCGACAGACGTCCTGGAATGATCGTTGTAACTGATGTAAACAAGGACAGGCTTGCAAGAGCAGAAGAACTCTTCCCGACTGAAGAGGCAAAGGAAAACGGAATCGAACTTCACTTTGTAAATACAGCTGAGGTCGATGACCCTGTTGCATATCTTCGCGGAATGACTGACGGAACAGGTTTTGATGATGTTCTGTGCTATGCTCCTGTCGCAGCAGTTGTAGAGCAGTCAAGCGGAATCCTTGGCAGAGATGGTTGCCTTAATTTCTTCGCAGGCCCGACAGATAAAGCGTTCAGTGCAAAGATCAATTTCTATGATGTTCACTACAACTCCACTCATGTAATGGGAACAACAGGCGGAAATACGGCTGACATGATTGAATGTCTTGATCTTACAGCTGCCGGAAGAATCAATCCTGCAGTTATGATCACGCACATCGGCGGACTCGCAGTTGCAGGTGAGACTATTCTCGATCTGCCTAAGATCCCTGGCGGAAAGAAGCTGATCTATAACCATATCGATCTGCCTCTCATCGCACTGACTGACCTCAGGGAAAAGGGAAAAGAGGATGAAAGATTTACTGCTCTTGCTGATATCGTAGACGCACACAGAGGTCTCTGGTGCCCTGAAGCAGAAGAATATCTTCTGGCGAATTTTACAGCATAGTGGATCGGTACAGAATTCTTTCGGGAATGACGGACTGATCCCGGAAGGAGGAAGTATGGATTCTGTTGAAAGCAGACGCAGCGCTATTGTCGCATGGATCAACGAAAAAGGGGAGGTAACCTTCGCACAGCTGAAAGAAGCATTTCCAAATGTATCGGACATGACTCTTCGTACAGACCTTAAGAATCTGGATGACAACAAGAGAATAGTCCGCGTACACGGAGGTGCACGCTCGGTAGATGTGGTTGTCGGTACAGACGACTTTATGAGCCGGCGCAGCATAAGAAATGTTGACGCCAAGAAAGCCATCATCATGAAAGCGAAGGAGATGATCTATTCAGGAACATCGGTCTTTCTCGACTCGGGAAGCACGACTACAATGCTGGCAGCGGAGCTCGATGATCAGCCGAATCTGATCGTAACAAGCAGCATCAGCTGCGCCATGGAGCTCGCCGGCCTTGAGAAGCCACGGGTCCTGATCACCGGAGGTTCGTTGAACCGCTATAGCCTCAGCATCTGCGGATCGCAGGGTATCAGTGAGCTGCAGAAGATGACTTTTGATCTGGCCTTTATCGGGGTCACTACCTACGACGAGGGATCAGGATTCGCATGTAACGTATATGAGGAATCTCTGCTCAAACAGACTGTGATCAATAGGGCGCTTAAGACCATCGTACTGATGGACTCCACAAAAGTAGGCAAACACAGCACATTCACCTTTGGAACTCTCAAAGACGTGGATGTCGTGATCTCCGACGGAGGTCTGCCGGAATCATTCCTGGCGGCCTGCAGGGAGAATGATGTGGAAGTCTTGTAAAACAGAAACTTAACTTCCGGTACCGTTTCTCATAAATCATCAGCCATGCCGGACCATGAGGATCCGGAACGGACTGATGATCCCCCAGTCCTGATAATAATTTTGTAGATATAGGAATAAAACAATTATTCAAGGATGAAGGAGAATAATATGAAAAGCGGAGTACAACGTTTCGGAAAATTTTTATCCGCCATGGTAATGCCTAACATCGGTGCATTCATCGCATGGGGATTCATAACAGCTTTATTCATTCCGGATGGATGGCTGCCAAATGAGCAGCTCGCTTCCATCCAGCCATACATGCTCTCCTACCTGCTTCCTGTACTGATAGCATTTACAGGCGGCAGAATGGTAGGCGGAGACCGCGGTGGTGTCATGGGCGCCATTGCAGTAATGGGTACTATTGCCGGTGTAGGCGGAACTGAAGGACAGCCAATGCTGATGGGCGCTATGGTCATGGGACCTTTCGCAGGCTGGATCATCAAGAAGTTTGACCGCTTCATGGAAACAAGAATGCCTGCCGGCTTCGAAATGCTTATCAACAACTTCTCAGTAGGTATTATCGGTATGCTCGTTGCTATCTTCGGATACTACGTAATCGGCCCGGTAATGACAATAATACTGAGCGTACTTACAGCCGGTGTAGACGTACTCGTCAACCACCACCTGCTCCCTCTGGCAGCCATCTTCATCGAGCCTGCTAAGGTGCTGTTCCTGAACAACGCTATCAACCACGGTATCTTCACACCGATCGGTGCTGAGCAGGTAAAGGCTGCAGGACAGTCCATCATGTACATGCTCGAAGCCAACCCGGGCCCTGGACTCGGCGTACTCCTGGCTTACTGGGCATTTGCTAAGGACAAGGCAACCAAGGACTCGGCTCCTGGAGCTATCATCATTCACTTCCTGGGAGGAATCCATGAGATCTACTTCCCGTATGTACTGATGAACCCGGTAGTTATCATTGCACCTATCGTAGGAAACATCTGCGCGATCACATGGTTCCTCATTACCGGATGCGGACTGAAGGGACCTGCTTCGCCGGGATCGATTATCGCATTCATGGCTATGGCACCTAAGAACAAAATGCTCCTGATCTTCATCGGAGTAGCAATCGCAGCAGCAGTATCATTTGCCATCGCATCTGTTATCATCAAGGCTACAAGCACAACAGCTTCTATCGATGAAGCAAAAGCTGAGGTAGCTGACAGAAAGGCTCAGGCAAAGGGAACTGTAAATGTAAGCAAGTCTGAAGCTGTCCGCAAGGTCATCTTTGCCTGCGACGCAGGAATGGGCTCATCCGCAATGGGAGCAACAAAGTTCCGCAACAGAATCAAAGCAGCAAGACCTGACATCGAAGTGAAGAATACTTCGGTAGATAATATTCCTTCAGATTGTGATATCGCAGTAGTTCAGACAACACTGCAGGAGCGAGCAAAGAAGTCCGCTCCTCAGGCACAGCTCGTTACAATCGAGAACTTCCTGAACGACCCAGCACTTGATGCGCTCTATCTGCAGCTTACTACGCTCGATGCACCTGCTGCTGAAAAGACAGGTGATGCTGTAGATAAGG
>JBGULF010000082.1:0-2152 GCA_045115935.1 Anaerovoracaceae bacterium
TTCCCCATCTCAGGCTCCTGTTATGAAGTGACCCTTGTCAAGGGGCGAAATCCCTTTGGCCACAATTGTTTCTGAAGACATCAGGCAAGAGCCCGATTGAACAGTCTCCGGCATTAGCCACTCTGTTATCCGTGGATCAGGAACATGTTCCTGCCAACAGTGTAATGGTTCGCCGAGAGTCCTGCCATCTATTAACGTGGATCACAGACCACTCTGTGCCAACATAGGAGAATCGCAGATAACTCGAACCTTCAAGTCTTCGAGCTCCTCCCGGATGCCTTCAGCATCATTAACTTATGGTTGCGGAGCGGCACTCCTGTGCCGGCCGCGTATCTGCCCCGCATCAGATCGGGACTTGTCTGTCAAGGGCGTCAGTCGCCGTCAGGCGATGCGAAGCACCCTTGACTGATAAGACACGATCTGATATCTGTTTTTCTTCTCACGCCAATACTCCTTGTGTGTTATCTGTCATCATTCCCCATATAAAACAAGCCAGTTCTCTGCTGACAGCTGCTACTGCTGTATTTCTTGTCTTTCCTCGTTGTATCATCCGGTAATATTTTCGGCGCAGCCGTTCGTTTGCCCGATCGGCATAGGCTATTACCTCTGCATCATTCCCTCGCTGTCTGGCTTTCAGAGCTTTCGACTTATGACCAATCGCTCCTTTGCATATACTTTGAGCGGCTTCTGTCAGCAAGCTTCGCAGATGCTTGTTGCCAGCCTTAGTCACGCCTCCCTGTCGGTAATTGTCACCGCTTGAATTTTCTCCCGGGACCAGACCCAGGTAGGCTGCATATATGTTTCCTTTCCGGAACCGACTGAAGTCACCAGTCTCTACGACCAGTGCAACAGCCGTCACCGTCTCGATACCAAGGAAACACCTCAGTTTCTTCACCTTTTCAGCATATGCTTCCTCTGATGCCATTTCTTCGATGCGTCTGTCAAACTGCTCGATCCGATCAACATGGTACTCATATGTCTGATAGTATTCATTCAGGATCTCGCGATCCAGCGTGTCGAGCTCAAGTCCTTTGAGCCATTTGACATGTGCAATGGTCCACTTGCTCTTTCCCGGATAGTGATGGCCGTGTCGTAGACAGAACGCATTGATCTGCTGCTTGATCTTCTTCAGTGCTTTTCGGTGGTCATCCCGCATCCGTATGTAGTCCTTGACCTGCTCATCCTCTCTCGTAGGCACATACACCGGACTGAATGTCCCGTTGGCCAGATTCTCAGCGATCATCTTCGCATCCCGACGGTCCGTTTTTTGACGCTGTCCTTTCTCTGAACGCATCGTAGTAGGTGCCAGGATCAGACATCTGATTCCCCGGCTGAAAAGCTGACGTTCCAGAGTGTAACCGAAGCATCCGGCTTCATATCCGCAGATGACGTCAACATCATATGGAAGATTCTTCTTGATCTGACCGATATATTTCAGAACGCTTTGATAGCCAGGCGCCATCTGTGCGATACCGAAAACCTTATCCTCACCTCCGAAAACCGGCTCTATTGAGCAAAATGTGAAATTTGTGCTATGGACATCGATGCCAACATATACTATCCTATTCATAGTGACCTCCCATTGTATGCGGTAATCCCCGCTTCTGAATTGTACCGAATACATTCAGTATACGGGTAAATCCACGAATCTACAATTGTGGGGGTCACTTCATATTATCTATTAACTCCCCGTTTTTATAAACCACCGGCGTAGGGTTTCCCTCTTCTGATGTGTAGTCCGGTCTATCGGAAAGCATCTCTATGAGATCATTCTCATCTTTTACGAGTGTGATTTTGAACGGATCGCCAAAAGCAATCTTCTCCACGAACAAATAATTGCTATCGACAGATTCCATATCTCTGCAATCAATCAGAATACCGGTGTGCCCAACGAATGCGTTGTCCTCGTTATAAGCATTGAACAGGATGCTGATGATGCAGCATTTATCGCTCTCAACATTTATTCCATGCTTACTCCAACTCTCCGATAGAGTCTCGGCAAAGCCATTATCAGAAATCGTCATTTCTCCAAACATTGTAGTAAATAACTGTTTCTTATTTTTCAGCATGTTGTACTCGTCGTTATTCTCTATCGCATCCACATCGAACATCAGATAGGTGCCATCATAATCCTCTTCAACGCTGTCATATT
>JBGULF010000083.1:0-6405 GCA_045115935.1 Anaerovoracaceae bacterium
CTGAGTTTTTGTTGCATACAAAATAAGCTTATTACCATATAAGTGACAAGCCGTGAAATGTGATATGATAAATGTCAAGGTGCTTGACACGTTGGTGCCTGTCACCGTGAACGAGACCTATACTATAAAGCGAAACATCATTAAAATATACAATGAAATAGCCGAAAATGACGAATGTATATTTCGGACAATAAGACCAGCTCTCACGCCCGAATAGATCACCCTTCACGGGAAAATAGATCACCCTCCACGGAGGAATAACGTTGGTGCCTGTCACCATGAACAGAAGCAGACAGGCGGCAAACAGAGTCATGAAGAGTGTGACCCGATTTATCGAGGAAAAACTTGGACTGAAAGTGAACGCCGAAAAGAGTAAGGTCGACAAGCCAAAAGGTATCAAGTATCTCGGGTTTGGATTTTACTTTGACTCATTCGCCAAAGCATACAAAGCCAAACCGCATCCGAAAACAGTAGCGAAGTTCAAAGCACAGATGAGGAAACTGACATGCAGAAGTTGGGGAGTGAGCAATGCCTATAAGGTACAGAAGCTGAACCAGCTAATCCGAGGATGGATTAACTACTTCAAAATCGGAAGCATGAAAGGTTTGTGTGAGCGGCTTGACAGCAACATCAGATACCGCCTAAGGATGTGTATCTGGAAGCACTGGAAAACGCCGAAGAACAGGGCAAAGAATCTGATGAAGTTGGAAGTACCACGGTGGGTGGCATACAAGATTGCATACTGCGGAGACCGCTATGCAAGACTCGCCCATAACGGATGGGTACAAAAGGCCATAAGCAACAAGAGATTAGCCGAGTTTGGGCTAATCTCCATGTTTGACTACTACACCGCAAGGTGTGTCGCTTGTTTAGTTGATTGAACCGCCGCTTGCGGAACCGCATGAGCGGTGGTGTGAGAGGACGGGGGATTACTTAAATCCCCCTCCTACTCGATTGATTCCTGACCCCAGGGGTGGAGGGTCAAAGCCAGAAATCGGACTGGCAGAACTGGATCTCTCCGCCCAGCATTGTAAGCTGAGGGACCAGGATCTGGCTGCACTCAATTTCGTCGTCGCAGAAATCCTTCTGGATGTAGGTCTTGTCTTTGAGGTCAAAGACTGCGATGTCTGCATATGCGCCGGGAGCCAGCGTGCCGATCTCACCTTTCATATCCATCAGCTCGGCGGGAGTGGCCGTGACAGCTTTCAGGATTTCGTTCAGGCTCAGACCGAGTGCGAGATACTTGGACATGACGAGAGGCAGGTTTTTGGCATAAGGCGGCATGTTGAATTTGTCTACGGTCAGATCCGATGCGATCACATCGGGATGGAAGCCGGCAGCGATTGCCTTGCGGGCTGTCTGAATGCCAAAATTCCCTTTTCCATTGGCAGAATCGAAAATGACGCCTCTTTCTCTTGCACGCAAAACATCAGGATCAATAGAGCCATCTTCCATAACGATGGTGTTGCCGGCCCCTTGGTAGCAATGGGTGAAAATATCGCCCGGGCGCAGGCAATTTGCCAGCTCTCCTGCTGTAACAGGAGCATTTGTAGTGTGTACACAGACTCTGAGCTTGACGCCGGTGCGATTTGTCAGTTCTTCTGCGGCATCAACTGCTGCGCGAAGATAGTCAGCGCCGGTCTCCTCGGGGACTACTCCTTTGGACAGACGGATTTTGAGTCCGAGGAGGTTATCTCTTTCTGCTTCTACGACACGTTCCATCTTGTCTACATTGTAGAGCGCGGGATTGAAGTCTTCGCAAAGCTTTGGATCCAGCTGTCCTCCGCCGTAAACGGTCAGGTATCCTTTGATCCGGACCTGGGACTGATCGATCACAAGCTTGCGGAATGCTTCGTAATTGGAAGTCCCTGCACTGCCGGCGTCTACGGCAGCGGTAGTTCCCTGAGCGATCATCATGTCGGGATGGATGCAGATGCTGCTCCCTTCATAGAATAAATGTGTGTGGTAATCGATGAGACCGGGAGTGACGATCAGCCCGGATGCGTCGATTATATTGGCAGGTTTGCACTCGAGTTCTCCGGATGTAGATTCGATGATCCGTGAATTACGTACCGCCACATCTCTTATTTCGTCTATTCCACGGGAGGGGTCTATGACCCGGCCTCCACGGATAATATAATCTGCTCTCATATTTACCTCCTTATCCGATAGAATAGGCGCTGCTTAAATAATTCCTACGCTTCCCAGGATGCATGCAAGGATCGCGCAGCAGAAAGGCATGATCGCGCATGTAATGAATACATATTTGTAAGTATCTCTCTGAGAAGTCTTTGCAATCTGATTACAGACTACCATACCGGAGGCATGAGGCATAGCATCAAATCCTGAGGAAGCAATTGTCACTACTCTGTGCAGCATGGAGGGGTTGAGCCCGGAAGCCGCAAGATACTCGCCCATGGAGCTGAGGAAAATATTCAGACCGCCTGCGGAAGAACCGGTAATGGCAGCGATCACGTTGATTGAAACGAGCGCAGTGATCAGCGGATTTGCGTTCATATTTACGAGAGCATCTGTGATCCTTGTGTAGGCGGGAGATGCTGATACAACAGAGCCGAAGCCCATGATGGAAGAGGTCGCGATCAGGGAACCGAGGCCGCCTACAGCGCCTCCGTTGATCACTTCTTTGACATTAAGACGATCTCTGTAAAGGATACATCCGACGATAATCGCGCATGTCATTGCAATCGCAACTGCAAATGAAGACGGAATTTCGGTAGTAAACTGGATACCGAACATAAGGACAAGTAGAACAATGATCGGCGCGAAGCTTGCTCCAACAGAAGGAGTGTTTCCTTTTTCAGCTTCGTCCAGCTTAATGATGTCCTCACCGGGACTTGCAACGAAGTGCTCGCCGTTTGCCTTTGCCTTTTTGATCTGCCAGTTGAGGAAGAGATACGCGCTGACAAACATGATGACTGAGCAGATGATTCCTATTTTGGCTCCGGCGTATGCTGTTGTGCCAAAATACTGTGTAGGAATAAGGTTCTGTGTCGAAGGTGAGCCGGGCAGCATTGCCATACATACAGTAACAGGGCAAACCATGATGGTTGCAACGATCAGTTTCTTCGGGATATCAGCTTTCTGGAACAGGGCGACTGCGATCGGATAGAGCGAGAATGCAATGATGAATGTTCCGATTCCGCCATATGAGAGGACGAGGCCGGTCAGCATGATCACAAGAACGACCGACTTTTCGCCGAGGATTTTTAACATACTGTTCGCGATTCCGACGGAAGCTCCGCTGTCGCCCATGACCTTTCCGAAGATCGCGCCGAGCATGAACAGTAAATACCAGTTTCCTGCAAATCCGGACATTCCGGACATAAAGTTTTCTGTAAGCGCTGTTACGGGATTCATTCCATTAAACAGGATTACAATCAGAGCGCCGGCAAGAGAAACAATCGCCATATGCCAGTTCTTCCAAATGAGCGCTATTACACAGGCAATTGCCACGATCAGTCCAACAATTCCCAACATGGTTCATTTCCTCCTTTGATACGCTGCATATCGGTTCGGCCTGTTCAGTCAGCCTGCCTCGGCAGCAATAATGATAAGAATAACTGTCAAGAAGGGATGCATCTCTTGTCTTTTTTATGATAACAGTTCCTTAATAGAAGCTGAACAACTAAATAAATCGTATAGATATAAGCTAAGCTTCTAATAAGGCTGAAAAATCGGCTCTGTTTTGTAAAATGTAACTAAAGATACAATGATTGAAACTATGAGTGTAAATGTTTGATTCATTATTTACAACGTGGAGGACAGGAAATGGACACGCGGCAGCTTCAGTATTTGATCGCCATATCCGAATGCGGATGCATTTCAAAAGCAGCTGAGAAATTATATATTTCTCAGTCCGGACTTAATCAGCAGCTGATACGAATTGAAAAAGAATTGGGGACCACACTGTTCGAGCGATCTACCCATTCCTTCAAGATCACGGAAGCGGGACAGATCATGGTTCAGTATGCCAAAGAAGCAATCAGCCTCGAGAAACGGACAAGAGTAATGGTTGACGATGTGAAACACGGTATGGCGGGAGAACTCCGCATCAACCTGGCAATGGAACAAGGCGCTCAGTTGCTGAGCCGCATTTATGGGGCGTTTCATGAAAGGTATCCCAATGTGGTCCTCAGGCTCATGGACAGCACAGTTAAGGAACAATATGATCTGCTTTTAGAAGACAAGCTGGATATCGGAATGGTCATGGTGAGCAGACATGAAATTTCGCAGCTTGAGTATGTCCATCTAACATATGAAAAGTTCCTGCTGGGGATACCTGTCGGTCATCCCCTGGCAGCGAACTATCATATGACAGATGATGGAGATTATCCCACTATAGACCTGTCGCTCTGCAAAGAAGAAAAGTTCGCGCTGATGTTTTCCGGCTCTACTTTCCGGCAGACGTTGCAGCCTCACTTTGAAGAGGCGGGCTTTGAGCCTCAGATCCTGTTTGAAGCACGAGGAAACCATATTTCGGCACTCATGGTGCAGAACAAACTATGCCTTACAATTCTGCCTGAATCGCAGGCCCGCCTCTACAACGGAATATGCTGGTTCCGAATCGAATCTGATCCCTATTGGGAAAGCTGCATCATCTACAACAAAGAGATTCCGCCGAGAAAAGCGGGGCGGTACTTTATTGAACTTGCGGTTAATTCTTATAAAGTGGGGAGGGATTGAGGGTAGGGGGGTGTCTGTGGCCTTCAAAATCACAATCTTTTGGCAGGACGCAGATCGCGTGCCTGTCACCAACGTGGGCTACCCAAAATTTGTGCCTGACACCATTAAATTTTTATAAACGAATAAATATGTATTAACGAAATCTCTGTATTTTAAGCAATGTTAAGAAGTCAGGACAGAGGAACAGACAGATAAGGGGATTTGACGAAGGTCAGAGACACTGGTAGGATGTAAGTGCCCGAAAGGGCAGGAGCGCTGCTATAACGGATGCGGTTGGCCATCATCTTCGAAAGGAGGTGATGCTTATGCCGATTACTATAACGATCCATGTGTTTGGTCTTACCATCACAGTTAGAGTAAAAAGCAACAACCGCCACTCTGCCAAGTGACGGTTGTTTAGAAATAAACAAATAATCTGACGGAGGTCAACCGCTTGTAGCGGTGCTCCTTTGTTAGGTAGATTATACAGCCCCCTTTCATCCATTGTCAACAAACTGTAACGGGACAGTGAAATACGTTTAAATGAAATAAATATGATTGACGTATTATAATTATGTATGGTAGTGTATAGATACCGGCGGGAGAAATGGACCGCCATCGGGATATTGGAGGTGCAGCCGTGACTATTTCGGAAAGGATATTTGACCTGCTGGAGCAGCATGGAATGAGCCAGAAGGAGTTTTCGGAGAAGACAGGGATCGCGCAGAGCAGCATCAGCGACTGGAAGAGGAAGAAAACGAACCCTGTGAGTGAGAAGATCCTGATCATCTGCAGAGTGCTGGATGTGACACCGTATGAGCTGCTCGGAGGCACAGATGGGATTGGCAGCCGGAGCAATCCTTCGGAGATGATACTGATCGACAAGAACTCGGAATATGGCAGCGCGGTGATGGAATTCCTCGCCCTGGATAAAGAGAGGCAGGGACGACTGCTTGGATATCTGAAAGCACTGACAGAAATGCAGCAGGATCACTGAACGGCAGTGCTGATGGAAATATGGAAATGGAGGAGAGATCCCGTGCAGAGGTCTCTCCTTATAAATCAGAGTGTAATACGTAAAAACGGCATAAACATTAAAAACGTATATCGCAACAAGGAAGAGAGGTATAGAAACGAGAAAAAAGAGGAAATGGTATGAAGGGGCGAGCTACCACATTATGGGAAGAGGAAACAGGCATGGTGTGATCTACCGTGCGAAGGACGACTACGGACTCTTTCTGAGACTGCTTAAGGAAGTACAGAACAGGTACCCATTTGTGCTTCACGCCTACTGCCTGATGACAAACCATTTTCACCTTGAGCTTACCACAGATAAGGAACCGATCTGGAAGATCATGCAGCCGGTGATGAACCATTATGCCAGGATGTTCAACCAGAAGTATGGTTATGAGGGACATCTGTTTGATTCCCGGTACACATCCTGCCTGATCGAGGATGACAGGTATTTCCTTGAGGTAAGCCGCTACATACACCTGAATCCGGTCAAGGCAGCGATGGTGAGAGAACCCCTTGCCTATGAATACAGCAGCTACCGGCAGTATATGAACGGCGGCAGCAGGCAGGAAGGGGAGATTGTATTAGACACATCCCGGGTGTTGGGAGCCTTCCGCAACGACCCGCGGGAACAGTACCGCATGTTCGTGGAAGGAAAGATCTCTCACGCGGAGCAGGAGATGCTGATCAGTAAGGATATAGGGGAGA
>JBGULF010000084.1:0-2160 GCA_045115935.1 Anaerovoracaceae bacterium
GCAGGACCAGCCGATCGATCAGATAGTTGGCCGGAATCAGGATCAGCCACAGCCACGTAGGACAGAAAACCAGAATCCATATGGGCAAAAGAATGTTGTATAGTTTAACTTCCTTCTTACCATAGTAGTTCACAATAATCACTCACCATTCCTTGATCATACCCAGCATCAGGGATCCGTAGCTTCGCAATCCATATCTTCTTCCACTTCATCTGCAATCTCCCTTAGCATTTGCATGCTGTTTCCGAAGAACTCCTTCACTCATGAATCTTCCCTGATATTCTCTCGGCAAATACTTGGCCAATTCAAGTACCAGCTCGTATACTTTGGTTCCGGGGGCAATATTCGTCGGAGTCTTTCCCTTATTTTCATTAATTAGGGCATGCTGAACGGTGGTCACACCAGCGCCCAGCACCCCGATATTACATCTGTTGTTAGCTGTCTGCCTGTCGGATATGGCCGAATGATGCAGACTTCCAAAAATGCAGACAACAATGAAACACCCTGCTTCATCAGCTTTTCCATGTTCAGGATGAAGATATCCATCCCGATCATAGAACCTGCTGTTACCTGAAGCTTGGCCATGATCAATGCAAGTCCGAGCTTGCGTTTTCCGTTTCCAAACTTACCTTCGACGGCGTTGCGTTCTCCGATCTCCTTCAGCTCCTGACGGATATCTGATACGTGATCCTTACCCGGACGTCCAAGTTTCGGACCTGACAGGCGGATGCTATGGCTCTTGCAGAATTCCCGGTTGCTCTTGCTCCTGTAGATCTTGTCTGCAAGGACCCGTTCGGGATAGCAGCCGAACCGCTTCCGATACAGTTCAACAATGCGTTTAAACTCGGATGCTTCACCTTCGTTGTAAGCATCGAAGGTGAACCGGTCGATGAAGGTATAGCCGTTGACAACACTGACTGAGATCTTCGCGCCAAATTCCGTAGGGGCTTTTGATTTTCCTCTTACGATCGGCCTGACCCATGGCTGCGAAAGGCTTACGATACGGTCCGCGATGTGGTGGGTCTTTGTGTCCAGCATTTCCTTCTGCTGGTCATAGAACACTACGATCGTCAGGAGACGTTCACGCTGTACACGGAACAGGCAGTCCAGTCCGTACTCGGCGGCATAGTCCTCGATATAGTCGAGGTTGCGGCGGATACACCCGAGCTGGTACCGGAGCTCTTTCCGGATCTTCTTCATTGACTTTTTACGGCGTTTGTTGAGCTTAAGGAACCTCCGGCGTGCGACCTCCCTGTAGGTCCTGGGCTTTTCTCCTGTACCGTTCAGTGATCCGAAGAGCTTCCAGTAGCGGTCAAGAATAACTTCCGTCCATCTGCGGGCCTTGTCACATAGTTCGAGGTCCGTAGGAAATGCGATATCGGCAGGTGTGCAGGTGGCGTCTATGATCAGAGTTCCTTTGTTCGGCGGTTCTTTTGTATCCGTGCCGGAACCTTCATCTCCGGAAGAACCGTGGCCTCCGCCCTTATCGTTTTTGTCCTCATCGTCTTTGCCTGCGGTTTCGATGAATGATCTTTCAATGATCCTGTTCATGACTTCCTCGGGAAGGCGCTTGCGAAATGTGACGAGCAGGCTCGGGTCAAAAGGCTTTTCGCTGCGGTATTCCTTATACCCGATGAAGTACTGCATATACGGGTTCTCGGCGATCTGCTCGACCAGTTCACGGTCCGTAAGGTCCAGTCTCCGCTGGATGTAAAGGGAGCCAAAGGCAACGGAAGAAGGATACGCTTCCTGCCCGGTTACTTTATTCCTAAAGTTCCTGCGGTACTCCTGATCGACTATTTCCCAGTCGATCAGTTCACGGAGTTTTACCCAGCGGTTATCTTCTTTCAAATGGCCGCCGAAGGGAAGGATAAAGTCATAGATACTGGTCTGTCCATCATTTGTATTTCGGTACATATCTGGCTCCTTAGATGCAGGATAATTGACGTCTGGAATCGAAAAACCATGCATCTATTTTACCAGATATAGACTTAGGACTCAGTAGATTTCCCATATTTATGGGCTTTTTATGAATGGATATCATCCGTTCAGCAAACACTAATTATTATGTAATATTCGTAATTACTACGCAAAGGTACACGGTACCTGTTTTCGCAGAGGTCAAAGGATTGAACACTGCCCAGATCATCAAGGGCGTCT
>JBGULF010000085.1:0-6421 GCA_045115935.1 Anaerovoracaceae bacterium
GATCACACCGATCGCTATCGAGGAAGGACTGAGATTCGCTATCAGAGAAGGCGGCAGAACAGTAGGTTCCGGCGTTGTTACAGAGATAATCGAATAATTCGATCTGAAACGCGATCATAAAGCGATACAAACAAAAAGGCACTGCCGGATGGCGGTGCCTTTTATCGTGCTCCGAGAAAAAACAGGGCGATCCCCCACGTGGAGTCTGATTTTTATGTCAGTTTTGCAGCTTTGTCGGGATTTGACATAAAAAAAGACCGGTACATGGAATGAAAATTATGACAATCCTGTTATCGGATAAAAGAATGACATAAAAACAGGCTGCTCCATGAGAGAAAAGTTATGACAATCTCGAGAATAGTAATGCAATTGACATAAAAACGGATCCTGTTCCTAGTGAAAAGTTATGACAATTATGTAGAGTAGGGAGGAAATGACACAAATAAGCCTGAACGTGGCAATGCGATGGAATACATTTGTACTACGACCCGGCACAGATGATCTCCGGTAGCTCCTGCATAATAGGCGCATAAATGGAGACATTGGCTCCGGTACACGAAAAAAGTGCCCGGTACCGGAAATAGTGCTCCGGATGCCGGATCGGGGTCGTTTCCCGTTCGACTTTTTTTATTGAACAATTTAATATTGGGACACATCGAAAGCGCGATCGATACAACCTTAAAAAGGAGATCTTCAGAAGGAAGGAGAACAAAATGGCTTACAGACAAAATGATTCCCAGAGCAGGAATGACCGGGTCCGTTACGATCTGATGGAGCGCATCGGCGTGCTCAGCAGAAAGGATAACGGCTGGACGAGAGAGGTGAATATCGTTGCGTGGAACGATGGCCCGGGGAAGGTGGACATCCGCGAGTGGGATCCCGATCATAAAAGAATGACCAGAGGAGTGACTCTGTTCGAGGATGAAGCCGAAAGGCTCACAAAAGTGCTGGCGAGGAGATACGGATTCAGACTGACGGAAAGAGAATCACGTTCGTTCGCAGAACCGGTAGGCAGGCTGCCGGAGGAGGCAGAGGAAAGACCTGCAGAACCGGTTTACGATACAATGGCCGCCGCTGCAGATGCAGCCGAGCAGGCCGCGGAAGTGGCTGAGGGAGCTGCTGATGTCCCGGGTGCGGCGGCCGCCCTATAGCGTCACCTGCAGTCTGTGATGTTGACCGAAATGCGCAATGAATGATAGACTCAATTGACAATAAAGAGTTTTGATCACAGTAACAGAATCTAACGGAGCACACCGGAATACAATACACACACATGAAAGTCGCATTTCACACATTGGGCTGCAAAGTGAATCACTACGAGACGGAGGCCATTAAAGAGGCCTTCGTTTCCCGTGGCGCGGAAGTGGTCGGCGAAGAAGAATTCGCAGATGTGTATATCATCAATACATGCACAGTCACCAATATAGCTGACAGAAAATCCAGACAGTTTATCCGCAGGGCCAAAAGGGTCAATCCGGACGCGCTGGTCGCGGTCACGGGCTGCTACGCACAGGTGGCGGCTGATGAGATCGCAGAGATGCCCGAGGTAGATCTCATAGTCGGAAACGGACGCAAGTCCGAGATCTGCGGCCTTGTGATGCAGAAGCTTCAGGAGGTACCGGCAGAAGAGAAGGCCGACGTACTCGTGCTCCCGCGTGAGGAGCTCACATTCTATGAGGACATGGGGCGCATCGAAGCGGGCAGCGACGGAATGACAAGAGCCTACATCAAGATACAGGAGGGCTGCGACAGATTCTGCTCGTACTGCCTGATCCCGTATGCGAGAGGACCGGTCAGGAGCAGACCGGCAGAGGATATCGTCGAAGAAGTGAGCTCGCTTGTCGAGGCAGGGCACAGAGAGATCGTCCTGACCGGGATCAACACCGCGCTCTACGGAACGGAACCCGGCGCCGAATGCTCGCTGTCGCAGCTGCTGACCATGCTGGACGCGCTTGAGGAACCCGAAGGGAAGGATTTCCGCATCAGACTCAGCTCGCTCGAGCCGACGGTCGTCGACAAAGACAATGTCGAGGAGATCATACGGCACAGGAGGCTCTGCCACCATCTGCACCTCTCGGTACAGAACGGAAGCGATGCGGTCCTGAAATCGATGAACCGCCATTATACGCGCGCGGAGTATCTTGAGATCGTAAAGGCGCTGCGCGACTACGATCCGGATTTCGGCATCACGACCGACATAATAGTCGGATTCCCCGGCGAGACAGAGGAGGATTTCAGGGACACGCTGGATATAGTGAAGGAGGCCTTCTTCGGGAAGACCCATGTGTTCAGATATTCGCCAAGGCGCGGTACGGCTGGAGCCAGGCTCAAAGGCGCTGTGCCGGAGGGCATCAAGAAGGAGCGTTCGGCGATCCTCGAAGAGGCCGCGGAAGAAGTCGCCCGCGATTTCAGGCTCTCCATCACCGGCAAGGAGCAGACCGTGCTGATCGAAGAGGAAGAGGACGGATACATGACCGGTTATACCGGCAACTATATCAAGGCATATATCAAAGTGCCTGAAGGAGCGGCTGTAAAGGAACCGGCTCCGGGCGAATTCTGCACGGTGATCCCGGAAGGGCTCTTCAGGGACGGCGTGGCAGCGTCTGTCGTCTGCTGAAAGGATGGATCTGAGGATATGAACGAAAAGAGTGAACGATACAAGCATCGTTATGGTAAAATGAAAGCGGCAATACAGCGTATATACGTAAAACTTAAAAGGAGGTTGGCAGACATGGATGACTGCATTTTCTGCAAACTCGCAAACGGCGACATCCCGACCGATATGGTCTATGAGGATGAGCTGATAGCGGTATTCCGCGACGCAGCTCCTCAGGCGCCGGTCCACATGCTGATGGTACCGAAGATCCACGTAGCATCGCTCGACGACCTTACGGCAGACCACGCTGAGCTTATGGCTCACATGATGCTGAAGATCAAGGACGTCTGCGCACAGGAAGGACTTGAGAACGGCTACCGCTGCGTCATCAACACAGGTGTTGACGGCCAGCAGAGCGTAAAGCACCTGCATATCCATATCCTGGGCAAGCGCGCCATGCAGTGGCCACCGGGCTAAAACGCGCGAACCGAATATGCGAAAACCACGAAAGAGACCGCTTTCAGGCGGCCTCTTTTTACTTGTTATGAGAATGGGCGGCCAACATGTAGGATAACGCAGAACCGGCAACTATATATAGTGGTGGGAACCGGGGGAAAAGCACAAACTGTGGTGCTGTAGGAAACGCGGAACACGGTGTTAGGCGTTTTGGCCCGAAAGCCCCTAAATTTCAAGGTTTTCGCACTTTGTGGACGGCAAAAAATACGCAAAAAACTTTTAAAAAACTGCTTGCATTCCATAGGCAGTATGTATATAATTCAAAGGCTTGTTAAACGCGAAGAAGCAGGAAGTTACCGTGCTAGCGGATAATTTCTGCCGAGAAGTCCTCACACGATGGGGGCGAAGGGTTTCGCTTTTTTGTTGTGTGCCAACCGATAGGAAACGCGCGAAAGAGTGTAAGGCACCTAAACAAAAGGGACTGGGACAGCAAAACGCTGTTGTTTCAAGGGTTGCAGGCAGATCAAAGAGTTGCATGACCAGCCGGGCAACACCGCAATAACAGAAAAGCGGGGTCCTGTACAAGCATAGCGACAATTAGTACAAACCAAACAGGAGGAAAGCAATGAGCGAATTACAGAAGATCAGGATCAGAATGAAAGCTTATGACCATGCTCTTCTCGACAAGTATGCGGCAAAGATCGTTGAGACAGTCAAGAAGACAGGCGCTGATGTAAGCGGACCTATTCCGCTGCCGACAGAGAAGGAAGTCGTTACAATCATCAGAGCGGTCCATAAGTACAAAGACAGCAGAGAGCAGTTCGAGCAGAGAACACACAAGAGACTCATCGACGTTACAAACGCAACCAACAAGACAGTTGAGGCTCTTCAGAAACTCGATGCACCTGCAGGAGTAGATATCTACGTCAAGCTCTAATCCAAGTATTAGTAAGATCACACGAGAGGGACGCCGGACCCCAAGCACCGGCAAGCCAAACCGGAGTGATCCGCTGTAAGAACAGGAGGAAACACATATGAAAACATTGCTGGGAAAGAAGATCGGAATGACACAGATCTTCGCAGAAGACGGAACAGTCATCCCGGTTACTGTCGTTGAGGCAGGCCCGGAGACAGTCGTACAGATCAAGACTGTCGAGACAGACGGCTACGATGCGGTCCAGGTTGGATATGAAGATCAGAAGCCGCAGAGAGTCAACAAGCCGATGAGCGGACATTTCGCTAAGGCAGGCGTTGACACAAAGAAGTACCTCGCTGAGTTCAAGCCGGGCGAGGGAGAAGCTTACGAAGTAGGTCAGGTCATCACAGTAGCGGACTTCGAAGAAGGCATGAAGCTCGACGTTACCGGAACTTCCAAGGGTAAAGGAACACAGGGTAACATCAAGAGACACGGCCACCGCAGAGGACCTATGACTCACGGTTCAAAGCACAAGAGACTCGCAGGAGCTCTCGCAGCTGGTACTTATCCTTCAAGAGTATTCAAGGGCAACAAGGCTCCTGGAAGAATGGGAAGAGATAAAGTCACAGTTCAGAACGTAGTACTTGTAAAGAAGCTCGACGATCGCAACATCATGATGATCAAGGGCGCCGTTCCTGGAAAGAAGGGCGGACTCCTGAAGATCAGAGCAGCGGTCAAGGGTCAGGATAAATAAGCGGAAAGGAGGAACTGAAAATGGCAAAAGTAGACGTAATCAACGTTGAAGGCAAGAAGGTTGGAGACATCACTCTTTCCGACGAGATCTTCGGAATCGAGCCTAATGAATTCGCAGTTCAGGCCGTAGTCAAGAATTACCTGGCAAACCAGAGACAGGGAACCCAGTCCGCAAAGACTAGAGCAGAGGTCAGAGGAGGCGGACGCAAGCCTTTCAGACAGAAGGGAACAGGACGTCACAGACAGGGTAGCTCGACAGACCCATCACAGGTCGGCGGCGGAGTAGTATTCGCACCAAAGCCAAGAAGCTACAGATACTCACTCAACAAGAAGCTCAAGAGACTCGCTCTTAAGTCGGCTCTCTCCGCAAAGGTTGCCGGCAACGAGCTGATCGTAGTAGACGAGTTCAAGTTCGCAGAGCCTAAGACCAAGGAGATGGTAAAGGTTCTCGCCAACATCAAGGCAGACAAGAAGGCACTGATCGTCATGGCAGAGAAGGACGAAAACGTAGTTAAGTCCGCTCACAACATCCCTGGCGTCAGAACAGCTCTCGTAAGCACAATGAACGTATATGAGATCGTAAATCATTACACACTCGTGCTCACTGAGGCAGCAGCCAAGAAGATCGAGGAGGTATACGCATAATGAAGACCGGATACGATGTAGTCCTCAGACCTATCATTACTGAAAACAGCATGGATATGGCAGCTGAGAAGAAATACGCGTTCAAGGTAGCTCAGGACGCTAACAAGACTGAAGTCCGCAAGGCTATCGAGGAGATCTTCGGCGTAGACGTAGCCAAGGTCAACATCACGAACGTAAGCGGCAAGAGAAAGAGACTGGGAAGAACATTCGGAACAACTTCTTCATATAAGAAGGCAATCGTAACGCTCACTCCTGACAGCAAGGAAATCGAGCTCTTCTCAGACATGTAATTAAGGAGGCAGTAGGAAATGGGAATCAGAAAATATAAACCAACGACTCCGGGCCTGAGAGGCATGACAGTCTCCACATTCGAGGAGATCACAACCGACAAGCCGGAAAAGTCTCTTACCGTCACCCTTAAGAAGCACTCGGGAAGAAACGTAAGAGGCAAGATCACCGTCAGACACAGAGGCGGCGGATACAGACCTAAATACAGAATCATCGACTTCAAGAGAACGAAGGACGACATTCCTGCAACAGTAAAGTCGATCGAGTACGATCCTAACAGAACAGCTAACATCGCACTCATCGTTTACGCAGACGGCGTTAAGAGCTACATCATCGCTCCTAACAAGCTGAAAGTCGGAGACGTAGTTGAATCCGGTCCGAACGCAGATATCAAGCCGGGCAACACACTTCCGATCGCAAACATTCCTCTCGGAACAATCATCCACAACATCGAGCTCAAGCCGGGCAAGGGCGGACAGCTGGTAAGAGCAGCCGGTAACGGTGCTCAGCTGATGGCTAAAGAAGGAGATTACGCACAGGTAAGACTTCCTTCCGGCGAAGTAAGAATGGTAAGGATGAACTGCAGAGCCACAATCGGCGAAGTCGGCAACATCGATCACGGCAACATCCAGATCGGTAAAGCAGGCCGCAAGAGACACATGGGCTGGAGACCTACAGTAAGAGGTTCCGTAATGAACCCTAACGATCACCCACACGGCGGTGGTGAAGGTAGAGCTCCGATCGGACGTAAGGGTCCTGTCACTCCA
>JBGULF010000086.1:0-75883 GCA_045115935.1 Anaerovoracaceae bacterium
ACAGTCGATCATGTACATGCTCGAAGCCAACCCTGGCCCGGGACTCGGCGTGCTCCTGGCATACTGGGCGTTCGCAAAGGACAAGGCTACCAAGGATTCAGCTCCTGGAGCTATCATCATTCACTTCCTGGGAGGAATCCACGAGATCTACTTCCCGTACGTTCTGATGAACCCGGTAGTTATCATTGCGCCTATCGTAGGAAACATCTGCGCAATCACATGGTTCCTCGTCACCGGATGCGGATTGAAAGGACCTGCTTCGCCGGGATCGATCATCGCTTTCATGGCTATGGCACCTAAGAACAAGATGCTCCTGATCTTCATCGGTGTAGCAATCGCAGCAGCAGTATCGTTTGCCATCGCATCTGTTATCATCAAGGCTACAAGCACAACAGCTTCGATCGATGAAGCTAAGGCTGAGGTAGCAGACAGAAAGGCTCAGGCAAAGGGAACCGTTAATGTAAACAAGTCTGAATCTGTCCGCAAGGTCATCTTTGCCTGCGATGCAGGAATGGGCTCATCCGCAATGGGCGCAACAAAGTTCCGCAACAGGATCAAGGCAGCAAGACCTGACATCGAAGTAAAGAACACTTCAGTAGACAATATTCCATCGGATTGGGATATCGCAGTAGTTCAGACAACACTGCAGGAGCGTGCTAAGAAGTCTGCTCCACAGGCACAGCTCGTTACTATCGAGAACTTCCTGAACGACCCTGCACTGGATGCACTCTACCTGCAGCTGACAACTCTTGATGCTCCTGCACAGGAACAGTCGAAAGATGATGTTGAAAAAGCAGTTGCTGCAGCTGAAAAAAGTGTAAAGAGAGACGTTATCGTAAAGGACAGCATCCTTCTGAACCAGCCTTCCGTAACCAAGGAAGAAGCGATCCGCAAAGCAGGAGAACTCCTGGTTGCACGCGGCGCAGTTGAACCGGCATATGTTGACGCAATGCAGGAAAGAGAGCGCATGGTCAGCACATACATGGGAATGGGTATCGCCATTCCGCACGGAACAGCTCAGGCAAAGGGAACTGTAAAGAAGACAGCCATCTCCCTGGTCCAGTATCCGGAGGGTGTTGACTTCGGAGCTGAGAAAGCACAGCTTGTATTCGGTATCGCCGGGATCGGCGAGGAGCATCTTGATCTTCTTGCCAAGATCGCAGGATGCCTTGAGGATCCTGAGGTACTTGAAAAGATGAAGACCACAGGCGATGTGGATTGGATAATGAAGACCCTTTCATAAGGATCAGATCTCAAAAATGATAATACATACAAAAAGGCCCGGTCGCCATGACCGGGCCTTTTATATTCATGGTTTATTCCGGATCCGGATATTCAAATACTATAATACTTTTCTTTTCCCATTCATCGATCAACCGCTGCTTTGCGGTGTTTATCGGCAGGTCTGAGAGAAAGATGCCGGCTGCCCTTCCGAGGGCAACTGAGCCAAGAACCGGGACGATCGTATATGAAAGCACACTGAGGTATTTTGCCAGATACAAACTGAGGATAATGAACACTGATGCTATAACAAGCATTCCTACAAGCAGGCGGTTGGTTGCTTTTGATTCCTGGCTGAAGCTTATCTTTTCCTCCCGGGCCCAGCTTGCAACAGCTGCCCGGAATTTTTGTTCATCTACAGGAGATGAGCAGATGACCCGCAGTCTGAAATTATTGTTGTAATCTGCACAGGCTGCTTTTTTTCTAATATAGTCTTTCACTTCCTGCCTGAATTCGCTTTCAGGACTGAGAGGTGTATACAGGTCCTGCTCGTTATTTACCAGCAGTCTGATATCTGTTGATCCTTTAAGAGCTGTCATCCCGGCACCTCCATCTTGCGGTTGCTTTTCAGGTTCTTTTCTGTATATTACCACAATTGTGATAATATACAGAAAAGAAAAAATGATCAGGGACGGAGATGCCATGAGAATAAGAAAAACCACAGAATCAGATCTTGACCGGATAATGGGCATTTATGCTTACGCCAGGGAATTCATGGCAAAGACAGGGAATCCCAATCAATGGGGACCGACAAAGTGGCCGCCTGAGTCTTTGATCCGCAGTGACATCGAAGAAGGCTGCAGTTATGTTTGTGTCAACGATGATGAGAAAGTTGTGGGAACATTCTATTTCAAGCAGGGGCAGGATATTGAGCCTACTTATTATGAAATAACGGACGGTGCCTGGACCGGAAACAATAGATATGGGGTGGTGCACAGAATAGCTTCCGATGGTTCAGAAAAGGGAATCGGACAGTTCTGCATTAACTGGGCGTTCGAACAGTGCGGGCATCTGAGAATGGATACTCATACGGATAATGTGATCATGCAGAAACTTCTGACAAAGCTGGGATTTACCAGATGCGGGATCATATACGTGGTTGAGGATGATTATCCGAGATATGCTTACGAAAAATGATATACCGGAAACTGAATCCAAATGAATATGAACTGCTGAAAGAGTTCATAATGGTATGCAGACTGACGGCTGATCATACCACCGGATAACCGGTGGTATTTCTTTTGCGTAGATATGGTAATGTTGCTATACTATTGTGTGAGAATTCCTGACAGGAGGTAATAATATAATGAGTAATATACCTAAAAATTTCAACAGGCCGGTCCAGGCAAGTTCGGCAGTTAATTCGTCTTCGGCCGGATCGTTTTTTATCGGTATCCTGGCGGTAGCCGGAATGGTCGCTTCGATCATACAGGGAATGTGGTATCTGGCAATAGCGGTCCTCATTTTATGGGCCATAGTAGCAAATATCAGGATAGTACCGCAGGAGCATGCATACATCATTGAAAGGCTCGGAAAATTCAAGACTGTATGGTATGCCGGTCTCCACGTAAAGATCCCTGTCATAGACAATATCGTGAACAGGATCTCCCTTAAGGAGCAGGTGTTTGACTTCCCGCCGCAGCCGGTGATCACAAAGGACAATGTATCGGTAAAGGTCGACTCGGTAGTCTTTTCGAAGGTGTTTGACCCTCAGAAATATACATACGGCGTTGAGAATCCGATCGCAGGTCTTCAGAATCTGTCGGCAACAACTCTCAGAAGCATCATCGGCGGAATGGAACTCGACACAACTCTTTCTTCGAGAGAGACCATAAACAGCCAGATGGAAGCTATCCTGGATCAGGCTACCGATCCATGGGGAATCAAAGTAAACAGAGTTGAGCTCAAAAACATCGATCCGCCTCCGGCAATCGAGGAGGTCATGACAAAGCAGATGAGGGCAGAGCGTGAAAGACGTCAGACAGTCCTCGAAGCTCAGGCTCACCAGGAATCCGTAGTATCGAGAGCAGAGGGTGACAAGAGAGCCAAGGTGCTCGCCGCTGAAGCTGAAAAAGAGGCTAAGATCGCTCTTGCACAGGGTGAAGCGGAATCGATCAGACTGGTGTATGAAGCTCAGGCGCAGGGCCTTGAGAAGCTTAGGGAAGCACATATCGATGAGAGTGTTCTCAGGCTGAAGGGCCTTGAAGCGCTGAGAGACGTTGCAGACGGAAGAGCTACAAAGATATACATGCCTACAGATATAACCAAGGTCGTATCAACACTCGGAGTGGTTTCCGAATCACTCGGAATAGGCGACTCGACACCTGTGGACAAGTCGCCGAAGCCTGTAAAGAAACCGGAAGCCGATCCTTGCATAAATGAACAAACCAGCAGGGAGGGACGCAGAGCGGCAGACACAGGCGATTCCATCAGAGTTGATGTCGAGACACACAGAAGCGTGATATAATCAGCAGTCAGATGCGGAGCAGAGAAGCCGGAGGAATACAATGAACGAAATGATAACAAAGAGAAATGACTTGCTGGCACAGAAAGTCATAAAGGGACTTGAGTCGAGAAACATGAAAGGCTTCTATGCTCACAGCAAAGGAGAAGCTCTGCAGATCGCGCTCGGTCTTATTCCGGACGGAAGCTCGGTAACGATGGGCGGAAGCGTAAGCGCGCGTGAGATCGGTCTGGTAGATACTCTGAAGGTCGGCAACTACAGCTTCATCGACAGGGATCTGGCGGTTGACAAGCGTGCAGCAGCCCTTGCAGCATATGATGTGGATGTTTTCCTTGCAAGCTGCAATGCCATGACAGAGGACGGGATCCTCGTAAATGTCGACGGAAATGCCAACAGGGTATCAGCTATCGCATACGGACCGCGAAAGGTGATCTTCATAGTCGGCATGAACAAGATCTGTAAGGATGTCGACAGCGCGATGAAGAGGGCGCGCAATGTAGCAGCTCCGATCAACGCTCAGAGATTCGGCCTTGACACGCCTTGTTCAAAGACCGGCTCTTGCATGGACTGCAAGTCCCCGGATACGATCTGCTGCCAGTTCCTTACAACGAGATATTCAAGACATGAAAACCGGATATTCGTCATACTGGTCAACGACAATCTGGGATACTAAACAATAATTTGGAGGATTTTGATGAAAATAGCTGTAACTTATGATAACGGTAATGTCTTCCAGCATTTCGGAAGAACAGAGAATTTCAAAGTATATGAAGTGGAAGGCGGCAGGGTCGTTTCATCAGAGGTGATGAATTCCAACGGAGTCGGTCACGAAGCGCTGGCATGGCTGCTCAAGGACTGTGACATTGATGTGCTGATCTGCGGCGGAATGGGCCAGGGCGCTCAGGATGCGCTTGCAGAAGCAGGCATCGAAGTCTGCGCAGGAGCAGAGGGCAATACTGATGAAGCTGTCGCTGCATATCTTGCAGGCGAACTCGAGAACACAGGAGTCAACTGCGATCACCACGACCATGAGCATGGCCACGATCACGACCATGACCACGGATGCAGCCCTCAGGACTGTGCAGGATGTGCTGGCTGCGGAGGCGGTGCAGGATTTGAACCGCTCTATTTCTTTGAAGGAACAAACGTAGGCAAGAAGGTAAAGGTACATTACAGAGGAACTTTTGACGACGGGACACAGTTCGATGCTTCGTATGACCGCGGAATGCCGCTCGAGTTCGTGTGCGGAGTGGGCGACATGATCAGAGGTTTCGACCGTGCTGTTGCTGAGATGGCTGTAGGTGACATCATCGATGTTCATCTTGAGCCTGAAGAAGCATACGGAATGCCGAATCCTAACATGGTAATAACAGTACCAAAGGCTTCCATACATGGACTTGACGGTATTGAGACCGGAGACAAGGTGATGCTGCAGGACGAGCTCGGCAGGCCGTTTGACGCGCTTGTAACAGCTCAGGACGATGAGAGCATCACATTCGACTGCAATCATGAGATGGCAGGAAAAGCGCTTAACTTCACAATAGAAATGCTTGAGATTATTTAGGAGACAACATGAATAAACAGTATCTGGGAGTAGATATCGGCGGCACATTCATAAAGCTCGGGATCGTAGATGATGCCGGAAATGTCAGTATGCGCCGTGAAGTGCCTATCGACAGAAGCGGAAAAGAGACCGTGATGGAAACGGTTATGAACGGGATAGATACGCTTCTTAAAGATTCCCGACTTGAGGCCGGTGCTTTCGAAGGAATCGGAGTCTCAGCAGCAGGATGCATCGATACAAACAAGGGATGCGTAGCCGAAAACGGCGGCAATATTCCGGACTGGTCATTTACCCCGGTTGCCGGACCGCTGTCGGAAAGATACGGCATTGGAGCGACCATAGCCAATGACGGCAACTGCGTTGCCCTTGCCGAAGCCTGGGTAGGTGCTGCAAGAGGTCTCAGGGATGTCATATGCGTGGTGCTCGGAACAGGCGTCGGCGGAGGCATCATATCCGGCGGACACCTTATTGAAGGAACTCATGGATTCGGCGGAGAGATCGGGCACTTCCCGACACATGCCGACCTGCTGATGACCGGAGAAAAAAAGTGGGGTTCGCATTACGAGACCTTCGCATCGACCGGAGCTCTGGTCAGAAGGGCATTGATGTCCGGAAAAGACTGGCTGAACGGAAAAGAGATATTTGAAGCAGCAGCATCGGGTGATGCCGGTGCGCTTGAGATACTCGACGGCTGGACCACGGAGATCGCAGCAGGCATAACCGGTCTCGTGCATATATTTGATCCGGAAGTCGTGCTCATAGGCGGCGGCGTTTCTGCCCAGAATGAGCTTCTTGTCAAGCCTGTACGCGACAAAGTCATCGAAACGGTCACACCGGACATGGCGGCAGAGCTGAAGCTCAGGGCGGCAGAACTCGGAAACAACGCAGGCATGGTAGGCGCCGTAAAGTACTTCATTGACAGATGCGGCGGGAGGAATGCGTGATGAGCAAGGTGGATTGCAGCCGCACGATGGGTGTGCAGGTGATGCCGAGCATGTGCGATGAGAACTCGCTCATGAGCATCCCGGCCATGCTCGATATGTTCCAGGATTTTGCGGGAACACACGCGGAATCGGTAGGGATCGGAGCCTTTGAGCTTGAAAGGAACGGGCTGTTCTGGATAATCTCGAAGCTGAGACTCAGAATCAACAGCAGACCGCTGATACATGAAATGCTTGAAGCCACCACGTGGATACAGCCGGCGGAGAGGGTCAGCTGCGAAAGAGACTGGGCCTTATCGAAAGACGGAATGCAGATCGCCTATGTGAGAAGCATATGGGCGGCGCTGCGAAGAGATGATTTCAGGCCGGGTCACATGGCGGATTTTTATCCGGATTCGGATTTCAGCATCGCACCTCCTGACGACATGCCGTTTACCAGAATGGGCAAAAACTTCGATGGTGCAGAGCCTCTGGGAGAGTACCGGATACGCTCCGTAGACATCGACAGGGGCGGTCACATGAACAATGTCAACTATGTGAGAGCCATGCTGGGCTGCTTCACATGCGCGCAGCTCGCTGAAATGGATATCAAAGAGCTTGACATGCAATTCATACTTCAGTGCTACGAAGGTGAAACGATCAGGTTCGTGAAACGGCCTTCAGAGGACGGACTCATGGAAGTCGGAGCCCTGAACGAAGACGGCAAGGTCTGCTTCATGGCAGCAATAAAATAGGCAGTAAAAAAGCGGGCATCGCCCGCTTTTGTCTTATCAGAATGTTTTTCTGAGTATGTAGCGGCGCTTTCCGCCGTACAGTTCTCTTTCGTCAACGATATCAAAGTTGAGCACCAGGAAATTCCTGTAGCTGTACGGATTG
Source organism: Anaerovoracaceae bacterium (assembly GCA_045115935.1). Lineage (GTDB taxonomy): Bacteria > Bacillota > Clostridia > Peptostreptococcales > Anaerovoracaceae > Crickella. Next base: position 7,127 of record JBGULF010000086.1, read on the forward strand.
TCCGGGGAAATTGTGGTCAGCGCTTCGCTTGCTCCCATTTCTGCAGCCATTCCGAGACGCAGCTTGTTGAACAGACGCTGTATTCCGCGGCCTCTGTATTTAGGCGCTACCATCGTAAGGTCCATGGAAACGGTCTTTGCCAGCTGCTCTCTGTCGTAGTTGAAATGCTTTCCGTAGTTCTCCGGATTGTCAGGGTCGTTAGGTATCATGACGGAGTATCCTGCGACCTCACCGTCGCACTCGGCGATCATGCAGATGTCGTGCTCGAGCTGACCCAGAGATTCTTCTCTGGTGAAAGTTGCGTAAAGGTCTTTGTCCGGCAGGGCTTCAACGATAGCATCCTGCAGTGCCATAACTTTATCAAGATCGTCAGGATCGGCTCTTCTGACGTTTATGAACATCGGCTCTCCTTTTCCGTTCATTACTTCATATCTGAAAGGTAAAGTCTTCATTTATCGGTCCTCCGTTTGCTTTTTCAGTGCTTTTTCTGTTCGATTTGATACATTAATTTACCACGCTAAAGCGACACCAGTCAACAAAAATAGCAGCCCTGCAATTGCCCGTTTTGCCGCGCTATGCTACAATTATCGGAGTAAATTAAAGGTACTGTTACCGGGAGGATAATTATGGAAATGAAATTCTATCAGTGCGCACACTGCGGACAGATCGTAGCTATCGTTAAGAAGACCGGCGTTCCCGTCATATGCTGCGGAGAACCAATGAAGGAGATCGTACCCGGAACTACAGATGCTGCATTCGAAAAGCATGTGCCTGTATTCGAAGTAAAGGGCGATGTTGTAGAAGTTAAGGTCGGAGCTGTTGAGCATCCGATGATCCCTGAGCACTTCATCGAATGGATCGCGCTGAAGACAAAGCAGGGCAATCAGAGAAAAGCCCTCAACCCGGGCGATGCTCCGGCAGCATGCTTTAAGATCTGCGACGGTGATGAGGTAGAGGCAGTTTACGCATACTGCAACCTGCACTCGCTCTGGAAAGCTGAGTAAAACAATCAAGGAGACTGTTCAAGAATGAAGATTTCAAATGATATCCTGTATGTAGGTGTCAACGATCATGACATCGATCTTTTCGAAGGCCACTATATCGTGCCTGAAGGCATGGCATACAACTCATATGTCATCAAAGACGAAAAAACTGCAGTAATGGATTCCGTTGACGGACATTTTGCTGATGAGTGGATCGGCAAGGTGAAAGAAGCTGCCGGATCCCCTGACTATCTGGTGGTACAGCATATGGAGCCTGACCACTCCGGATCTGTCAAGGCGTTCATGGAAGCATTCCCTGAGGCAAAGATCGTATCGTCACAGAAGGCATTCACCATGATAGCCAACTTCTTCGAAGGCGAAGACTATGCCGACAGAAGAGTGGTCGTCAAGGAGGGAGACACACTTGAGCTCGGAAGCCATACACTCAGCTTCATCACTGCTCCTATGGTGCACTGGCCGGAAGTAATCATGACATATGATGCAAAGGAAAAGGTGCTGTTCTCTGCTGATGCCTTCGGAAGATTCGGAGGACTCGACAAGATCGGCGAGACAAGTGAAGAAGACGATGACTGGGCTTGCGAAGCAAGACGTTATTACTTCGGTATCGTAGGAAAGTACGGTCCTCAGGTGCAGGCAGTCCTGAAGAAGGCTGCGAAGCTTGACATCGAGACCATCTGTGCACTCCACGGTCCTGTCCTCGTTTCGGATCTCGGATACTACCTCGGTCTCTATGACACATGGTCAAAGTACGAGTCTGAATCAAAGGGCGTAGTCATCGCTTACACTTCCGTATACGGCAACACAAAGAAGGCAGTAGAGCTCCTCGCAGAGAAGCTCGAGGAAAAGGGCGTTCCTGAAGTCGAGGTCACCGATCTCGCAAGAGACGACATCGCAGAGGCTGTTGAAGATGCGTTCAGATATGATACAGTCGTATTCGCTACAACGACTTTCAACAACGGCATCTTCCCGTTCATGAGAGAGTTCATCGATTCCCTTGTTGAGCGCAATTACCAGAACAAGAGACTTGCGTTCATCGAGAACGGTTCCTGGGCACCTCAGGCTGCAAAAGTGATGAAGGGCATGCTCGAAGGCTGCAAGAACATGACATACTGCGAGAACGATGTAAAGATCGTTTCCGCTCTCAACGATGCCAGCAGGGCACAGCTCGAAGCACTGGCAGAAGAGCTTGCAGCAGCTTACAAATAAGTCGTACAAAAGATCAAAAGACCAAAAAGGGAGCATCTCCGGATGCTCCCTTTGATTTATATCTGCAGGATCCCTGCTATCTGATGAATTTATCGATGGCCTTGTTGAGTTCCTCAATGCTGTCGAGGTCATCTTTCTTGACGGCATCGATGATGCATGTGGACATGTGCTCCTTGAGGATAACGCGGCTCACTGATTTGATGGCTGACTCGATTGCCGAAAGCTGTATCAGAACTTCAGAGCAGTCGCGTCCGTCCTCCACCATTCGCCTTGTGGATTCCATGTGACCGATTATGCGGCTCATTCTGTTGAGCACGGCCTTTGTGTGTGCAGGCGAGTGCACATGGCCGTGATCGTGATCATGGGATCCGTCTCCGTGGATATGCGTATGTGTGTATTCATGTCCGTTCTCATCTACATGAGTGTGCTCATGAAAATGCTCATGTGTATGAATGTGACCGTGATCGTGATTGTCTGACATTTCAGCCTCCCGGATATTCTTCTTTCTGATATTTTGCATTTTAACAAAAGCGCTGCGGAAAGTTAACCCCGGGCAGGGGATTAATACATGCGTATCTTTTAAAAAATCCGATTATGATGTACAATTAAATATCTATAATCTGGTAGTAAAAAGCATTCCGGACTGCCGCTTATTAAGATGCGGCGGCCAAAACAGGGAGGTTAAAATGGCTGAGAATACAAATGAAAAAATGCTTGCCAAAGATACAGTTGTAATGGAACCTGTTATTGACAAGCACTATCAGCTGATCGAAACAAAGAGAGCAGAAGAAATAATAGAAAAGGCGATGAACCTTGCAAGGGAGAGGATCCCAAACGGCAAGGTGGCAACCTATATACCGGAACTGGGAAAAATGGATCCTCATCAGCTCGGTATATGCCTTTACCCGCTCAAGGGTGAAAAGATCTGCCTCGGTGACTACGACACGAGATTTACGATCCAGTCAGTTTCAAAGGTAATAATGCTCATAGTTGCGCTCGAGGTATGCGGACTCAAGGCGGTATTCAAAAAGGTAGGAATGGAACCTTCAGGAGAAGCTTTTGACTCCCTCGTTGAGCTCGACGTCAGCAATTCGAAACCTTACAATCCTCTGATCAACTCCGGCGCCCTGGCTGTATGCGGACTGCTCCTGCCTGAGGTATCGTTCCAGGACATGATCAGATATACAAGAAATGTATGCTCAGACATGGGCATAGAACTGAACGAGGCAGTGTTTGACTCGGAAATGAAGACCTGCTCACGTAACCGTTCCATCGCGTACCTGCTCGAGAGCAAGGGCATCATCACAACGGATGTAGAAGATACTCTCAGATTCTACACTAAGATGTGCTCGATGAACGTCACAGCCGAATCGCTCGCCAATCTGGGCAAGAAGCTGGCAAATGACGGCGTATGTAATATCGACGGAAAGAGATACATGTCATCGCGTACGGCGCGTATCGCAAAGACTCTCATGCTGACATGCGGCATGTACGACGGATCGGGAACATTCGCGATCAAGGTAGGAATCCCTACAAAATCCGGAGTCGGCGGCGGACTGCTGTCAGTATCCGACAAGCGTGCCGGCATCGGAGTGTTCGGACCTGCACTCGATGCCCAGGGCAACAGCATCGCAGGATGCAAGCTGCTCAGAGAGATCTCCAATGAGCTCAGACTCAACCTCTTCTACGACCCTGAGTGGGACAAAGAAGAAGCGGAAGAGACTGTACTCAAGGACATGCAGGCCAGATCGGTAATGTAGGCCATGAAAATAACAGTATACTGCGGAGCAGCTGAAGGAATGGACCCTGAATACATCGCGCGCGCCAGAGAACTCGGTGCGTGGATGGCATCCAAGGGACATACTCTCATCTACGGAGCGGGAAACTCCGGAATGATGGGTGCTGTTTCAGATGCCCTGATAGAAGGCGGCGGCGAGGCTATAGGAGTCACGCCGCGGTTCTTTATTCTGGCAGAGGAGACGCGCGATGATCTTGCTGAGGTCGTGATCTCCGACGACATGTCGACAAGGCGCAGCTGGATGATCGACAACGGAGATGCCTTCATAGCTCTTCCGGGCGGAATGGGTACTCTTGATGAGATCACAGAGGTAATGACTTACAAGCGCCTCGGCCTTCTCGGCAAGGTAAACAAGCCTGTGATGGTATATAACGTAAACGGTTATTATGACCGCTTTTTCAGCTTTCTTGACGACATGAGGGATCAGGAATTCTGCAGGCAGCTTGACCGTGACAACGTGATAGAGGTCACATGCCTCGAGGATATAGTGCGGGCACTTGAGTGTGTCGGCAGCATAGATGAAACAAGGACTTCAAAATACGACTAATAGATGAAGAATCTCTTCAGAACTTTAATACCTTATAAATGGACCGCACTGCTTGTTCTGCTTCTTATGGCAGGACAGGCTTTTTGTGAGATGAATTTGCCGCAGTACACGCAGGCGCTTATCGACACCGGCATCCAGAACAGGGGCATAGAGCATATAGTACCTGAAGCGATAACAGGCGAGGAGTTCATTGCAGCTGAAGCGCTGATGGATGACAGCCAGCGTGATCTATGGGACGATGCGTATGGGATCGAAACTGAAGCAGATCCCGGCTCTACGTACTACAGGAGGGAAATGTCTGAAGATGAACTTGATGAGCTGGACATAGCCCTGCTCACTCCGCTGGTAAGGCGATATGCCGAAAAGAACGGGGAAACGCTGTCTGATGCAGAGGCATCAGCCGGCAGCGGCAGCGGAAGCATATCCGAGATCAGCGGGAAAAGCCGTGAGATAAACAGCAACATGCTGGCCATGGGCATTGCTTATGCAGGAGACTGCGACCGTGAGGCCGGTCTCGATCTTCTGGCGATCCAGAACTCGTTCATGTTCAGATGCGGCGGACTGATGCTGCTGATGTCCATATCGGTCATGGCATTCACTACGCTTATATCGCTGCTTGCTGCGAGAGTAGGAGCCAGCATAGGACGTGACCTCAGATCGCGCCTTTTCGCTAACGTAATGTCTTTCTCGAATGCTGAGATGACTGAGTTCAGGACATCATCGCTGATCACCCGCGCAACGAACGATATCCAGCAGGTGCAGATGACTTCCACGATGATGCTCAGAATGATGCTCTTTGCGCCGTGCATATGCACCTGGTCTATCATAAAGGTCTATCAGACCCATGCTCACATGAACTTCGTAATAGTGACCGGAGTAATCGCCATCCTGCTGATGGTAGGCACTATGTTCGTGATAGCCATGCCGAAGTTCAGGATAATGCAGTCGCTCATCGATGCTCTCAATGCGGTATCGCGTGAGATACTGACGGGCATCCAGGTCATCCGCGCTTTCGGAAGAGAAGAGACCGAGGAGGAAAGATTCGACAAGGCCAACAATGACCTCTACAGGAATCAGCTCTTCGTTAACAGAGCCATGATCTCGATCACGCCTATACTCATGATCATCATGTACGGGCTGTCGATATGGATCACCTGGGTAGCGGCAGGACGCATAGACGCGGGAGGTCTTCAGGTAGGCACGATGACGGCCTTTATCGCTTACGCAATGGAGATAGTTTTCTCTTTCCTCATGATAGCCAGCATGGCCATATTCATCCCGAGAGCGGGGATCGCTGCAGACAGAGTCTACGAGGTGCTCAATACAGAGACTTCGATAAAAGATAAAGAAGATGCTGCTGTTCTCACAGGCAGTAAGGAGAATGGCCGCAGCAAAGGCGAAGAGATCAGATTTGAGCATGTTACTTTCAGATATCCTGACGCCGAAGAGGACGTGCTTACGGATATCGACTTCACTGCAAAGCCGGGAGAGACTACGGCCATTATCGGCGCAACGGGATGCGGAAAGACTACGCTCATCAACCTGATACCGAGATTCTTCGATGTCACGGAAGGCCGGGTCACGGTCGGCGGCATCGATGTCAGAGACATAAAACTCGAGTCACTTAGAGATGCCATAGGATACGTGCCTCAGAAGGGCATACTCTTCTCGGGCACTGTAGCTGAAAACATCCGCTGGGGCGATGAGGATGCAGGTGATGAAGAAGTAAGGCTGGCTGCGGAGATAGCGCAGGCAACGGAATTCATAGATGAAAGACCTGAGGGCTTCGGCCGGGAGGTGTCGCAGGGCGGCGCCAATGTATCCGGCGGCCAGAAGCAGAGGCTCGCAATAGCAAGAGCAGTTATCAAAAAACCTGCGGTCATGCTGTTTGATGATTCATTCTCAGCCCTCGACATGAAGACCGATGTCACGCTCAGAAAGGCGCTGGCAGAACACATAACTGACAGTACGCGCATAATAGTGGCGCAGAGAGTAGGCACGATACTCCATGCGGAGCAGATAATCGTGCTTGATGAAGGAAGGATAGTAGGCAAAGGGACTCATAAGGAACTTATGGAGACCTGCGAAATATACAGGGATACCGCGATATCCCAGCTGTCGGAGGCAGCGCTCGCATAGCTGATGAGCGAAGAAAAGAAGCCGAAAACAGAATACGAAGCACGGACCGGAGAGGAAGCTGAAGAGCTTCAGACCGGGCAGGGCGACGGAAAGCGCCAGAGAAGGCGCGGCGGCGGCCCGAGCAGCATACTGGCTCCGGGTGAAAAGCCTAAGAATTTCCGCAAGGCGGTAGGAGACACGCTCAGCTACATGGGCGGGTACAAATTCGCCCTGGTGGTCGTTGTTATCGTGTCCGCAATTGCTACTGTGTTTGAGACAGTAGGTCCTAAAGTCATGGGACGCGCGACCACTCTTCTTGCAGAAGGTGTGATGAACAAGATCCACGGCACGGGCGGGATCGATTTTGACGCCGTGGCGCATGTGCTTCTCCTGACAATGGCGCTCTACTTCATTGGCGCGATCGCTCAGTACATACAGGCTCTCATCATGACAAATATCACACAGAAGATAGTCTACAGGATGAGGCGTGACATTTCCGAGAAGATCAACCGCATGCCGATAGGCTACTTTGAGCGGGTACAGACAGGTGAGATACTTTCAAGGATAACAAATGACGTAGATACGCTCGGACAATCGCTGAGCCAGAGCATTTCCAACTTCATTTGGGCTATAATAAGCATGGTGGGCATCATCATCGTAATGCTTACCATAAATGTCACAATGACGCTCATTGCGCTCCTCGTGATACCGCTTTCCGCACTGGTTATGGGCCTGCTGATCAAGGTGTCGCAGAAGCATTTTTCTGCTCAGCAGAAATATCTGGGTATTATCGACGGACAGGTCGAAGAAACCTTCTCGGGACATCTGGTAGTAAAGGCTTTCAACAGGGAGAGCGAGGTCACAAAGGAATTCGACGAGTCCAACGAAAAGCTGTATGAATCCGCATGGAAGTCACAGTTCCTCTCAGGACTGATGCGTCCGCTGATGAGGATCGTGAGCAACCTCGGATATGCCGCAGTTGTAGTTGCAGGAGGCATCTTCTGCGTAAAAGGAGCTATAGGAGTCGGAGACATACAGGCCTTCGTACAGTATGTCAAAAATATAGGGCAGCCTATACAGGACATCGCACAGATAATGAATCAGGTGCAGTCGATGGCAGCCGCAGCGGAGAGAGTCTTCGAATTCCTGAACGAGGACGAGGAGATCGATGCTCCGGGAGCTGCTGATGAGATGGGTGAAGTAAAGGGTGCTGTTGAATTCAGACACGTGAGATTCGGATATAAGAAGGATCATCCGGTCATCAGGGACTTCAGCGCAAAAGTTGAGCCGGGTCAGAAGATAGCAATTGTAGGTCCTACGGGCGCCGGCAAGACAACTATGGTAAAATTACTTATGAGGTTCTATGATGTAGACAGCGGAGCCATACTTATTGACGGCCGCGACATCAGGGAATTCACCAGAAAGGAGCTGCGCGACAACTTCGCGATGGTGCTCCAGGATACATGGCTGTTCAGCGGCACCATCAGAGAGAATATCGCCTACGGAAGGGAAGGCGCTACAAACGAAGAGATCATCAGGGCTGCGAAGACGGCCAAGGCGCATCACTTCATAAAGGCGCTTCCGGGCGGATATAAGATGATGCTCAACGAAGATGCGACAAACATATCCGAGGGGCAGAGACAGCTCCTTACGATCGCACGTGCCGTGCTGGCAGACAAAAGACTTTTGATACTCGACGAAGCGACTTCGTCAGTAGATACACGAACAGAGGAAGAAATTCAAAAGGCGATGGATGCTCTTACTGAAGACAGGACGAGCTTCATCATCGCACACAGGCTCTCGACCATCCGGAATGCCGATCTTATCCTTGTGATGGATCATGGTGACATCGTGGAACAGGGCACACACGAGGAGCTGCTCGCAAAGGGCGGAGCCTACGCAGAATTATACAACTCGCAGTTTGAAGAAGTAGGTTAAAAGAAAGGCGGACAGAAATGAGAACTTACAGAGAAGAGTACGAGTATTGGCTTGCATCAGACGTAGTTGATGAAAAGACAAAGGAAGAGCTCAGAGCAATCGAAGGAGATGAAACGGAGATAGAGGGCAGGTTCAAGGCCATGCTCACCTTCGGTACTGCAGGTCTGAGAGGAATTATGGGAGCAGGCATCGGCATGATGAACGTATACACCGTCAGATATGCCACACAGGGTCTGGCCAATCTCATAATCGCAAAGGGCGGACAGATCGGCGGCGATTCCCCTGAAGGAAACGGCGTTGCTATCGCTCACGATTCGAGAAACAATTCGAGATTGTTCGCTGAAGAGGCTGCTGCAGTTCTTGCTGCAAACGGCATCAAGGCCTACATCTTTGATGACATGCGTCCGACACCTGAGCTTTCATTCGCAGTAAGAGAGACAGGCTCGATCGCGGGAATCAACATCACAGCAAGCCACAACCCTAAGGAATACAACGGATACAAGGCATACTGGGCAGACGGCGCCCAGCTCGGACCTGAGCATGCAGACGTGGTATCTGCTGAGATAGCCAAGGTCGACATCTTCAAGGATGTAAAGACGATGGACTACAACAAGGCTCTCGAAGAGGGACTCGTTGAGATCCTCGGCGATGAGATGGACGAGACATACATCGGCAAGGTCATGGAGACTTCGATCACACGCAAGTACATCGATCAGGTAGCAAAGGAAATGAAGATCGTCTTCACACCTTTCCACGGAGCAGGCTACAAGCTGGTTCCTGAGATCCTGAGAAGACAGGGTTACGGAGCTATCATCCCGGTTGAAGAGCAGATGGTACCGGACGGCAACTTCCCGACTGTCAAGTCGCCGAACCCTGAGAATACCGAGGGATTCGCTCTTGCCATCGAGTACGCTAAGAAGAATGACGCAGAACTCGTTATCGGCGTAGACCCTGACAGTGACAGATGCGGTGCGGTCGTAAAGGCCAAGGACGGATACAAGATCCTTTCGGGCAACCAGGAAGCATGCCTCATGCTCGACTACATCTTCACAGTCAGAAAGGAACTCGGCACAATGCCTGAGAAGCCTTTCGTATGCAAATCCATCGTTTCGACAGTAATGGCAGACAAGATCGCAGCAGACAACGGCGTCAAGATGTACGACGTGCTGACCGGATTCAAGTTCATCGGCGAGAAGATCAAGGATCTCGATGAGAACGGAGACGAGCACTTCCTCTTCGGATTCGAGGAGAGTATCGGATTCCTTGGCGGATCATATGCAAGAGACAAGGACGCTGTATACGCAGCAATGATGATGGCAGAGATGGCATGCTACTATAAGGCACAGGGAATGTCGGTTTACGACGGACTCATGGCGCTCTATGAGAAGTACGGATACTTTGTAGAGAATACCGAATCCACAGTATTTGCGGGATTTGACTCGGCTGAGAGAAGAGAAGCAGTAATGGCACGCATCAGAGAGGATGCTCCGGCAGAGATCGGTCTCAAGGTAGAAAGCGTAACAGACTACCTCGGAGATGTTCCGGGATTCACAAAGAGCAACGTTCTCTTCTATAAGCTCGAAGACGGATGCGCTGTTGCAGTAAGACCTTCGGGAACAGAGCCTAAGATCAAGACTTACGTTATGGCACAGGGAGCAACAGCTGAAGAGGCTGAGAGCAACCGCAAGGCTGTAAGGGAAGCTATCGACGCTCTGCTTGCATAGAAAAAATAAGGGTATTTAAAGGGGATCTGATCTCACATGAAAGAAGATAAAGCTATAACCGCTGTCGGGGTGCTGGCAGTCATACTGAGCCTGCTCATGATGTCCGTAGGAAGGTTCATCATGGGCGGCATCACCCTGCTGCTGGCGTTCGGGATTTTCTGGAACCGCGGCGGAGGCAAGCGTAATGACCGCAGCATATATGAAAAGATCGTAAAGACCGATATGACCATCGCCGAGCTGTACGAAAAGCTCCGTGATCTCGATACGCCTCTCGGCAAACCATGGATCGCTGAGCACAAGGGCTTTCCTGGCGACAGCATCGTTTTCGGACCATGCAGCTTCAAAGACTGCGTGGTGATCTCGCGCGGCAAAAACTTCATCGATGTAAAACACGTAACAAGACTGGATAACATCATCAGGAAAGAAGAGGATGAGTACAGGTTCGACAATCTCGTAAACCCTGAAGAAGCAGAGGTGACTCCTGAAAGATACGCGGTGTTTGCGGGATTCAAACTGGCATCGGTGATGCTGGTGAAGCACCTTACGGAACTCATTGAAAATCTCGATTCTGACAGAGACGCAAAAGTGCCGGAGACACTCGATTTCTACAGGTTCTATTATCACAACTCTGTTGAGGGGTACTTCAGGGATTCGGACGGCAATGACGTGCTCAGGGTAGAGACCTCACTGCGTCCGTTCACCGCAAAGGTGTTCGATACGGACGGCAATGAGATGGCTTCGATCGTACCTCACGCTCTTGACAGCAAGGGTTATCCTGCTGAATCCGCAGGCTTTGAGCTGTTTTCTGACGGTGAGCACTTCGGTGAGATCAGAAGATTCAAGGACTCTCACGGCGAGGGCTTTGAAGCAGATACGGATGCAGGCGTTTTCAGAATGACACTCTTCCCGTCGTGCATGAAGGCAAAGATATCGTGCAACTACACGATAGAGCACGAGGGAAAGCTGAAGGCGGTCATCGGAGGTTCGCCGAACCTTCTGTTTGACCAGCACGGCAGGTGCAGAAACGACCTCATCAACTCCTATGATGACGACTATCTGGTGCTCTATGCGGTCGCTGAAATATTCATACTGACGAACAACAGCAAGTTCCTTAAATAGAATTAATTAAATTGATATAATCAATAACAGCGTGCTACAATAAAACAGTTAAAATATTGGGAATTTAGAAGAGGATAAACTGATGAAAAAGATACTTATCCCAATCGAAGAAACACAGCGCAGCCTTAAATCCATTGCTTACGTGAAGAAGCATTACACTCCTGAAGAGGCAGAACTCGTGCTAATGATGATAGACGAGAGACTGGGATATTCCGTAAGGACCGAAGTCGAGAAAGCTGCCAGAAAGGAGCTTGATGAAAAGCTCGATCTCATAGCTGAGACACTGGATGGATACAAGGTGACAAAGCTGTCGGCTGTAGGCAAGCCGGGTGTCAGGATCGCAAGAGCCGTTCGCGAGATCGGAGCCGATCTCATAGTCATGACAAAGTCCTCAAAGGACGACATGCTGAACAATATCGGGTCGACTACCGAGTATGTGATCAACAATGCGCCTTGCGATGTTATCATCGTGAGTGAGCAGGTCAATGCCCGCAATGAGTACAGAGGCCTCGTATACAGAACAGCGAGAGGCACCGTCAATCTCAGGGGACAGCTTGGAGACAAGCAGAGCGAATGCCTTCTCCCTAGCGTAAATCAGGACTGCATCTATCACATAAATGTCACGGTAGGAAAGGTCAGATTCTTCCATACCGCATACAATCCTGATACCAGAAACTGGGATCTTCCGCCTATTCCGGGCCAGGATGTGACTCTTGACATCGCAGCGGGCGAGGTTAGGGATATTCTCGTCAAGGCTGACAGCACAGACGGAAAGGCTGACAGGATCAGAATAGTCAACAGAGACATGAGGAAGGAAGCGGTATTTGATTTCAGGATCACAGCTGCTCCTGAAAATCATGAGCCGGAACCGGCTGCTGAACCTGAAAAGGAAAAGACGCCTTTCGAGAAGCGCGCTACGCTCGAGTTCCCAAGAACAGCTATTCCTACAGATTTCGAAGCACCTGAAGTCCCTACGTTCATATCTGAGGCGAAGGCCGGGTTCGATGCAAAAGAAAAAGTATCTGCAGAAACGAAAGTTTACAACGCATCAAGCTTTACTGATTATCTGACTGAGGAGAGCAAAAGTGAAGGATCTGAAAGCGGATCTGCAGAGGATCCGGGCTCTGTATTCTCAGTTGAGATCTAAGACCGGCATGCGTTTCAGCTGCCCGTACCAGATTGACAGACGTGCGGCGTAATGGTATCCTACATATGGATAAAATCAGACGGAGGGATTCAAAATGAAGAGAATTAAGACTATCACAACAAGAAACATGGCTGAGTCCAAGGTCACAGGCGGATGCGGTGAGTGCCAGACTTCATGCCAGTCTGCAAGCAAGACTTCCTGCAGCGTTGCAAATCAGCACTGCGAGCAGCGCAAGGAAAAGTAAGATGCTTACGGCGGCGCTGCTAAATGCAGCGCCGCTTTTTCTTTTTGCTTCAGTTAAGGAAAAACAATGATACATCAATACATTTTAAACGGATTCAATATGGTGATCGACGCCGCAAGCGGTGCCGTGCATTCGGTGGACGAAGTTGCTTATGATGCGATACAGAAGCTGGACGCTGAAATTCTCAGAAGAGGAGCCGGTGAAGTTCTCGGGGACGAAGGACTCGTCAGCCGGATCTCGTCAGAGATCGCAGAAAAGCACGGGATCTCAGCAGAGGATGCTGATGAGACTCTGGAAGATATTGCTGAGCTTTACGGACAGAGGCTGCTCTGGTCTGAAGACCCGTTTGAACAGGCTGCAGATGAGATAAAGATAAAACAGTCGGTCCTCAAGGCGATCTGCCTTCACGTTGCCCACGGATGCAACATGGACTGCGAATACTGCTTTGCAGGCAAAGGCGATTACAGCGGCAAGAGCGGCATCATGAGCGCCGAGGTCGGAAAGCGCGCCCTCGATTATCTTGTGGAGCATTCCGGTGCAAGAAAGCATCTCGAAGTCGATTTCTTCGGAGGAGAACCTCTGATAAACTGGGATGTCTGCAAGGAAATCGTGGCTTACGGAAGAGAACTCGAGAAAACACACAACAAGATCTTCAACTTTACGCTCACAACAAACGGAGTGCTGATCGATGAGGATGTAATAGACTTCACGAACAGGGAAATGGGCAATGTGGTGCTCAGCATGGACGGCAGACGTGAAACTCATGACAGAATGAGGCACAGCAAGTCCGGCGGCGGCACTTATGACATGATAATGGGAAACTTTAAGGCCCTTGTAGACTCGCGCCTGAAAAATGCGGAGAGGTCGCCGGAGTACTACATGCGCGGCACATACACTGCGTATAACAAGGACTTTGCGGCAGACGTCATGGCCATGGCCGATCTCGGATTCAGGGAGACGTCGATAGAGCCTGTAGTATCGGATCCTGATGTTCCGTATGCTCTCCACGAAGAAGATCTGCCTCAGCTCTTTGAGGAATATGAAAAACTCGCGCTTGAAATGCTTGCGAGAGAGGAGAGGGGCGAAGGCTTCAGCTTCTATCACTATACCGTCGACCTGACGGGCGGCCCGTGCATTTATAAGAGAGTAGCCGGATGCGGTGTGGCGACTGAATATCTCGCTGTGACTCCGACCGGAGACCTCTACCCGTGCCACCAGTTCGTGGGCGATGACGACATGATCGTCGGAAATATTTATGACGGCATAACCCATCCGGAGACAGTCGGCATATTCAGAAAAGGAAACAACATATACACGCGTGACGACTGCAGGGACTGCTGGGCAAGGCTTTACTGCGCAGGCGGATGCGCTGCAAACAATTACCACTCGAACGGTGATATCAACAAGGTATACCGCTTCGGCTGCAAACTCCACAGAAAGCGCATAGAATGCGCTCTGATGATGGCGGCCGCACGTGAAAAATGATACAATTAACTATCTATGAGAACAGCAATACTAGCATCACAGAACAAAAATAAGATCAAGGAAATAAGGGCCATTCTCGGGAAGTACGGCCTCGATGTCATCACGCGCGATGACGCGGGAATCCCGGCAGACGACATTGAAGAGACAGGCACCACCTTTGAAGAAAACTCACACCTGAAGGCCAGCGTGATCATGGATATGATCGCTGCCGATCCTTCGCTTGCAAAATATCTTGACAGCCCTGTCATAGCTGACGATTCCGGCCTCATGGTAGACGCGATCGGCGGCGCGCCGGGCGTCTACAGCGCAAGATACGCAGGAGAAGGCTGTACTTATGATGACAATAATACAAAGCTGCTGGCCGCTCTTGACGGAGTGCCTGAAAGCGAGAGAACAGCTAAGTTCGTCACGGTCATCACACTTATATATCCGAATGAAAAGGACGTTCCGAAAGATGCACTGCCACAGGGCGACAGATACGTACTGGTAGCCAGAGGCGAGTGCAGAGGCCACATCGCAAAAGAGAAAAAAGGCGAAGGCGGCTTCGGATATGACCCGGTATTCATACCGGAGGGATACAGCAGTTCGTTTGCTGAGCTCGGAACAGATTTCAAGAATACCATTAGCCACAGAGCGAAAGCTCTTGAGGAACTGGAGAGACTGCTCGGCTGATGCCGGCTAAACTGACATCATGAGTGAATTCTGGGACGGTACAACTGATAATCCGGAACAAAAGAAGCTCCATCTCACATGGAAAAGAGCTCTGAAAATCGGCTTCCACCTGTGGAGGCAGTTTGACGACCAGTATTATGCGGGATTTGCTGCGCAGATCGCGTATTTCTTCTTTATGGCATCAGTTCCGATGCTGATCGTACTCACGCAGGTTCTCGGTATCTTCGATGTATCGATGGATTTCATAAAGGACTGGCTTGAAATGCACCTGTCGACCGAGATGGGCAGCTTCCTTCAGAGCCTGTTCTCTGCATCATCCACTGCATTAAGCAGTTTCTTCATGATAATCCTCGCTCTCTGGGCGAGTTCATCGCTCGCTTTTTCGCTGTCGAGGCTGACAACATATACCCTCAGCTACGGCAGATACAGATTCAGTTTCTTTACAGAAAGACTCAAATCGATCCCGATCGCTGCCTTCTCAATACTGGCGGTCGCCATAACAGTAGTCGGCTACGTGTATGGCGATCTTATCGCAAGGAGGATCCTGCAGAACACATATATTGAGGGACTTATTTCAGGCCTCAGGACGCCTGTTCTCGCGGTGATGTTCTTCATTGTTATCCTTGCGAATTACTATCTTCTCCCGCGTATACGTGTTCCGGTCAGTGCGGTCCTTCCGGGTGCGCTGTTTGCGACCCTCGGCATATTGATAGTCACATGGCTGTACTCGCTGTACATATCACGGGCCACCAACTACAACGTTCTTTATGGAGCATTCTCAAATATCGTAGCCATGATGCTGTGGTTCTACCTCATAAGCTGGGTGCTGTGCATAGGCATGATGTTCAACAAGTCGTGGGATATACATATGCGGCGGGGCAGACTGACTCCTGCAAAGATCAAGGAGTACCTTATAAAACAGTATGGCGCCAACGGCGATGAGATGTGGAACAAGCTCATCATAGGCGAGTACGACATGGTAGACAGATCTCTGGACAGCCTTGCTGTGAGGATGTCGAGAAGGTTCGACCCGGGCTATGATGAAAAACGCGAAAAGGAGATCGACGATCTTATCGAAACCATGGTTTTCATGGAAATGATCCAGGAGGAGATGGAACTGCGGAAAGCTGAACTCGAATCCGATGATGATGAATAGTGATTCGTGAAAATACATATCCGGAGGAAACGGTATGATACATGAAAGAAAAAAGCTGCTGTTTATAATGAACCCGAAATCGGGCCTGATGCAGGCGCCTAAGTACATGGCGGAGATAATAGAAAGATTCTCAGGGGCCGGGTATCTGACACAGGTGCTTATGACAACGGGGAAGGGTGATGCCAGGGACTTTGCGGCCGAATACGGCGGAGAAGTCGATACAGTAGTGGTTTCCGGCGGTGACGGTACTCTGAACGAAGTCATAGACGGAATGATCAGCGGCGGTCACAGGACGCCTATAGGTTACATACCGGCAGGCTCGACAAACGACTTCGCGAATTCCATAGGTCTTCCGAGATCGATCCCTGCCTGTGTAGACAGGATCATAAACGGAACACCTGCGCACGTAGACATCGGAAGTTTCAACGGACGCTATTTCAGCTACGTTGCAAGCTTCGGCGCATTTACATCCACAACATATTCAGTGCCTCAGAATATAAAGAACATCCTCGGGCATTCCGCGTATGTGATGGCAGGTGTAAAAGAGCTTGCGCATATAAAATCGATACATGCCAGGATCACTCTTGAGAAGGGCACACCTGACGAAGAAGTGCATGAGGGTGATTATGTACTCGGCGGAGTATGCAACTCGAGATCCATCGGAGGGATCGTCAATCTCCAGAAACTGGACGTCGACATGAACGACGGCCTGATGGAAGTGCTCCTGATAAGAATGCCTAGAGATCTGATAGAACTGAGCGATACGACTGCCAGTATTCTGAACGGTACGTTCAAGTCCCACCAGATAGAAAAATACTCGGCTCATAATGTAACGTTTGAGATCGATGAAGGCGTACACTGGACTCTGGATGGAGAGTACGAAAAGGGAAGCGGTATCTGCGAGATCAGAACTCTGGAATCGGCTATCTCGCTGATCAGATAAGAAGGGGACTGTTATGATCATAAAATACGTAGGACATTCATGCTTCAAGATCCTTGACGAAGAGACCGGATATTCGATAGTCTTTGACCCGTATGAGCCGGGCTCGGTCAAAGGATTCGGAGATATAAAAGATGTAGCGAGTGAGGTGCTCTGTTCACACGATCACTTCGACCACAACTATGATAAGGCGATAGTGATCGAGCCTAAGGATGAAAGCCCGTTTGAAGTGAAGTGGATAGATACGTTCCACGATCCTGAGAAAGGCGCTCTCAGAGGTGTCAACAGAATATACGTGGTCACACACAGGGCCACAGGTGAGAAGCTCGTACATTACGGCGACATAGGGGAAGTGCTCGATGATCTTCTCACGGAAGAGAACCTTGAGCTCCTCAAAGATGCGGACATAGCTCTCGTACCGGTCGGCGGTGTTTACACATACGACCGCCGTGAGGCTCTTGATCTCATCGAAAGAACGACACCTAAGCTGGTGCTTCCGATGCACTACAGAGCGGAAGCTGCCGGATTCGGGCTGCCTAACATCGACAGCATCGAAAACTTCCTGAAGGATGCTGCAGGCAGGGGCCACGGGATCAGCTTAGGACAGGTCTGGTTCATCAACACGGCTGAGTATGATATCGACGCAGACATCCTCGTGCTGCGCCCGCAGAACATGAAGTATCAGTAACCGATCCTGATGATAATCCAAGGAGGACGAATATGTTTAAATTATTAGTAGTACTCGCAATTGCTTACGTTGTTCTGAAAGTTCTGAATACAAGAGCTAAATTTGCTGAGGCCGATGCCAGACGCGAAGCTGAAGAACAGCGCCTGAGAGAGGAAGCGGAGGCTGAAGCCGAGGAAGAGCAGATGCGCGTAGAAGCGGTTGACGTAGAGGCGGAAGTAATTGAAAATGCAGCCGATGCTGAAGTAGAAACTGAAGCTGCAGAAGCAGTGACGGTAGAATAATTAACGGAGTTTGAACAGCATGATCAGAAGTATGACGGGATTCGGCAGAGGCGAGTACTCTGACGAGATCAGCAAGGTAACAGTAGAAATCAGATCCGTAAATCACAGATATCTGGATATTTATGTAAAAATGCCGAGGCGTTATTCATTCGCCGAGGAAACAATAAAGTCGGCAATCAAGGAAAGACTCCACCGCGGAAAGGTGGAGGTAAGCGTAAGTGTCGATAACGTCGGCAAGAGCGACAGCGATGTAAGGCTCGATAAAGAGCTTGCCGCGCGCTACTACAGCGTGCTTTCGGAGCTGAAGGACAGCTTCGATTTCGGAGAGGATTCGCGTGTTTCACTCAGCCTTCTTTCCAAAATGCCGGATGTAATAGTCACGACCCCGGCTGCAGAAGATGAGGAGGCTATGGTAAAAAGGCTCCTCGGAGCGACATCAAAAGCACTCGATGATTTCTGCAGCATGAGAGAGGCTGAAGGAGAAAAACTTGCGGCAGACCTGTCTGCAAGAGCCGACATCATACAGGGAATCAGGGATCACATAGAAAAAAGAGCGCCTGAGATCGAGAAGGAATATGCTGCAAAGTTCAAGGCAAGAGTAGAGGATATACTCGGCGGAGTATACGAAGTGCCTGAGGAGAGGATCGCTCTCGAAGCTGCGATATTCGCAGACAAGGCCAATATAACGGAGGAACTCGTAAGACTGAACAGCCATATCAGCCAGCTCAGGAAATTCCTCAGCTCTGACGGAAAGGAAGCCATCGGCAAAAAGATAGACTTCCTCATCCAGGAGATGAACCGTGAGGCCAACACGATAGGCTCCAAGTCGAATGACAGGGAGATCACTTCCAGCATGCTCGAGCTGAAAGCTGAGATCGAAAAGGTAAGAGAGCAGGTACAGAACATAGAGTGAAGACTGTTTTCAAAAAAGAGAATCTGTTCATTAGGATAGCTATAGGCTTCGGGGCCGGGATCCTGCTGGGAACCTTGGCTCCGCAGTTTTCGATTGCCACCAAAGTCGTCGGAGACGTGTATCTCAACATCATCAAAATGATGGTCATACCTGTCCTGGTCTGCGCGGTAATGACGGGCATCCTTAATTCCGCCAGTCTGGGATCATTAAAAAGAGTAGCTGTCAAGACGGTGCTGCTTTACGTTGTGATGTTCCTGACTTCGTTCGTTGTTGCGTCCGGAGTGGCGATGGTGGTCAGACCCGGCCTGAATGTGGTGTTCGAGAACCAGCCGGTATATGACGGTGAGGTCGGAGGCCCGATAGACATACCCGGGATCCTGCTGGGCATATTCCCCGATAACATTTTTGAGGCATTGTCAGCTAATAACATACTGCCGACCATGCTGTTTGCGATCCTGCTTTCCGCAGCGATAGTTTCGACAGGGGAGAAAGGACGTCCGGTCACGGATTTCATCAACAGCCTGTCAGGAGCGGTGTTCCGGATGCTGTCGATGATTATGGAAACATCACCGTTAGGGGTAATGTCTCTGATGGCATTCTCGGTAGCACAGTACGGCACCGGACTGGTCATGGCTATAGGCAAATACATAATTTGCTGCTGGCTCGCCTGTATCGCAGTGTACATCATCGTATTTCTGGTGCCGGTGCTGCTCTACACAAAGACAGATGCGAAGAAGTTCCTTCTGGCATGCGGCGAGATCGCGCTCATGACCCTCTCTACTACCAGCTCGGCAGCGACGCTTCCGACAACCATCAGAGTAAGTACTGAAGATCTGGGTGCTCCGGCTGCCATAAGCAACTTTACGCTGCCGCTCGGATGCACAATAAACATGTGCGGAGGCGCGTGCTCTTTCTGCTGCCTCGCACTCTTTGTCTCAGACTTCTATTCTCTCGATTTACCGCTTACGCAGTTCGCTGCGATGGCTATAGTTGCAACGCTTATCAACATGGCTGCTCCGGGAATACCCGGAGGCGGGATAGTACTGATGACATCATTCCTTACCATATTCAATCTGCCGGTCGATCTGATCGGACCTATAGCTGCATTCTACAGGCTGCTCGACATGGCCTTCACCACTATAAACGTAGAAGGTGATGTTGCAGCCAATCTGATAATTGCTAAGTCAGAAGAGAATATGATAAAATAATAAGTCAGCGGGGAGGTGTATATGAGCCGTAAAAGAGGCAGATTATTTGTCATTTCCGGTCCGTCCGGAACAGGCAAAGGTACTGTATGTGCCGAGCTTTTAAAGGAGATCGGCAATGAGTTCTCGGTATCGATGACGACCCGTGAACCACGCGAAGGCGAGGTCCACGGAAGAGAGTATTTCTTTGTCACAAGAGAGGTCTTTCTTGAGAACATCGAGGCCGGCAATTTCCTCGAGCACGCTACCGTGTTCGACAATCTCTACGGCACACCGAAAGACATGGTTGTGAACCGCCTTGAAAAGGGTCGCAACGTGATACTCGACATCGATGTGCAGGGAGGCCTTCAGGTCAAGAAGGCAATGCCTGAGGCTGTACTCATATTCATTCTTCCGCCAACTCTCGCTGAGCTCCGCAGACGTCTCGAAGGCAGGGGGACCGAAACTGCAGAAAAGATCGAAAAGAGACTCAGCCAGGCTCTGAACGAGATCAAACTCATAGGAGAATACGATTACTACATAGTAAACGATAATATAGATGAGGCCGTGGCGCTTGCAAAATGCATAATGGCAGCGGAATCGGCCAGAGTCCCTGATGCGGTCAAGCCTATCATCAGGGAATACGAAAACGAGTCAAAACAGAAGTAATAAAAAGAAAGGGGAAAACCGAGAATGCTTCTTTATCCATCAATAAACAAACTCAGAGACAAGACAGACAGCAGGTATTCGCTCGTCATCCTTACTGCAAAGAGAGCAAGGGACCTCATTGACGGAAAGCCTGCACTGACAGAAGAAGAAAGCGAAAGGCCGGTAAGTCAGGCGGCAAAGGAGATCGCCGCTGACATGATCACTTACACAAGAAAAGAAGAGGAGTAAGTCATGAAACACAGACCAACCATGCTGATGATCCTTGACGGATTCGGCTACAGAGAAGATTTTTACGGCAATGCCATAATGAGAGCAAAAACACCTGTGCTCGATGAGATTTTCGACAACTATCCGTTCATCACGATCTATGCAAGCGGCGAACCTGTAGGTCTTCCTGCAGGTCAGATGGGAAACTCCGAGGTAGGACACCTTAATATTGGTGCCGGAAGCGTCATTTATCAGAACCTTCTCAAGATTTCGAGATCAATTGATTCCGGAGAGTTCTTTGAGAACGAGGCTCTGATGGCTGCCATGAAGAATGCAGCTGAAGGACACACGCTCCACATCATGGGACTCGTGTCGGACGGCGGCGTACACAGCCATATGAAGCACCTCATGGCTACGATCAACATGGCTAAGAAGAACGGCGTCAAGGATGTAGCAGTTCACTGCTTCCTCGACGGAAGAGACGTTCCGCCTAAGAGCGCCATGACATGGCTCGGACCTCTCGAGGAATATCTGGAAGAAAATGATGCCGGACGCATCGGTGTTATTTCGGGCAGATTCTACGCAATGGACAGAGATAAGAGATGGGAGCGTCTCGTAAGAGCTTATGACGCACTCACTCTCAGTGAAGGTCTCACAGCTTCATCTGCTCAGGAGTGCATGGACAACTCCTATGCAAAGGATGAGGTAGATGAATTCGTACAGCCGACAGTTATCAATCCTGTTCCTATCAAGGACGGCGATTCGGTGATCTTCATCAACTTCAGACCTGACAGAGCCAGAGAGATCACCCGTGCACTGGTAGATCCTGACTTTGACGGATTCGAAAGAAAGTCCGCTCCGAAGGATCTCACTTACGTATGCATGGCTGAGTACGATGCGACCATGCCGAATGTACTGGTTGCATTCCCGCCTCAGGATGTAGATCCAACTTTGGGCAAAACTATCGCAGATCTCGGACTGAAGCAGCTCCGTATCGCAGAGACAGAGAAGTATGCTCACGTAACATTCTTCTTCAACGGCGGCGTAGAAGAGCCTAATGTCAATGAGGACAGGATCCTGATCCCATCGCCTAAGGTCGCTACTTACGACCTGCAGCCTGAGATGAGCGCTCCTGAAGTTGCTGCAGCAGTCATCGACAGGATCAACAAGGACATCTACGACCTCATCATCCTGAACTTCGCAAACCCTGACATGGTAGGACACACAGGCGATTTCGATGCAGCTGTCAAGGCAATCGAGACACTGGACGGTCTGATCGGACAGATCCGCGATGCTATATTTGAGAAGGACGGACAGATCCTCCTCACTGCAGACCACGGCAACGCAGATACAATGCTCGATGAGAAGGGCGAACCGGTAACAAAGCACTCAACATCAAAAGTTCCGCTCTGCCACATCTGCAAAGAGCCTGTTCCGTTCAAGAAGAACTCGGGCAAGCTGGCAGACATCGCACCTACTATCCTGACACTTATGGGACTGGAAGTTCCTGCCGGAATGGAAGGCGATGTACTGGTATAAAGACCGGTTTTTCACCCTCATAAAATGATATCGTTGGCACAGGGGAACAGACCCCTGTGCCTCTTTTTATTTACATGATCAGTGCTGGCGACTAAAATATAATCATGGCATACGGATTTACAGGCGAACAGGAAAAAGCGATAAAAACACTCGACAAGTCGGTGCTCGTATCTGCTGCAGCGGGCTCGGGCAAGACTTCCGTGCTTATCGAGCGCATTATAAGGATCATCCTCGAGGGCAGGGCCAACGTGGATGAGATGCTTGTCGTGACATTCACGAACGCCGCTGCTTCCGAGATGAAGCTCAGGCTCGCATCCGCAATAAGAAAGAGAATGGCGGAGCACCCCGAAGACGTTCCGAGCATGAAGGATCAGCTCGCGAGACTCTACAAGGCATACATATCGACTATCGACAGCTTTGCGCTCAGGGTTATAAAAGAGTTCTTCCACATGACAGATATGGAACCGTCTTTCGGCGTTGCAGACGAGGTGCAGTGCGAACTGTTAAGGCGTGAAGCGATAGGAGAACTCTTCGAGGAAGGATTTGAGAACGACAGCCTGATAGCAGGCGGAAGCTTCAGAGCCTTTCTCAGGCTTTACAGCGAGGAGAGAAGCGATGATTCCTTCATGGACGGCATGCTCAAGGCATACGAACGCCTGAGAACCATGCCTGACTATTTCGAGTGGGCATATGAAAAGGCGGAGCAGCTGAAAGTGACATCCGAAACGTTCGGGGGATCGGACTTTGAAAAGATGATGCTTGCCGATGCGGAGACGGTGTTCAGGAGCGTCAGGGGAGCCCTGGCCGAGCTGCGCAAGCTGTTTGAAGATGCCGGTATCCCTGAAATGTACGAGTCAAAGCTGTCAATGCAGGCATGTGCTGCGGAAGATATCTGCAATGCTCTGAGTTCAGGCAGACCGGGCAGGGATGTGATCGCAGCGATAGAGGGCTTTCCTTCGACAAGAGTGGTAGCGAAAAAGGATCAGAAGGAATCCTATGAGACGATAAAAAAAGATGTCCAGGCTCTTAATTCATCGCTCAGGGATGAGGTGAACGCTTTCAGAAAGAGGTATCTTATACCTGATCTTGAAACACGCCTCAAGGAGATGAATGATACATATGAATACACGGTCTATTATCTTCGCATGCTCGAGGAATTCGAGAGGAGATATGACGCCAAAAAGCGTGAGAAGAGAGTCATAGACTTTGCAGACATGGAGCACATTGCGGTCCGCATACTCAAGAATGACGAGGCTGCAGACACACTCCGCAGAAGATTCAGGTTCATATTCGTAGATGAATATCAGGATACGAACAACATACAGGAGAACCTGATCAGCCGGGTCGCACGTCCGGACAACGTGTTCAGGGTCGGCGACGTGAAGCAGAGCATCTATAAATTCAGACAGGCAGAGCCGGAGATCTTTGAAAGACTTTATAAAAAATATACTTCCGGAAGCGATCCGGACGGCATCGCAATAGACCTGGGAAAGAATTTCAGGACCAACGATGCTACCATCAGATACGTCAACCATGTGTTCAGGAACATCATGGAAGGATATGACGAGCGTTCGATGCTTTATACCGGTATCGATGACTGTCCTCCGGAATACGACTTCATGCCTGAAGTCCATGTGCTACTCAACGACTCCGGAGAGGAAGAACCCGATGCGGAGTATGACGGTGATGATGAGGCTGATGAAGCGATCGAAGAGCTCAGCAAGGAAGAAGCGGAAGCTGAATACATAGCCGGCCTTGTGCAGTCGATAATAGGAACTGAGTTCTACGACACCATGGCGAAAACCGTAAGAAAGGCCGGGGCAAAGGATATCGCCATCCTCTTCAGAGCGGTCAAGCTCAGGGGTGAGGTGATGAGCCGCGCGCTGAGAGCCCGTGCGATCGAGGCGCATGTAGACGAGACTGAGGACTTCTTCGATACAATAGAAATAGAAGTTGCGCTCGCTCTCCTGACGTGCATCGACAACATGAAGCGTGATGTCCAGCTCATCGCCGTGCTGCATTCAGAGATATTCGGTTTCAGTCCGGATGAGCTTGCACGCATAAGGACAGAGTATAAGAAAGCGGTAAAGGACCGCTCTGCATACTGGGAAGCTTTCAGATGGTTCACTGAAAAAGGCCCGGAAGGCAGACTGAAGAAAAAGGCTGCAGACGCAAGGGATTCTCTCATGGAATGGCGCAGGCTGTCACGCATCCTGCCTCTGGGTGACTTTGTGTGGAAAGTACTTGTTGATTCCGGATACTATAGGATGGCAGGTGCTATGCCGGGAGGAGCCGGCAGACAGGCAAACCTCAGGACTCTTGCGGACAGGGCAGGAAGGTTCAGCAAGGACACTGTCGCTACACTGAGTTCATTCATCACTTTCCTTGATCTGCTTAAGAACAAAAAGATCAAAAATGGGCAGGCTTCGATGGTTGGCAGGGATGACGATGTAGTGCGCATATCGACCATCCACAAGAGCAAGGGCCTGGAATACCCGTTCGTAATTGTGGGCGGTCTCGGCCACAGGTTCAGATACGACACAAACAGCAAGGACTTCAGTTTCGATCCTGAAGGCGGAGTCGGTCTTCCGTACGTTGATCCGGCACGCAGATACTGGCGGTCAACCGTGCTGCAGCGCGCGATAAACTCGAAATCAATGAACGATTCATACAGAGAGGAACTGAGACTCCTGTATGTTGCCATGACAAGAGCGCGCAACAAGCTGTTCATGGTCGGCACATGCAGGAAAGCAGAAGAGCTCGACACATATCAGCTGCGTCCGTCGAGCTTCCTGAAAGCGATGCAGGGAGTACTCAGAAGCGGATACAACAGGTTTTTCATCAGGCCTCTGGTGCTTACCAGGAGCGGCGAAGACAAGGGTGCGGAGAGCCGGATAAGCGCGTATTTTGACAGACCGCTCAATACAGAGGAACAGGCCATATATGATGAGCTTGACCGGAGATTCAGATACAGATATCCGGACGAAGAACTTCTGACTGCAAAGGCCAAATACTCCGTAAGTGCAATACGCAAAGAAGAGTTGGAAAAGGAAGGCGTGCAGAAGAAGGAAGCGGTGGTTACATCGGATGACGAGGTAACGCATCTGCGCACGGGGGTGGAGCACAGCAAGCGTGCATCTGCTGCAGACATCGGAATAGCCTATCACCGCATCATGGAGTTCATAGACTTTACAAAAGCCGTAGACCGGTACGGCAGGGCAGACCTGGATTACATATCGGAAAGAGCCGGGTTCCTGCGGGAACATGATGCGATAGATGAGGACGTATTCGGATCGCTGAATCTGGACCGCATAGCCGCATTCTTTGAAAGCGATCTCGGGAGAAGAGCCGCAGAGGCAGCTGAAAGGGGCACGCTGGTGCGTGAAAAGCCGTTTACTCTGCGTACAGTCCGCAACGGACGCGGGATGCTGGTACAGGGAGTCATCGACTGCTGCTTTGAGGAAGACGGCAGGATGATCCTGGCAGACTACAAGTCGAACTTTATCAGGCCGGACAGGCAGCATGAAGCAGAGCTCGCGCGCATAAGAGATGAATATAAAGTACAGATAGAACTTTACTGCGAAGCGGTCGAAAAGGGTATGGGCGTTAAGGTAAGTGAGGCATATCTTTACCTGTTTGCAAGTGGCGAAACGATCGACATGATGAAATAGATCAGAGGAAGGCAGTACAGATGAGTGACGACCTGAAAAGAATAACCATACTCCATTCAAACGACATACACGGAAAGGTCGGCGGTTTTGCCCTTGAAGTGAGAAAGGGCAAAAGAAAAAAGGGACTGCTGTAAATCGTAAGGAAAACAAAAGAGACCGCCGGAGCGGTCTCTTTTTTGTGTTTTTTGAGGTTTTACACCTAAAGAGTCATCTTGCGATTATACAAGGCCCTGAGCCATCATAGCCTCAGCAACTCTCTCGAAACCAGCAATGTTAGCACCTGCAACCAGAGCATTCTTGTCGCCATAGTACTTCTCGCCAGCCTTTGCGCAAGCGCTGTAGATGTTCTTCATGATCTGGTGGAGCTGATCATAAACAGCCTGGTGCTGGAATGCAGTGTGACCTGCGTTCTGGCCCATCTCGATGCAGGAGCAAGCAACGCCGCCTGCGTTAGCTGCCTTAGCAGGACCAACAGCGATCATGTTGTCCATGAGATACTTCAGAGCATCGTTTGTTGTAGGCATGTTAGCGCCTTCGCAGTAGAACTTGCAGCCGCCCTCAACGATCTGCTTAGCATGCTCCATGTGAACGTCGTTCTGCATAGCGCATGGGATGAACATATCGATCTTGCAGCCTGTATCCTGGAATACGCCCCAAGGCTTCTTTCCAGCGAAGAACTTAGCGTTAGGGAACTTCTCTGCGTATGGAGCGCAGATGTTCTTTCCGGATCCTCTGAGCTCGAGGAGGTAGTCAACCTTCTCCTGAGTTGTGATTCCGTCTGGATCATAGATGTATCCGTCTGGTCCGGAGATTGTTACGCACTTAGCGCCGAGCTCCCAAAGCTTCCATGCTGTACCCCAAGCAACGTTACCGAAACCGGAGATAGCAACATTCTTGCCCTTGAAGTCTTCGCCGTTAGCCTTCAGCATTTCCTCAGCGTACCATACGATACCAAATCCGGTAGCCTCTGCTCTTCCGAGAAGTCCGCCGTAAGGGATTCCCTTACCTGTGAGAACGCCTTCATATCTGTCAACGATTCTCTTGTACTGTCCGAAGAGATATCCGATCTCTCTAGCGCCTACGCCGAGGTCACCAGCAGGAACGTCTGTGTTAGCACCGATGTGTCTGTAGAGCTCTGTCATGAAAGCCTGGCAGAATCTCATAACTTCAGCATCGCTCTTTCCGTTAGGATCGAAGTCGGAGCCGCCCTTGCCGCCGCCGATCGGGAGTCCTGTCAGGGAGTTCTTGAAGATCTGCTCAAATCCGAGGAACTTGATGATTCCAGGATATACGTTTGGAGCGAATCTCAGACCACCCTTGTAAGGTCCGATTGCGCTGCTGAACTGATATCTGTAACCCTTGTTAACCTGAACTTTACCTTCATCGTCAACCCATACTACTCTGAAAGTAACTCCTCTTTCAGGCTCAACGAGTCTTTCAAGAAGTGCAGCTTCTTCATACTTTGGGTTAGCATCCATTACAGGAGCCAGGGAAGTCAGTACTTCTTCTACAGTCTGGTGGAATTCTACCTCGCCAGGATTGTTCTTCTTGCACTGCTCGATGACTCTTTCTACATAATTTGCCATGGGTATCACTCTCCTTATAAAACACTTAAAAAGTTGGCATGGGCATAATAAGCCCTATGACTAAATTTTAACACTACCGAATGAAAAGTCAACAATAAACGAGCGAGTAAATCCACTAAAACACGACAGTAAATACAGCTTGTTAAGTGTCTGCTTTTTCAATATGAACTGCCGGCATTTGCCTGCCCGCTTTATGATTTTTCGTCCAAACGTGGTATAATTACTTATCTATGCGCAATACATTAAACAGTGAACAGAATAAAGCTGTGAGGCAGCTGGAGGGACCGGTACTGATACTCGCGGGAGCGGGTTCGGGCAAGACGGCGACCATGACGCACCGCATGGCTTACATGATAGAACAGGGCATCGACCCCCACAGTATTCTGGCAGTGACCTTTACAAACAAGGCTGCCGGAGAGATGAGAAGCCGCGTTGAGGATCTGGTCGGAGAGGTCTATGGCATGTGGATAATGACTTTCCATGCCATGTGTCTTCGCATGCTCAGATACTCGCCGGAGAGACTCGGATACAAGTCAGGATTTACCGTATATGATGAGACTGACAAGAAGACTCTCGTAAAGAGGATATGCAAGGAACTGAAAGTCGATGATAAGGTGACGTCACCTTCCTCGATCATCTCAGTGATCAGCAAATGCAAGGAGCGCGAAGAGGGACCGGAGGAGTTCCTCGCGTCTTCAAGAGGTCTTCTCTACGAAAAGAACATCTATGAGGTATATAAACGTTACCAGCAGGAGCTCATGAACGCCAATGCGATGGATTTCGACGATCTTCTGTGGAACGGAGTGAAGCTTCTTGAGCAGAATCCGGACATACTAGCGTACTACTCGGCCCGCTTCAGATACATCATGGTGGACGAGTATCAGGACACAAACTATCTGCAGTACAAACTGATAAAGATGCTGGCTTCGACCCACGGCAACCTCTGCGTAGTCGGAGATGATGACCAGTGCATCTATCAGTGGCGCGGCGCCGACATCCGCAACATCCTTGATTTCGAGAATGATTTCAGCAATGTACTCACCATAAGGCTTGAGCAGAATTACAGGTCTGACGGCAACATCCTGAAACTCGCAAATTCGGTCATAAAGAACAACAAGGAGAGAAAGGCCAAGGCTCTGTGGACTGAGAGATCCGATGGCGAAAAGATCACATACAAGAGGCTGGAGGACGAGAAGCAGGAGGCCTGGTGGATAGGATCGGAAATCGAGAGGCTCAGGGAAACCGAGGGCTACAGCTATAAGGACTTCGCGATCCTTTACCGCAAGAACGCACAGTCGAGAAGTTTCGAAGAGAAGTTCAGCTTCCGCGGCATACCATACAGGGTGCTGGCTGGGCTGAGATACTATGACCGTAAAGAGATAAAGGACGTCATGGCGTACCTCCGCCTGATCGAGAACCCGGGAGACAACGTCTCGATGATGAGGGTGATCAACGAGCCGAAGCGCGGCATAGGCGGAAAGACTCTGAACGGCATCGAGGAGTATGCCAAGGCATACGGGATGACCATATTTGAAGCACTCTGTGATGACCAGCTGGTCGCAACGTTCGGACCGAAGCTGAGGTCCGCGGTCAAAGACTTCACAGGTATGATAAGCGGTATAAGGGAAGAGCAGGACAACCTCACGCTTACCGATCTTTATGACAACGTGCTCAACCGCTCAGGATATCTGAAAGCACTGGAAGATGCAGGCACGGTAGAGGCGGAGAGCCGCATTGAGAACATAATGGAATTCAAGTCCGTCATAGCGGAGTTCGAAAAGGGACTCGCTGACGGGACCGCGCAGGCTCTTCGTGAGGAGATACAGGCAGACAGGCTCGCTCTCATGGGAAATGACATCGATGCCGATGAGCAGTCGGAACTGTCCGCATTCCTGGAACAGATAACGCTCATGGCAGACATAGACAACCATGATCAGGATGAGGACGCGGTGGTGCTCATGACCCTGCACTCGGCAAAGGGTCTGGAATTCCCTGTCGTGTTCATGCCGGGCATGGAGAACGGAATGTTCCCGGGACTCGGAGCGTTCGACGGCGAACACGGCATGGAGGAAGAACGCAGGCTATGCTACGTGGGAGTGACGAGAGCCATGAAGAAGCTCTACCTTACCGGAGCGCAGGTGCGCACGGTCTACGGCCGTACGGACTTCCAGGTGGAGTCGCAGTTCCTCAATGAAATGGACAGGGAGTGCATGGACGGCGATGTACTGGTAAACGATAAGGTGAAGAACGGAACAGGCCTTAGAGGTGAGGGCTCGTACCTGGGAGATTACTTCTTCGGAGGCCGCACTTACGGAACTGCGGACGGCTTCTCGGGTGAGCCTGCATCAAAACCGTTCGACAGCCTTTCGGCAGCCAGAAGGCAGACCTCAAACAAGGCAAAAATACAGCAGGAATTCTCCAACGGGGACATCGTAAGGCATCCTAAGTTCGGAGAAGGAATGATAATAGAGCAGGATGAAAAGACCATGACGGTGATGTTCGATGACTTCGGACAGAAGAAGCTCGGCAAGGGCTACGTCAAGATGGAGAAAGTGGAATGACCATCGAGGAAAAGAAAAACAGAATAGATTTTCTTGCTGAAAAGCTTAACGAAGCTTCAAGGGCTTATTATACTGACGGCTCGGAGATAATCACGAACTTCGAGTACGATGCGATGTATGATGAGCTCCTTGCGCTCGAAGATGAGACCGGATACATCAGGGATGACAGCCCGTCGATCAATGTCGGATACGAAACCGCTGCCGGACTTCCGAAGATAGTCCATGAGATCAAGATGCTCTCGCTCAACAAGACAAAGGACAGGGAAGAACTGAAGGCCTGGCTTGGCGACAAAGAGGGCCTGCTTTCATGGAAGCTCGACGGCCTTACTGTCGGGATCACTTATGAAAACGGCAGGCTGGTACAGGGCGTCACCAGAGGAAACGGTGTGGAAGGCGAGCTCATCACAGCTAATGTGCTCGCGTGCCGCAATGTACCGAAGAGCATACCTCATAAGGGAAGGGTGATCGTTCGCGGCGAAGCTGTTATAAGATACTCGGATTTTGATAAGATCAACGAGGCGATCGAGGATGCCGATGCAAAGTATAAGAACCCGAGGAATCTCTGCAGCGGCAGCATACGTCAGCTGGATCCAAAGGTGACCGCAGAAAGAAATGTGAATTTCTATGCGTTCAGCCTGACTGTCTCTGAGGGTTTCGAAACATCGAGCCGCAGGGAGAAGATGGAATGGCTGAAGTCGCAGGGGTTTGAGATCGTCGATTATGTGATGGTCAGCAGGGACAATCTCCTTGAGGAAATAGACAAGTATGAAGAGGCTATAAAGACTTTCGATATCCCGTCGGACGGTCTGGTGCTGACACTTGAGGATGCCGAATATGCTGCCACTCTCGGAGAGACAGCGAAGTTCCCGAAAGACTCCATAGCGTTCAAGTGGCGTGACCAGCAGGCTGAGACCGTGCTTCGCGAGATCGAGTGGAGCCCGTCACGCACGGGACTGCTCAATCCGGTGGCCATATTTGACCCGGTGCAGCTTGAAGGGACAACGGTATCGCGAGCTTCAGTACACAATCTCAATATCATGGAAGATCTTAAGCTGGGTATAGGCGACACCATCCAGGTATATAAAGCCAACATGATAATACCGCAGCTTGCCGGTAATCTGACAAGGAGCGGTAAAATAGAGATCCCTGAGACGTGTCCGGTATGCGGCGGCAGTACGCGCGTAAAAGAAGATGAAGGCACAAAAACACTCATCTGCACCAATCCGGATTGCCTGGCAAAACACGTAAAAAGGTTCGAACACTTCGTATCGAGAGATGCGATGAACATCGAAGGCCTGTCAGAATCGGGGCTGCTCAAGCTGATAGGTATCGGAGCTCTGAGTGATTTAGCGGATTTGTTCAGGCTCTCTGAACATAAAAGTGCTATTATTAATATGGAGGGCTTCGGAGCCAAGTCATATGACAATCTCATCGAATCTGCTGAGAAGGCTTCCCATACCACGGCGGCAAGACTGCTCTACGGGCTTGGAGTCCCCGGCATCGGCGTTGCAACATCCGGTCTTATCGCCCGCGCATGCCGCAACAGCTGGAGCGAAATAGAAAGTCTGGATGAAGAGGATCTGCGTAATATTGACGGAGTCGGTCCTGTAATGGCCGGCGATTACGTGCGTTTCTTTGCTGATGAAGCAAATAAGGCGGAGATAGCCGATCTTCTGAGTCTGCTCACTATAGATGAGAGTTATGAGGCGGCAGGAACAAGTCTTGAAGGAAAGACTTTCGTCATAACAGGAAGCCTTGAGCATTACGCGAACCGCAAGGATCTAAAGGCTGAGATAGAAGCTGAGGGCGGCAAGGTCGCCGGTTCAGTATCCTCTAAGACTGATTATCTTATCACCAATGACCCGAATTC
Source organism: Anaerovoracaceae bacterium (assembly GCA_045115935.1). Lineage (GTDB taxonomy): Bacteria > Bacillota > Clostridia > Peptostreptococcales > Anaerovoracaceae > Crickella. Next base: position 39,394 of record JBGULF010000086.1, read on the forward strand.
AGGATCGTCCAAAAACAGGACTGCACGTGAACTCGGAGTGGCGATAATCACCGAAGAGGACATCATAAACATGCTGAAATAAGAAGAGACAGGAAAGGAGGACGGACCAATGGAGAATTTAAACATGGTTCCGGATATGGACCAGGCATACGAGGATTCCTATTACAAAATAATCGAACTCCTCGAGACTAAGAAGTACTTCCATGCCCGAGACGAACTCCTGAAGCACAATGAAGTCGAGATAGCAGAAATGCTCGTGGACATCAGGAGAGAATTCGACCTCAAAACCATGGTCGTTCTCTTTAGAGCGCTTCCGAAAGATATAAGCGTAGATGTATTTGCCGAGCTGAGCGTAGAGGACCAGGTCGATATCATCAATATCATAACCGATCCCGAAATCAGATACATTCTCGATGAACTCGACTTCGACGATATGATCGACGTCCTTGAGGAACTTCCTTCGAACATCGTAGACAAGATTCTTGACAAGACTCCGAAGAGCGAGAGACGCCTTATCAACACCTTCCTGAAGTACAAGGAAGACAGCGCCGGCGCCCTGATGACGCCGGAGTACATCAACCTCAAAAAGGATGATACGGTAAGACAAGCTCTTGATCATATCAAGGATGTAGGCCTTGATTCAGAGACGATCTATACATGCTACGTGGTCGACAGCGGACGAAAGCTCATCGGCGTAGTATCGCTCAAATCACTGGTCATTTCACCAGATACCATGAAGGTGGCTGACCTCATGCATGATGACCCGGTAGTCGCTCATGTAGACGACGACCAGGAGGAAGTATCGGAGCTGTTCACCAGATACGGTTATCTGGCCATCCCGGTAGTAGACAATGAATTCAGATTAGTCGGTATCGTTACCGTAGACGACATCCTCGAAGTCATCGAAGAAGAGACGACCGAGGATATCGAGCGTATGGGCGGTGTCATCGACACATCGGACAGGGAGTATCTCGACCGGTCCGTCTGGCAGCACGTCAAGGCGAGGCTGCCGTGGCTGTTTCTGCTCATGTGCTCATACTTCGTGACCGGCGGCATCCTTGCAAAATTTGAGGATGCGATGTCAGCTGTCATAGCGCTGGTAATCTACATGCCTATGCTGATGGGTACCGGCGGTAACTCCGGTTCGCAGTCATCAACACTGGTCATCCGTGGTATGGCGACAGGTGAACTTGAGCTCAGCGATTTCATAAAAGTAATGTGGAAGGAGATCAGAGTAGGTGTCATTGTCGGTATCTGTCTGAGTATCCTCAACTACTTCAGGATAGTGTATCTCGATCACAATCCTCCTATGGTAGCGATCACGGTATGTGTGTCCATGATACTCATAGTCATCATCGCAAAGCTGATAGGCTCGATGCTGCCGATGGTGGCCAAGCGTATCGGAATCGACCCTGCGCTGATGGCGGGACCTATGATGGCGTCGATCACGGACATGATCTCACTCTGCACGTATTTCATTATGGCGGGACTGTTCCTGCACATTTAGAATGAACTGATAAAAAGCTGTTGCCCCCTTTTGAGGGCGATAGCTTTTTTCATACAAAAAAGATGTTATTAAAAACAGGACAAAAACCGGGAATAGATGAGCTGCTGACTCTGGCTGCAGAGGCAGGATTCACTTATGCTGTGCCTCTGGCGACCGGATCTCTCGAATTCAGAGATGAGGTGAGGGAGATGTGCAGCAGCGACCGCTGCCGGAATTATGACAGGAGCTGGAGCTGCCCGCCCGCGGCAGGAACTCTTGATGTGATAAGAAGGAAAGCTCAGCGATACGGCAGCGGCATCGTAGTGCAGACCAGCGGTGAGACTGCAGGCAGCTTCGATACCGCAGGGATGCATGGAATCATGAAAGATCACAAAAGGAACTTTGATAATCTTGTGAGACAGATAAGATGCTTTTACCCGGATTGTCTGCCGATGGGCGCAGGTGCATGCAGTGTCTGCCGCAAATGCACATATCCGGACAGACCGTGCAGACACCCGGACAGGATGTATCCGTCCATGGAGGCATACGGTCTGCTCGTCAGTGATGTGGCTGAAAAATCAGGACTCAGGTATAACTACGGTGAAAACACGATGACTTTCACTTCGTGTATTTTGACAGAATAAAAGGGTGCAGGATATGACAGCAAAAGAAATCTTTCTTGAATTACTTAAACCGGACGGGAAGCCGGAGAGACAGCTGATACAGTATGAAGCTCTCCAGATGGTGCTTGGCGATCCGGCAGGCGGATATCTTCATAAGGGAAGGATGCCGGGAGCGACAATAACAGACCTCTGGGGAACTGTGATAGAGTGGCCGGCTGACGCGCCGGGCTCAATGCCTCTTGTTACTGAAGAGAACAAGGTCATAAAGGATATAACCCGATGGAGAGACTATGTTCATGCTCCTGATGTCGTTGCAAACAGCAGCGACCCGGAAGCGTGGGCTAAGTGCCGCGAAAAAGCTCGCAGCCGTGCGGGTGATGAACGCCTTGTGGCCGGATTCATGGCGACCGGTATCTTTGAGCAATGTCATTTTCTGATGCCTTTTCAGGAGGTGCTGACAAACCTGTATGACCATCCTCAGGAGATGCATGAGCTCATAGACTACATCACTGAATACAGGCTCGCCTATGTGAAGCACCTGATAGACAACCTGCAGCCGGATGTGATCTTCTCGCATGATGACTGGGGCACTAAGGACGCTCTCTTCATGAAGCCTGATATGTGGCGTGAGTTCTTCAAAGAACCTTACCGCAGGTTCTACGGATATATCAGGGAAAGAGGAGTAATAGCCATCCACCATGCCGACTCATACCTTGCGCCTATAGTTGAAGACATGGCCGAAATAGGTATACAGGTGTGGCAGGGCGTGCTGCCTGAAAACAATATACCGGAGCTCCAGAAGCGCCTGAAAGGCAGCATGGTGCTCATGGGAGGTATCGGCGCTGCCATAGACAGAGCGGATACTGAAGAAGAAGAGGCCCGGAGCTATGTACACGATGCACTTCATGCATACTGCCCGGGAGGGCACTTCATACCATCTATTACATATGGACTTGCGGGTACAGTGTTTAAGCACGTGGATCCGTGGATAGATGATGAGATAAGAAAATACAACGAGGGTGTGCATTTCCCAAGATACAGCGCACCGGCGTCCGTAAGACTGAATCCTGTAAAGCTCAGCGGACCATCTGAGGTGAGCGATAAAGTGACAACTACTGTAAAGGCTGCGGATGCAGGAAGATCGGTACTCGACGAGATCTCTGAGGCACTCCAGGACGGATCGGTATCTGAAACTGTTGAGGCTGTAAATGCCGCACTTGCTCAGGGCATCGATGCACAGGATATACTGACGGGCGGCCTCGTAAGAGGAATGAACGAGCTCGGAGAAGATTTCTCGCTCGGTGAAGTATTTGTTCCGGAGATGCTCAGGGCGGCAAACTGCATGTCTGCTGCGACTGATATCCTGAAACCTCTGCTTGCGGGAGGAAGCGGAGGCGGTGCTTCGGGCAGAGTCTGTCTCGGTACGGTCAGAGGCGACCTCCACGACATAGGTAAGAACCTCGTTAAGATAATGATGGAGGGCAGCGGACTTGAGGTCATAGACCTCGGCTGCGATGTCTGTGCGGAAGACTTCATACAGGCAGCAGTCGATAATAAATGCGATATAATTGCATGCTCTACGCTCCTTACCACAAGCATGGGGGAGATAAAGCGCGTTGTAGAACTTGCGAATGAGAGCGGTTTACATGATAAGGTAAAGATACTTATAGGCGGAGCGCCTGTAACGCAGGAGTACTGTGAGCAGGTCGGCGCCGACATGTACACACCGGATGCGGCTGCAGCTGCACGTGCAGCTGTGCAGATGTTGGAGGTATAAGTATGGAATTATATTTTCCGCTGATCCTGGACGGAGCAAACGGGACAGAACTTCAGAAGCGCGGATTTGACGGCAGCATGTGTACTGAAGCATGGGTGCTGGAGCATCCGGAGGTAATGAGGAAACTGCAGAAGGAGTATGTCGAAGCCGGCAGTGATATCGTTTATGCGCCTACATTCGGAGCGAATCGCGTAAAACTCGAAGAAAACGGCATCTTCAACCAGGTAGCCGATTTCAATAAAAGGCTGGTCGCCATATCGAAAGAAGCAGTAGCGGGCAGCAAGACTCTTGTTGCCGGAGACATAGCAACGACAGGCAAATTTCTGGCACCTGTAGGAGATGTCTCATTCTCAGATCTGTACGATATCTATCACGAGCAGGCTGAGGCTATGGAAGAAGCCGGAGTTGACATGTATGTGATAGAGACCATCATGACGGTGCCTGATGCGCGCGCTGCTCTGCTTGCGGTGAAGGATGTGAGTGACAAGCCTGTCCTCGTTTCGTTCACATGTGATGAAAACGGCCGCACACTTACCGGATCGGACGTAAGGGCAGCTCTGGTGATAATGCAGAGCATGGGCATAGACGTATTCGGACTCAACTGCAGCACCGGTCCTGCGGAGATGCTTGAGCAGGCGAAGCGCCTGCGCGATCTTGCTGAAGTGCCTGTAGCCATCAAACCTAACGCCGGACTCCCTAAGACTGTGAACGGAAAAACGGTATATGACTGTTCTCCGGACGAGTTCGTTGAACATACAAAAGAGTTTATTGAACTGGGAGCAGGCCTTTTCGGAGGGTGCTGCGGTACAGGTCCTGAGCATATCGCGAAGATCGCTCCGGAACTGAAAGACTTCGAACTGAGAAAACCTGATCCTCAGTACAGAGATAAGATAGTCTGTGCTACAGAGAAAGACGCGTTCATCCTTGATCCGGGAATCGAAGCGGGAGAGATCCTTGAATGCGGTCCGGACCTTGAAGAGCAGATCAGAAAAGCCAATAAGAGCGAATCGCAGATCATAACTGTAAGGATAAGCTGCGGGCCGGATATAGATGAGTTTGAAGCGGCTCAATATGCCATAAGAAAGCCGCTGTGCATAGTCTGCGATGATGCGGAGCTTCTTGATGAGGCACTCATGCTGTATCAGGGAAGAGCGCTCTATGCAGGAAGCCTTTCAGATGAAGAACTTGCTCCGATGGTACGCAGATACGGACTTATCATCTGACCCTAAAAAGAGAAAGAAAATGAACACAGAAAATGAATTGCTGGTCGTAAGCTTCGGTACAACTTCTGCCGTAAGCCGCCGGCTGAATATAGACTCCGTAGAGCAGGCAATAAAAGATGCAGCCGGAGCAGACTGGAGAGTCCGCAGATGCTTTACTTCTCAGACTATCATCAATATTGTGGCGAAGAAGGAAGGCGTCAGGATCGACAATATTTCTGAGGCTCTTGAAAGAGCTGCGGCCGAAGGTGCTGATAAGCTGGTACTACAGCCTACACATCTGATGAAGGGCATTGAGTACGACAAGCTCTGCAGAATACTTGAAGGATATGCAGACTCATTCGGCAAGGTCGCTGTCGGCGATCCGCTGCTGACAAGCGATGATGATTTCAGCAAAGTCGCAGATGCGCTGATCGAAGTTTCTGCATGCTATGAAGACGGGGAGACGGCTCTCGTGTTCATGGGCCACGGAACGGAAGCAGCGGCAAACGGAATATATGCCAGAATGCAGGATGTCTTCAGCAGCAAAGGAAAAAAGGATCATTTCATCGGAACTGTTGAGGCTGAACCGTCGCTGGATGATGTGATCGCAGCGGTCAGGAATGGAGCATACAAGCGTGTCGTGCTGAGACCTCTGATGCTGGTCGCCGGTAATCATGCCGTGAATGACATGGCTTCCGCTGATGATCCTGACTCATGGTTCTCACGCTTCAGCGCTGAAGGTTACGAGACCGTTTGTATCATCGAAGGTCTGGGACAACTGGCAGCTGTACGCGATATCTATGCGGAGCATGCTTATAGAGCGATTGCATCTTTGGACTCTTAACTATTCGGTTTTTCAATAGTGTTGCAAATACATTGATGCCGCAACGGTGTTAAAATGTTTTAGCACTGCAAAACAATAATAAATATGAAGTGTCGGTGCCCCGTAACCAGGCGGGGAGAATAGGGAAGCAGGTGAAAATCCTGCGCGATCCCGTCACTGTGATAGAGCGTGTCAGTCCAATATGTCACTGGGGTGCGTCAGGCATCCCGGGAAGGCGGACTGATATGATATGTTCTTCAGCCAGGAGACCTGCCGGTGCTTAAGTACAGGAAACGGTCAGCAAACTGCCTGCAGTGCCATGGGCAGTGCGGATGGTTTCCCGATCACGAGGAATTGGTCGTACAGTTTAGAAGGAGCAATGCTCCCTGTTTCTGTCGCCTTTTTACCGTGAGAAGTAAGACGGCTTTTTTATTTGAAAAGCCCGAAACGATTTCTTTATGGAAAAGGAGAGAAGAGAAATGAAGAAAAAGTTATTGGTTTTGATGCTGGGACTGGCTATGATCCTCTCGTTCTCGTTTCTGACAGCATGCGGAAGCAACGAGGAAGCAGCTCCTGAGGAAGAGGCTGCTGCAGATCCTGTCGCAGAATGCGCTGCGCTGATCGATGCTATTTACGTTCAGGAGTATACGGATGATACTTACGCTCAGTGTGAAGCTGCAAAGGCGGCATGGGATGCTCTGACAGATGAGCAGAAAGAGCAGGTAGAAGGCGAAGAAGCCAGCCCTGACTATTTCGGAAGAGATACAGGTGATGCTTCCAAAGATGATCCGCTCAATCAGGATGACATAGGAGAGAATGAGCTTCTCGTAGTAAGCTTCGGAACATCGTTCAATGACAGCCGCGCAGAGGATATCGGTGGCATCGAGAAAGCGCTGCAGGAGGCAAATCCTGACTGGTCGGTCAGAAGAGCATTCACAGCTCAGATCATCATCAATCACGTATATGCGCGCGACGGCGAGAAGATCGACAACGTTGATCAGGCACTGCAGAGAGCTGTAGACAACGGGGTAAAGAACCTTGTAGTCCAGCCGACACACCTTATGCATGGCGCAGAGTATGATGAACTCATCGCAGCGCTCGACAGCTATAAAGACAACTTTGAAACAGTCAAGGTCGCTGAACCTCTTCTCGGTACTGTAGGCGAGGATGCAACTGTAGTCAATGCAGACAAGGAAGCAGTCGCTGAGGCAGTAGTTGCACAGACTGTATCTGAAGCGGGATTTGACTCACTCGACGCAGCTGCAGCAGACGGTACTGCATTCGTATTCCTGGGACACGGTACTTCCCACAACGCAGCTGTCACATATGACCAGATGCAGGAGCAGATGAAGCAGCTCGGATACAGCAATGTATTTGTAGGCACGGTAGAAGGCAAGCCTGAAGATACGGCATTCCCTGCAGTGAAGAAGGCTGTTGAAGATGCAGGATATACAAAGGTCATCCTCAGACCTCTGATGGTAGTTGCCGGCGACCACGCAAACAACGACATGGCAGGCGATGAGGAAGGTTCCTGGTACTATGGATTTGTCAATGGCGGCGAATTCGAAGTTGAAGGCGCTGACGAAGCTGTAGACACAGGTGCAGGATTTGGTGCTGACAATGTAAGCTGCCAGATCGCAGGTCTCGGAAGAATCACGGATGTACAGAAAGTCTACGTTGACCATACAGCAGAGGCAATGGCTCAGTAAGAGGAAGAATGAAAAACCTTAAATTTTCCAGGTTATTAATATGTGCGTTACTGGCCGCAGTCATGCTTATCATGGCAGGCTGCGGCGGTGCAGAGCAGACTGCAGATCCCGGGATCGCTGACGGCACTTATGTCGCGTCTTTTACTACGGACAACTCGATGTTTCACGTCAACGAGGCGTATAAAGATAAAGGCATACTGACGGTCAAGGATGGAAAGATGACCATTCACGTCAGTCTTCAGTCCAAGAAGATAGTAAACCTTTATCCGGGCTTAGCGGAGGATGCAAAGAAAGAAGGCGCTGAGCTGCTTGAACCGACCACCGATAAAGTCGTTTACAGTGATGGCTATGAAGACGAGGTATACGGCTTTGACATTCCGGTTCCGGCACTGGATGAGGAGTTCGATGTGGCACTCATCGGTACTCATGGCAACTGGTATGATCACAAGGTTATGGTATCCGACCCTGTTGAAGGCGACGATATTCAGGCTGTCATCAGCGGAGAGTCCTCCGGTGACAGAGGGAATGCAGCTGACATAGCTGACGGAGAGCATACCATAGAGGTCACTCTTGAGGGAGGTACCGGAAAAGCTTCGATTGACAGTCCTGCTGTATTACGCAAAAACGGAGATCAATACATAGCTGTCATCACATGGAGCAGTCCATACTATGACTATATGATCGTTGACGGACAGAGATATGAGCCGGTGAACACCGAGGGCAACTCGGTATTCGAGATCCCGGTCTCAACGCTTGACAGCCCGCTCGAGGTGATCGCAGATACAACTGCGATGAGCGAACCGCATGAGATCGAATATATAATTAAATTCGATCCGGCGTCTGTAAAATAATAATTGCAATGATGCAGGGATACTGCGGCATAATCAGCGGCATCCCTGCATTCGCTTATATCATTTATGAAAAAACGAAAAATTTTAACGTTATTAATAACGCTTTATCTGGCCATGAGCCTTGCAGGCTGCGGCGTGAATGGAGCAGGCGGTGGCAGCGGGACCGGAACAAGTGCCTGGGATGAACACCTGACGGGTTCGATGGAGCTGAAGTACGCGGATCAGTTCCATGTCGATTTCTATGAAGACGGCATTTCAGTGGTCACGGTAGAGGATGGTCTGAAGTATCTTGTAACAGAGGATGCCGAGACCTTGCCTGAATGGCTGCCGGAGGATGAAGTCAGCAGCATGACGGTTATTACAGCTCCGGTACATGCTGTGTACAACGCTGCATCATCGGCGATGGATCTGATCGATGCTGCCGGCGGGCTTGACTCAGTAATAATGACGAGCACAAAGGCAGATGACTGGGGCATCGAAAAGATCAAAAAACTGGTAGAGGACGATACTATCCGCTACATCGGAAAGTACCGCGCTCCGGACTATGAAGCCCTGCTTGAGGGTGAAGCGGATCTGGCAATAGAGTCCACGATGATCTATCACAGTCCGCAGATAAAAGAAGCGATAGAAGAACTGGGGATACCGGTCCTTGTGGAACGGTCAAGCTATGAATCCGATCCCCTGGGAAGGCTGGAGTGGATCAAGCTTTACGGTCTTCTTTTCGGAAAGAGTGATGAAGCACAGGCTTTCTTCGATGAAGCTGTGGCAAAGGTAGAAGGTGTGGACACGGATGCCGTGGCTGATACACCTTCAGTGGCATTTTTCTCGGTAAATTCAAACGGCTCGGTAGTCGTGAGGAAGCCGGGGGATTATGTAACAAAGATGATAGAAACGGCCGGAGGGACTTACGCTCTCGACGGCATAACAAGTGAAGAAGACAATGCGCTTTCCACCATGAACATGCAGATGGAGGCGTTCTATGATAAAGCAGTGGATGCTGATATACTCATCTATAACAGCACCATCGAAGGCGGCCTTGAAGATATCAGCGATCTGACGGCGCTTTCGGATAGATTCAATGATTTTGCGGCGGTGAAGAGCGGGAATGTGTGGTGTACAGATGCCAGTACGTTCCAGCGTACCACGGGCGCCGCGGATATGATCGTTGAAATGAATAAGATTTTTGCAGGCGCCGCGGATGACAGCGGCATGGATTATTTCCACAAGCTGAACTAAAACGGCGGGTGAACTGATGAAAATCAGCAGGATCAAAGCGTGTTACGCGTTGCTGGGAGTGCTGCTCCTGGCACTGATACTACTGAATATCCTTATTGGCAGCTCCTCAATGACGATGGGGGACGCCTTAAAGATCCTTTTTTCGCATGACACGGTATCCAAATACGGCAAGATCGTATGGGATATCCGCATGCCGAGGATACTTGCAGCGGCTCTTCTCGGAGGAGCTCTTTCTGTATCCGGATTTCTGCTGCAGACATTTTTCGCGAATCCTATCGCCGGACCGTACATCCTCGGCATCTCATCAGGAGCCAAGCTGGTCGTAGCGTGCGTCATGATATTCGCGCTGAGTCACGGCATGATGGTGCACTCTCTCGTGATGATAATCGCCGCTTTCGCAGGCTCGCTTGTGGTAACGGGAGTGATACTGCTGATCTCCGGAAAGGTGAGGAGCATGGCCGTGCTGATTGTCTGCGGTGTCATGGTAGGCTATATATGTTCGGCAATAACGGAATTCCTCGTCACATTTGCTGACGATTCCAATATAGTCAATCTGCACAACTGGTCGATGGGAAGCTTTTCGGCTGTCAGCTGGGACAACATAAGAGTCATCACTCTTGTCGTGCTGATATCCGTGATAGTATCGTTCCTGCTCTCCAAGCCGATGAACGCTTTTCAGATGGGTGAGCAGTACGCGGTCAGCGTGGGAGTCAACATCCGCTCGTTCAGGATCGGACTCATTACGCTCTCCAGCATTCTGTCCGCGACAGTTACGGCTTTCGCGGGACCGATATCCTTTGTCGGCATCGCAGTTCCGCACATAATAAGATCGATCACGGACACATCCAGACCGGTAGTCATGATACCGCAGTGTTTCCTGGGCGGTTCGGTATTCTGCCTCTTCTGCGACCTGCTCGCAAGGAGTCTGTTTGCTCCGACAGAGATGAGCATCAGCTCCATGACGGCCGTGTTCGGAGCTCCTGTGGTGATTGCCATGCTTATAGGAAGAAAGAAGAGGTGACATCATGAAATCTGTAATCAGGACTGAGCACCTCGATTCGGGGTATGGGCACAAAGTGATAGTCGCCGGCGCGGAGATAGTTGTGCAGCCGGGCGAGATAGTGACACTGATAGGACCAAACGGTGCGGGCAAGTCGACTGTTCTCAAGACGATAGCAGGACAGCTCGAACCCGTGGCGGGAACTATATATATAGGCGATGAGGAACGTTCGTCATACAGCCTTACGGATATTGCCAAAAAGCAGGCTGTGATGCTTACGGAGAGAATGCCTGCGGAAAAGATGACCTGTGAAGAAGTCGTATCTCTCGGAAGATATCCATATACAGGCAGGCTCGGCATACTCTCGGATAACGATAAAAAGGTAGTCCGGGATACCATGGAGCTGGTCCATGTAACTGAGCTGGCCGGCCGGAGCTATGACCATATAAGTGACGGACAGAGACAGAGAGTGCTGCTCGCAAGAGCCATCTGCCAGGAGCCTGAGATCATGATACTGGATGAGCCGACATCCTATCTGGATATAAGGCACAAGCTGGAGTTCCTCGATTTGCTGAGGAGCCTCACTCGCGAGAAAGAGATAGGCGTCATAATGTCGATGCATGAACTCGAGCTGGCGCATCTCATAGCAGACAAGGTCATCTGCATATCGGGGGACGGAAAAGTGGAGAAGGTCGGAAGCCCTGAAGAGGTATTTACCGACGATCTCATAAGCAGGCTTTACAGCCTGGAGGACGGAAGGCTCAGGGAAGTTTATTCGGGTTTTGTAAAGAGTATAGAGAATAATGGCTAAGGTAATAATGGTACAGGGCACGATGTCCAATGCAGGCAAGAGTCTTCTTGCTGCAGGACTGTGCCGCATATTCAGACAGGACGGATACAGGGTGGCGCCTTTCAAGTCACAGAACATGGCGCTCAATTCCTTTGCAACTAAAGAAGGTCTCGAGATGAGCCGCGCTCAGGTTGTGCAGGCTGAAGCTGCGGGGACAGATCCTTTGGTGTGCATGAATCCGATACTCCTTAAGCCGACGGATGACCAGGGATCGCAGGTGATCATTAACGGCAAATCGATCGGCAATATGAAGGCCTGCGATTACTTCAAATTCAAGACGGAGCTGATTCCGGTCATCAAGGAAGCTTTCCGCAAACTGGAGGATCAGTTTGATATAATCGTGATCGAAGGAGCGGGCTCTCCTGCGGAGATAAATCTGAAGGAGAATGACATAGTCAACATGGGGCTGGCCGAGATGGTGGACGCGCCTGTGCTTCTGGTCGGAGACATCGACAGGGGCGGAGTATTCGCGCAGCTTCTCGGTACTCTGATGCTCCTTGAAGAAAATGAAAAGGAAAGAGTCTGCGGACTCATAATCAATAAATTCAGAGGCGATGCTTCGCTTCTGGACAGCGGCATAGAGATGCTCGAAGAAAAGGGCGGAGTGCCTGTAGTCGGCACCGTGCCTTACATGGATATAAAGGTCGAAGACGAGGACTCGCTTTCGGACAGACTGACTGCAAGCCGCAGAGGGCTGATAGACATAGCTGTCGTAAGACTGCCGAAGATATCGAACTTCACCGACCTTGATGTGTTTGAACAGTTCCCGGATGTATCGGTCAGATATGTCAGCGAGCCGGAAGAGCTCAGGGGAGCAGATATGGTTGTACTCCCGGGTTCAAAGAGCACTATCGCGGACCTCAACTGGCTTCGTGAAAAAGGACTGGAAGAGGAGATCATCAGTCTCAGCAGGGACGGTGTTCCGGTATTCGGCATATGCGGCGGCTACCAGATGCTCGGCGTTGAGGTGTCAGATCCTGAGGGGGTTGAAGGCGGCGGCAAGGTCGAAGGACTTGGTCTGCTTCCGGTATCGACCGTGCTCACGGGCATTAAAAAGACCGAGCAGTTCAGGGGTCACTTCTGCAATGTAGAGGGCATTCTTACCGGTCTTTCGGGCCTTGAGGCTGAAGGATATGAGATCCACATGGGACAGACCTTCCCTGAGGGATGCATGGCGCAATGCGCAGCAGACTTCACATCAAGCGGTACCGGTGTCTGCGAAGGCAACGTTTACGGAACGTACATACACGGTATTTTCGACAGAGAAGGTGTGGCTGCAGCTGTGGTGAACGCTTTGGCGGAGAAAAAGGGTGTGTCTCTCAGTGGCGGTGATGCTTCGGGTCACAGGGAATTCAAAGAGAAAGAATATGACAGGCTGGCGGCTATTCTGAGGGAAAACCTGGATATGGACCGCATATACTCCATGCTAAGGGAGGCAGCATTTTGATAAACATAGTACCTTTTGACAAAGATAAATATGACGAGATCCGTGTCAGATGGGACAGCATCGCGAAACCGCTGAACAGCCTCGGCAGGTTTGAGGAGACCACGGCACGCATAGGCGCGGTACAGGGCTCGGCTGAAATAGACATAAGGAAGCGCGCGGTCATAATCATGTGCGCTGACAACGGCATAGTCGCTGAAGGCGTGAGCCAGTCCGGACAGGACGTAACACGCGCTGTCGCTGAGTGGATGGGAAGGGGCGAGAGCTCTGTCTGTCAGATGGCTAAGGAAGTTAATGCAGATACCATTCCCGTTGATGTCGGCATCAACATGGAAGGCAGCCCGAAGGGTGTCATAGACCGCAAGGTGATGAAGGGCACCAGGAACTTCGCGCATGAGCCTGCCATGACTGAGGATGAGTGCATGCAGGCTATAGAGGCAGGGATCGATATTGTCTGCGACTGCAGCGCCAGAGGCTACAGGCTGCTGGCTACCGGAGAGATGGGCATAGGCAACACTACGACAAGTTCGGCTCTTGCCGCAGCTCTTCTCGGACTGGATGCTGAAATGGTGACCGGCAGGGGCGCAGGCCTCAGTATCGAAGGTCTCAGAAAAAAGACACAGGTTATCAGGGATGCTCTTGAAAAATATGATCCTGCCGATGAAGCGGGAAGATCAAGCCCGGAGTACGCGATGCACATACTCTCATGTGTCGGAGGACTTGACATAGCAGGTCTCGCCGGAGTCTTTATCGGAGGCGCGATGAATCACATCCCTGTAATCATAGACGGCTTCATAAGCGCAGTAGCTGCCCTGATAGCTGAAAGGCTGGTGCCGGGCACCAGGAACTTCATGATAGCTTCTCACCTGGGAAAAGAGCCGGGCATGAAGTACATACTCGACATACTTGGCCTGGAGCCTGTCATTGACGGCATGCTTGCACTCGGTGAGGGTACCGGAGCTGTCATGCTCATGCCTTTGCTGGACACAGTGCTTGCTCTTTATTCAAAGGGGCTCAGCTTTGCGGATACGACGGTCGAGCAGTATCAGGACTTTGAAGAGGAGTCCGCGGGAGGCACTACTGTCTTTATCATCGGTTCACCGGACAGCGGCAAGTCGGCTATGGCTGAAGAAATCGTAACAGAGCTGTCAGATCCCGACCACAGGATATACATTGCGACGATGATCCCGTACGGAAAAGAAGGCAGGGAGCGAGTCAGGAGACACCGCATGATGAGGGACGGAAAGGGGTTCATTACGATAGAAGCTCCTTTCGATATCTGCAGCTCGCTGAGTGATTATGACATGAGCAATGGAAGCATGCTGGGCGACATGACCGTTCTGCTTGAATGCCTGTCGAATCTCGTCGCCAATGAGCTGTTTGAAAGACGTTCAGGAAGAGATGAGATGCTCGGAAGGCTGTACGAAGATATAAGATGGATCGCGAAGCGGGCAGGGAACCTCGTCATTGTCAGCAACCACTTTGAGATCGAAGAATCATTTGATGAAGAGACCCGTTTTTATGCGGAGACGCTCGACATGCTCAACGAAATGGTCAGCGGACTGGCCGATAAGACTATAAGGATATGAAACTATTGAAAGCCATAGCGATCGCTTTCGCGCAATATTCAAGAATACCGATGCCGCGCTTCGAGTGGAAAGAGGAAGACATGCGATACAGCATCGCTGCTTTTCCTCTGGTAGGAGCAGTGATCGGCCTCGTGTTCTTTGGCGTGTTTACATGCGCGGAGCACTTTGCTCTGCCTGATACGGCGACCGCACTTCTGCTTACAGCAGTCCCGCTTATCCTGACCGGCGGCTTTCACGTTGACGGTTTTATGGATGTGGCCGATGCACTGAGCTCATATAAGACAAAAGAAGAAAAACTCGCAATATTAAAAGATCCGCACATCGGGGCTTTCGCCGTTATAAGGCTGGCAATATGCGGACTTATATACGTCGCCTCGCTCGTCATAGTTCTCGCATCGGATGGAGCGTCCGGATTCGTTTCGGGGATCGCAGCAGGATTTGTATTTTCGAGATGTCTGAGCGCACAGTCCGTCCTGAGTTTCAGATCTGCAAAAAAGGAAGGCATGCTCTATTATGAAGCGACAGCGGCAGCCGGAGGACGTAAGGTCAATATCGCTATCGTTTCGATCCTTGCAGTAACAGCAATGTGGTGCATGGCGTTTTTTGCCTGGCCGGCAGGCTCTATGCTGATATTCGCTGCGCTTCTGAGCTTTATCTGGTACAAGCATATAAGCTATAAGGAATTCGGCGGCATAACCGGAGATACGGCAGGATATTTTGTCGTCATATGTGAGACTTCAATCGCTGCAGCCGCAGCTCTGGCGGCAGTGGTATTACCGATATAAAGGGTGGTGGCTGAAATGAGATGCTATCTTATAAGACATGGCGTAACGAAAGGCAATACGGCACTGCACTTCAACGGTAGCGGTACCGACGAGCCTCTGACTCCGGAGGGCAGGGACGCACTGAAAGAGATCGAAGACGTGGCTCCCGGAGCAATGCTTTTCGCAAGTCCCATGATCAGGGCGATCGAGACTGCAGGAATAATGTTTCCGGGCAGAAAGCCTGTTGTCATTGACGATCTCAGGGAGATGCACTTCGGGATCTTCGAAGGCAAGAATCACAAAATGCTCGACGGCGAGCCGGAATATCAGGCGTGGCTCGACAGCGGCGGTGAAGCGGAGATACCGGGAGGTGAGAGCATCGGGACCTTCCGGAAGAGGGCCTGGAACGGGTTCATGGAAGCAGTTGCCTCCGCGGCACGGAAAGGCGCAGACACTTTATATCTGGTCGTTCACGGAGGAACGATAATGGCTGTCATGAGCAGCCTGACAGGCAAGGATTATTTTGATTTCAACGCACCGAACGGTGCAGGATATATTATCGATTTGGAGACAGACGATGCAGGGAATGTCACTGCTTCAACTACATATGATCGCTTTTGCGGCGGGCTTCGTGCTGGATCTGATGGTTGGAGACCCCCACGGTATACCCCATCCGATCGTATGGATAGGTAAGCTTATAGCGCGGCTCGACAAAAAACTGCTCGGGGAGATCCCTGAAGACAGGATGGATCCGGAGACAAGAGATAAAGCGGCAGAACACAGAAAAGGGCTGCTGCTGGTGATCATGGTGATCACACTGACTGCAGCCGTTACAGCTGCTGTCATGTACGCGGCATACCACATCTCGCCGGTAGCGGGAGTGATCGTCGAAGCGATCCTGACCTGCTATCTGCTGGCTCAGACAAGTCTAAGACGTGAGAGCATGAAGGTGTACCGCGAGCTGAAAGAGGAGACGATCGACAGCGCCCGGAAAGCTGTTTCGATGATAGTCGGACGCGATACTCAGGTGCTGGATGAGAAGGGAGTTATTAAAGCTGCAGTAGAGACAGTGGCAGAGAATTTCTCTGACGGAGTGTTCGCCCCTATGATGTACGCAGCGATCGGAGGACCGGTCCTCGGGCTGACATATAAAGCCATAAACACCATGGACTCCATGATCGGATATAAGAACGACAGGTACATGTGGTTCGGGACTGCGGCAGCGAAACTCGACGATGTTGTGAATTACATACCGTCAAGGATAAGTGCCCTGCTCCTCGTAGCAGCAAGTGCAGTAAGCGGCAAAAGCTATGACGCAGGCCGGGCGTTCCGCATCTGGAAGCGCGACAGGGCAAATCACAAGAGTCCTAATGCGGCACAGACAGAAAGCGCAGCAGCAGGTGCTCTGGGACTTCAGCTTGCAGGAGATGCTCAGTACTTCGGCAGGATAGTACGCAAACCTTTCATCGGTGACAAGGTGAGAGAGATCGAAGCCGAGGACATAGTCAGAGTCAACCGGCTCATGACAGCTGCATCGTTCATAGGCTTCATATTATGCGCACTTGCCGTTTACGTCGTATCTCAGATAATTGCTTTATGATCTGGTGGATGCAACTTGATGGATCTCAGCATTAATAATAATGGAATAGAAGCTCTGCACGGCGGCGACGTGTACCGCAATGAGGTGAGACTTGATTATTCGGTCAATCTCAATCCTTTTGACTTGCCCGCAGAAGTGACTGAAGCGATGCTGGAAGGTATGTCCGAGATACACCAGTATCCCGATCCGGCTCAGCAGAAGCTCCGTGAAAGGATAGCCGATCTTGAAGGCATTGGTACTGAAAACATAGTCTGCGGAAACGGTGCATCGGAGCTGCTGATGGCTGCAGTGCATGCCGTGATGCCACAGAAGGCGCTCATTACCGCACCGTGCTATGCAGGATATGCGGTAGCGCTGAAAGCCGCGGATGCTGAGGTAGCGGAATATCTTCTTGATGAAAAGAAGGACTTTGCCGTGGATGAGGGAATACTTGAGCAGATCGATGACAGTACCGGCATGGTATTCATTGCCGATCCGAACAATCCGAACGGCAGTCTCATAGATCCGGAGCTCAAAAGGGTGATCGCCGCAAGGTGCGAAGAATGCGAGGCAGTTCTTGTGATAGATGAATGCTTTTATCCGCTGACGGAAGCAGGTCCGGGAAAAAGAGGGATCACCGACAATGCTCTGCATCTGAGGGCTTTTACCAAGACCTTTGCCATACCGGGCATCAGGATAGGTTACATGCTTTCGAAGAATACGAAGCTCCTGGACAGGATAAGAAAACATCTGCCTGAGTGGAATGTCTCGAGGATAGCTGAGCGAACCGGCGAGGCTGCAGCGAAAGTGCTTGAGGAAACAGACTATCTAAGAGACTCAGTAAACCTGATAAATAAGGAGCGGAAATACCTCTCAGAGCAGCTTGAGGAGCTCGGAGTAAGAGTTTACCGCAGCGACACTAATTACCTGCTCATTAAAAGTGAGCCCGGACTGTATGAAAGACTGCTTGAAAAGGGAATACTCATCAGACGCTGTGCGAATTTCAGCGGACTCGATGATACGTACTTCAGAATAGCAGTCAGAAAGCACGATGATAATATAGAACTGATAAAAATTCTTCGTCAAGTTATTTAGGGGAGAACGATCAGGATAAAACATCATGATAGAACATGTGAAACCTCAGGATATAGAAGCTAGAAGCTTTGAAATAATCGCGACAGAACTGGCTGACAGGGGGATAGTGCTTGATGCAGACAAGGATCTGATAATCAGACGCGCCATCCACACTTCCGCCGACTTTGATTATGCTCATTCGCTGTGCTTTTCGGACGATGCCGTACGCATTGCTAAGGATCTCATAAAGGAAGGCGCGGATATTGTAAGCGACACCAATATGGCGCTGACCGGAATAAATAAAAAACGGCTGGCAGTTTACGGCGGCAGTGCGCGCTGCTACATGGCAGATGAGGCAGTCGCGGCAGAGGCTAAGGAGCGCGGCATCACCAGAGCCTCGGTAAGCATGGAGCATGCGGCGCGTGATGCGAAGGCGTCGGGAAAAAAGACCATCTTCGCAATAGGCAATGCTCCTACGGCACTCATCACTTTGCGTGAGATGTACGACAAAAGCATTTATACACCTGACTTTGTGATAGGTGTACCGGTAGGTTTTGTCAATGTTGTAGAAGCCAAGGAGCTCATACTTGAGACGGGTATACCGCATATAATAAACCGCGGCCGCAAGGGCGGCAGCAATGTAGCGGCAGCCATAGTCAATGCGCTGCTGTACACAATGGAATAGAAACTATGGATAAAAAGCTCAGAAGCGGATTCACAACAGGGAGCTGCGCAGCTGCCGCTGCCAAAGCGGCCGCGTGGATGCTCCTTGCGGGAACAGAAAAATCGAATATTTCGATAATCACGCCGAAAGGCGCCGCTTTTGATGCGGAGATCCTTGAAATAAAAAGGACTGTGGACAGCGTGAAATGCGCTGTCAGAAAGGATGGCGGAGACGATCCAGACGTCACCACCGGTGCCCTGATCTTTGCTGAAGTAAGTCTTTCCGATGAAAATGGCATTCGCCTAGACGGAGGAGAGGGCGTCGGCAGAGTGACACGACCGGGGCTCGATCAGCCTGTGGGAGAAGCGGCGATCAACTCGGTGCCCCGTGCGATGATAAAGCAGGAAGTCGCTCAGGTCGCAGAAGCATACGGATATGACGGAGGATTTGATGTCATTATCTCCGTTCCGGGAGGCGATGAGATAGCTGCCCGCACATTCAACCCCAGACTGGGCATAGAAGGAGGCATCTCCATCATAGGGACCTCGGGAGTAGTGGAGCCGATGAGCGAGCAGGCCATACTCGATACCATAAGAGTCGAACTCAGGCAGCAGAAGGCTGAAGGCTGCAAAGCAGCGTTCATATCTCCCGGAAACTACGGGCTGGATTTCATGAAGGAAACCTATGGAATGGATCTGGACCGCAGCGTGAAGTGCAGCAACTACATCGGGCTGTCCGTAGACATGATAAAGGAGCTCGGCTTTGAAAGCATGCTTCTCACGGGACATGCAGGCAAGCTGGTAAAAGTGGCCGGCGGCATCATGAATACCCATTCGCGTGAAGCAGACTGCCGCATGGAAATAATCGCAGCAGCTGCAGCAAAAGAGGGGGCAGATACAGAGCTCATACTCGGCATACTGGAATGTCTGACTACCGAGGAGGCTTTCGCAAAACTCAGAGAAGCAGACTCTCAACTGGCGGAGCGCACAGCAGAGAGGCTGATGTCCGGTATCCTGGCAAGCCTCGGGAGACGTTCGGGAGGCGGCCTGCACATAGAATGCATCATGTACACAAAAGAGAACGGACTCATCGCGGCATCTGACGGAGCCGAAGAGATGATCAGAAATAACAGGGAGCAGTGGAATGGATAAGAAGCAGGTATATTTCGTAGGAGCAGGCCCGGGAGCGGCCGACCTCATCACGGTGAGGGGCGCAAAGCTCATCGCTGATGCGGATATTGTCATTTATGCCGGTTCACTGGTGAACCCGGATCTCCTAAGCTATGCCCGCGAAGGTGCTGAGATCCACAACAGCGCTTATATGACACTCGGAGAGGTGCTCGATGTAATGAAGGACGCGGCTGCGGAGAATAAGACCGTGGTCAGGCTGCATACAGGAGATCCCAGTCTGTACGGTGCGGTAAGAGAGCAGATGGATGCTCTTGATGAGCTGGGAATAACATATGAGTCCTGTCCCGGCGTATCTGCTGCTTTCGGAGCGGCAGCCGCCATGGATCTTGAGTATACTCTGCCGGGACTCTCGCAGTCTCTGATAATTACACGGATGGCCGGCCGCACGGCTGTGCCTGAAAAGGAGAGCATCGAGAGCTGGGCTGCTCATGACGCTACAATGGCGATCTATCTCAGTACGGGAATGCTCGAAGAGCTTACCGGAAGACTGATAGCCGGCGGGTACAAAGAAGATACACCGGCTGCCATCATATACAAGGCTACATGGCCTGACGAAGAATTCTATTTCTGCAGAGTAGCTGATCTGGCTCCGGTCGCTGCAGAACACGGCATCACCAAGACCGCGCTCATACTTGTAGGCGACGCGATCGGAAGATCGGGCTATGAGAAATCAAAACTTTACGATGAAACCTTCACAACTGAATTTCGCAAGGCAAAAAACAGCAAATGAGAATAAAGATACTCTACTTTACCGATAAAGGGAAAGCGTTAGCTGAAAAAATAAAGGAAGGTCTTTCCGGGCACGATGCAGTTATAGTGCCTAAAGGGGTGCCTATTGCTTTTGTATGCGGGGATGCTTTTGCAGATAAAGAGGCGCTTGTGTTTGTAGGCGCTGCCGGAATAGCTGTAAGAGCCATTGCTCCGTATGTACGCGACAAACTGACGGATCCTCCGGTCATAGTGACAGATGAGAACGGAAACTTTGTGATACCGATCTTATCCGGCCATGTCGGAGGAGCCAACAGCCTTGCGCTTGAGGTCGCTGAAGTTCTGGAAGCTCAGCCCGTTATCACTACGGCCACCGACGTCAGCGGCGCATTCTCTGTCGATCTGTTTGCGAGGGAGAATGACCTCAGGATAGCAAACCGCGAGGGTATCGCTAAAGTGTCATCCTCTGCTCTCGAAGGGAAACCCGTGACCATATGCATAAAAGACTATCCGCCTGAAGAGCCGGTCGATGTGCTGATCGCTGATGAAAAGGCTGCTGAAGGTCTGAAGGACTCAGGGAAAATCGTACTTTGCCCTAAGAGATATGCGATAGGCATGGGGTGCCGCAGGGGGAAATCGTTCGAAGAACTCAGAGCGTTTGCCGAAGAGATACTGCGCGATAACGGAATAGACATAAACGATGCAGGCTGCATCGCTACCATAGATGTAAAAAAGGATGAAGAGGGACTGAAGCGCCTGTCACAGGCATGGCGCATGCCGCTGATCACTTTTGAAGCCGGGCTTCTGGCAAAGGTGGAGGGCAGCTTCAGCCACTCAGAAACAGTCCTGGAAAAAGTCGGAGTAGACAACGTATGTGAGCGTGCAGCGGTGCTCGCCGCCGGCAAAGGCTCACGGTTAAAAGTTAAAAAGACTGCCCGTGACGGGATGACCATCGCGGTAGCAGAGAGAAAGATTTGAAGGCAGACGGTATGGAGATCAACAGCAAAGAAGGACGCATAGCAGTAGTGGGGATGGGTCCCGGAATGGAATCCATGATGACGCAGCAGGCACTTCAGGCACTTGATGCTGCAGATGTCATCGTCGGATATACGGTTTATCTGGAACTGCTTGGTGAGAGGTTTGCAGGAAAGGAATTCCTCTCAACTCCGATGAAGCAGGAGAAGGAACGCTGCAGGCTCGCGTTTGCCGAAGCATTGAAAGGCAAAAGCGTTGCGATGGTATGCAGCGGGGACGCAGGCATCTACGGCATGGCATCTCTCATGTTTGAAGTAAAGGAAGAGCTGGGCAGTGGTGCGGCTGATATTGATATAGACGTGATCCCGGGAATAACCGCAGCCTCGAGCGGAGCGGCAGTTCTCGGAGCACCGCTCAATCACGATTTCTGCGTCATAAGCCTGTCCGATCTTCTTACTCCGTGGGAACTGATCGAAAAGAGGCTCAGGGCAGCAGCAGATGGAGACTTTGCAATCGCGATCTACAATCCTTCAAGCAAAAAGAGACACGACTACCTGCAGAAGGCATGCGACATCCTCCTTGAAACAGCAGACCCCGGAAGAGCCTGCGGATATGTCCGCAGCATCGGAAGGGACGGAGAAGAGTATCACACTTGCACTCTGGCAGAGCTGAGAGATACCGAAGTGGACATGTTCACGACTGTTTTTATCGGCAATTCAAAGAGCCGTATCATAGGTGACAGACTTATCACACCGAGAGGGTATAGATTATGAAGAAGCCGTTGATATTTTCAGGCACAACAGAAGGAAGAACGCTCTCTGAAAAGCTGACCGCATTGGGCATAGCGCATATCGTGTGCGTTGCTACCGGGTACGGTGAGCTTGTTATGGAGCCGAGCGGGCTGGCTGATGTGCGCAAGGGACGGATGACTGCACTCGAGATGTACGATCTCATGAAGTTTGAGGCGGATAAGGTCTTCGATGCCACGCATCCTTATGCTGCAGATGTTTCGCACAACATCCTTACAGCCTGTCTGGCGGCAGACAGGGAATATGTAAGGATACTCAGAGACACAGACAGCGAGCTGTTCCCTGCGGATGCAGACATACACGACTTTGAGAATGCAGCTGCCTGTGCAAAGGCTCTTACAAAGACAGAGGGCAACATTCTCCTTACGACAGGAAGCAAGGAGCTTGGGGTCTATGCAGCTGAAGAAGGACTCCGCGGAAGGCTGTACGCCAGGGTGCTTCCATCACACGAGAGCATATCTCTATGTGAAGCAGCCGGCCTCAGCGGAAAGCAGATAATCGCAATGCAGGGTCCGTTCAGCATGGAGACCGATCTGGCTCTCATAAAGCAGTTCAATATAAAGACACTGGTGACAAAGTCCAGCGGAACAGCAGGCGGCGCACCTGACAAGGTAAGAGCTGCCGCAAAGGCGGGGATCCCGGTATACATGATAGGACGTCCGTCTGATGAGACAGGATTATCCGTCAACGCTGCGCTTGCGAAGCATTTCGGTATCAGGAGCAGCATAACGGTCGATCTGGTCGGCATTGGTCCGGGCGGAAAGGGCCTTCTTACAGCTGATGCTGCAGATGCGATCGGCAGGGCAGACATACTCTTCGGAGCTTCGAGGATGATAAAGGGCTATGAAGGCCGCAGGGCATATCCTTATTACAGGGCTGAAGATATCATACCGGTCCTCGAAAAGGAGATACCGGAGAGAGCTGCAGTGCTGTTCTCCGGCGACACCGGATTCTACAGCGGAGCGGAGAAGCTTGCGCCGGCGCTCAGAGAGTGGGCTCATGCATCCGGAACGGAGTGCGAAATAAGAGTGCATGCGGGGATATCCTCGTTCGCTTACCTTGCATCGAAAGCAGGCGTCAGTTATCAGGATGCAAAGCTTGTAAGCATACACGGCTGCTCGGGCAGCAGGAAGGCAGCTGATGAGCTGATAAATTCAGTCAGATACAGCGAAAAGACATTCGTGCTGCTTTCAGGCGCTGATGATGTGAAACTGATGGGCAGCCTGCTTGCCGGAAGCGGCCTTGGCGATGTCAGCATAATACTCGGTTACCAGCTGTCATATCCTGATGAAATAGTCGGAATGATACGTGCAGAAGACTGCGATAAAGTGACCGTACCGGGGCTTTACACGGCAATAGTGATAAACAGCAGACCTGAGACAAGGAAAGTGCTTCCGCTGATCAGCGATGAAGAGATGATCAGGAGCAAGGTCCCTATGACAAAAGAAAATATCAGGCACCTCAGTGTCATGAAGCTCGGACTCACAGAGGGCGCGACCGTATACGACATCGGAAGCGGCACGGGTTCCGTAGCGTGTGAGATCGCAGCTCAGAGCAACAGTATCAAAGTATATGCAATAGAGAAAAAAGAGGAGGCCTGCAGCCTTATAGAACAGAACGCTGCGAAATTCGGCCTTTCAAACATACAGATAGTGCAGGGACTTGCTCCTGAAGCTCTTGAAGGTCTCGAACCGCCGACACACGCATTCATAGGCGGCAGTTCGGGAGAACTGAGGGAGATACTCACTGCGCTGAATAAGGCAGGCGGCAGCGTGCGCGTCGTAATAAACGCAGTGAGTCTTGAAACGATAGCCGAGATACAAAGGGCACTTGAGGACTTCGGGACGAGAGACCTCTCGATTGAACAGATATCGGTCAGCAGGTCAAGGGAGCTCGGAAGCTATCATCTCATGACAGCGGAAAACCCTGTAATGATCGCTTCGTTCACACTCGGAGGACTATCATGAGACTGCCGCGGGTAATGATAGCCGCACCAAAAAGCGGGAGCGGTAAAACTTTGATAACATGCGGACTGCTCGAAGCCCTGAAGCGCAGTGACACTGATGTAAGGGCATATAAATGCGGCCCGGATTACATAGATCCGATGTTCCACCGGAGCGTCCTCGGCATTCCCGGAGGCAATCTCGACACCTTCTTCTCAACAGAAGAGGAGATCAGGCAGACCCTCGCAGGATGCGGGTCGGAAGCTGTTGTGATCGAAGGCGTGATGGGCATTTATGACGGAGTTACAGGGATGCAGGGAAAAGGCTCTTGCTACGATGTCGCCGCGGCATCCTCAACACCTGTGGTACTTGTGATCGACGTGAAAGGCATGGGACAGACCATGCTGTCTGTAATCAAAGGGATCCTTCTCGACGACAGGGATTCGCTTATAAAAGGCATCGTCCTCAACCGGATATCAAAAGGGTACCTCAGTCAGACTGAGCCTCTTCTGGACGGGATGCTGAAAAAAATATCTGCAGATCGCGGCAGTGATGTAAGGCTGCTGGGTGGAATACCGGCAAGCAAAGACATCAGTCTGGAGAGCAGACATCTTGGGCTGCTGATGCCGGGCGATATAGAGGATCTGAAGAAGCAGCTTGACCACGCAGCAGATCTTATTGAAGAGAATCTGGATATGGAAGCTCTTGCAGAGATAATGCGGGGAGCACCTGAACTTTCAGCAGCGGATGCCGGCGGCGAAGCGCATGGTGAAGATGACGGACTCTGTCTGGCAGTGGCAAGAGATGAAGCATTCTGCTTCTACTATGAGGAGAACCTCCGGATGCTCAAAAACTGCGGCATCACTATAAAGGAATTCTCACCGCTGCATGACAGCTGCATTCCTGAAGATGCTGACGGGCTGCTGCTGGGAGGAGGCTATCCGGAGCTGCACGCGGAAGAGCTCAGTGCAAATACCGGGATGCTCAGCTCCATAAGAACTGCGATAGATTCAGGCATGCCCAGCCTTGCGGAGTGCGGAGGATTCATGTACCTGCTGGATGAGCTCAAAGACAGGGACGGCAGAATCTTCAATATGGCCGGAGCCATAAAAGGACGAACGGAATGGACCGGAAAACTTTCAAGATTCGGTTATGCGGAAGTAAGCGGGCTCAGTGAAGGGACACTGCTCAGCGGTTTGAAAGTAAAAGCTCACGAGTTCCATTACTACGACAGCAGCAACAACGGAACCGATGCGAAAGCCGAAAAACCGGGAAGCGGAAGATCGTGGGAATGCATACACGCAGGCAGCGGTCATATTTGGGGATATCCTCATCTCTGGTATCCTTCATGTCCGGAACTGACCGCCAGATTCCGGAAGGCTATGAAAGAATACAGAAGGAAGGGACAGTATGGATAATTCAGAAAAGTTCTTTGCGAATAAGGCATGCAGGTATTATCCCTGCCACGAGGGCGTTGAAGAGCTCAACTGCCTCTTCTGTTACTGTCCGCTTTATCATCTTGAGGACTGCCCGGGAGATCCTGTGTATAAAGATAAAAACGGCAGACGAGTCAAAGTCTGCACGGGATGCACTTTCCCGCATAAGGCGGAAAACTATGATGCTGTGATATTGAGATTAAGGGCAAGGGACGGGAAATAATTATCCCAGACCGAAAATATATATTTTAGAGGAGCAGAAAATGCAAATGATCGAAAGGCCGCGCAGGCTGCGCTCTACGCCTGCACTGCGGAAAATGGTAAGAGAAACAAGAGTAGACGCTTCGTCACTGATATATCCTATGTTCGTGACTGACGGAAGCGGCAGGACAGAAGAGATAAAGGCTCTTCCGGGACAGAGAAGATATACTGTCGACATGACTGACAGTAAAATAGAGGATCTGCTGAAAGCCGGTGTGGGCAGCATCATGCTCTTCGGCATACCTGAGCACAAGGATGAGCTTGGTACTCAGGCATATGCAGAGGACGGCATAATACAGAGAGCTGTTTCGCATATCAAGGAACGTTACCCGGAGATGTATGTCATCACGGATGTCTGCATGTGCGAGTATACTTCACATGGTCACTGCGGCATGCTGCATGAATGCTGCGGACACTATGATGTAGACAATGACAGCACCCTTGAAATGCTGCAGAAGGTGGCGGTTTCACAGGTCAGGGCAGGAGCGGATATGGTAGCTCCTTCGGACATGATGGACGGCAGGGTAAGAGCTATAAGGAATGCTCTCGATGCAGAGGGATTCTCAGGCACACCTATCATGTCATATGCCGTCAAATACGCGTCATCGTTCTATGGACCGTTCCGCGAAGCAGCGGGTTCGGCTCCTGCATTCGGCGACAGAAAGAGTTATCAGATGGATTATCACAACAGAAGAGAAGGCGTCAGGGAAGCGCTGCTCGATGTTGAAGAGGGCGCAGACATCATCATGGTCAAGCCGGCAATGCCATACCTCGACATAATCCGCGAAGTCAGAGACAAAGTCAATGTTCCGGTAGCTGCTTACAGCGTGAGCGGCGAATACGCCATGGTTAAGGCTGCAGCTGCAAACGGCTGGATCGATGAAGCTTCGATAATCTGTGAGATGGCAGTGGGAGCATACCGCGCCGGAGCACAGATATACGAGACATATTTTGCAGAAGAACTTGCCGGATATATCAGAGAGGGCAGGATAGGATAGTCAGCAAAGATGACAAACGAAAAAGAGCAAAAAAACGTAATAAGGGTCGGCAGCAGAGCCAGCAGACTTGCGGTACTCCAGTCAGAGATAGTGATGAGGCAGATAGAGAAAGCCTGCCCGGATGTTAAGGTCGAACTGGTCACGATGAAGACTACCGGCGACAGGATACTTGACAAGACACTGGATCAGATCGGAGGAAAAGGTCTTTTCGTGAAGGAACTCGATGAAGCGCTGAGAGCAGGAGAGGTGGATCTTACCGTTCACAGCCTCAAGGATCTTCCGGGCGTCATACCGGAGGATCTTCCGCTTGCGGCATTCTCAAACAGGGAGGATCCAAGGGACGTGCTCGTGCTTCCTGCAGGGAAGACCGAAATCGACATGTCGCTTCCGGTCGGAACATCGAGCCTGAGGAGATCGCTCCAGATAAAAGAACTCATACCGGGAGTGACTACAGCTCCGATAAGAGGCAATGTAGAGACAAGGCTCCGCAAGCTCGATGAAGGGCAATACTCTGCTCTGGTACTTGCAGCTGCAGGTCTTAAGAGGCTTGGCCTGGAAGGCAGGATAAGCAGGTATTTCAGCCCGGAGGAAATGATACCGGCAGCATGCCAGGGCGTGCTCGGCATACAGACAAGAGCAGGTGCAGATGCTGCGCTTATCGGAAGAATAAGTGACCATGATGCCGGCAGATGCGCACTTGCGGAGAGGGCTTATGTGAAAGCGATCGGCGCGGACTGCGGATCTCCGGATACGGCCTTTGCACAGATTTCAGGAGACCGGATAAAGATCATGGGTCTCAGATACGATGCTGAAAGGAATCATATTATAAGAGACTGCATCAGCGGCCCTGCATCCGGGGCTGAGGAGCTCGGCAGAGAACTTGCGCACAGGATGATAAAAAAGGGCAAGGTGTGGCTCGTAGGGGCGGGTCCCGGAGAAATGTCACTTATAACGCTTAAGGGCAGGGATGTCCTCGCGGAAGCCGATGTGGTCGTATATGATGCGCTCGTCAGAGGCGGAATGATGTCGCTCATACCTGACGGGGCAGAAAAGATATACGCCGGCAAACGTGCAGGCAATCACAGCATGAGCCAGGAAGACATAAATTCGCTTCTTCTTGAGAAAGCCCTCGAAGGCAAAAATGTAGTAAGACTCAAAGGCGGCGATCCGTTCCTCTTCGGACGCGGCGGAGAAGAGCTGGAACTCCTGGTGCAGAACGGCATCGATTTTGAGATAGTGCCGGGAGTAACAAGCGCTTTCGCAGCTCCGGCATACGCCGGCATACCAGTTACCCACAGGGACTTCTGCAGGGGAGTTTCGGTAATTACCGGACACAGGAGGAGCAACGGCACTCTTGATCTGAATTTCAAAGCACTTGCCGAGACAGGAAATACATTGGTATTCCTCATGGGAATGTCCACGAAAGAAATAATCGCAAACGGACTTCTTGACGCAGGGATGCCGGGAGATACAGCTGCAGCAATAATAGAAAAGGGAACGACCTCATCGCAGAGGGTGCTGACGACTGATCTGGCTCATCTCGTGGAGACTGCTGAGACCGCCAATGCAGCAGCTCCGGCGGTAATAGTGATCGGACCTGCTGCAGGACTGGCTGAGCGCCTTGGGTGGCGCAAAAGCCTTCCTCTTGACGGTGTAAGAGCCGTAGTAACGAGGCCAAAAGAACTTTCGTCGGGACTTGCATCGATGCTCCGCAAAAGGGGAGCCGAGGTCCTGGAGGTTCCTGTAATAGATATAGAGCCTGTCAGTGATAATGACAGACTGGAGGCTGCGATCGGAAAGATGGCAGACGGCTATTATAACTGGGTCGTGCTCACAAGTCCGAGCGGTGTGAGGGTGTTCTTCGATGAACTCATGAAGACCGCTGATGCAAGAGCTCTTTCCGGGTGCAGGATAGCATCGATCGGTAAAGGCACGGAGGCAGAACTCTTAAAAAGAGGAGTACATGCGGACATGGTGCCTTCAAGATATGACGGACGGACTCTGGGTGTGGAACTCAGCAGGCTGCTGGAACGCGGGGACCACGTGCTCATACCAAGGGCAAAAATAGGAAACAAGGCTCTTGTTGAAGAGCTTTCAAAAGCGGAAGATGTCGTCATAGATGACATCGCCACATACGACACTGTATACCGCCCGGCGGACTGGTTCGATGCATCTAAGGAACTTACGGATCCTGATACATTTGCACTGTTCACCAGCGCATCAGGAGTAAGAGGCTTTGTCAGTGCTTATCCTGACATGGATCACTCAGAGGTAAAGGCGGTCTGCATCGGAGAAATGACCGCGGCGGAGGCCGGAAAGCACGGCATGAAAGTGTGGGTCTCTGAAGAGGCAACACTGGTATCGCTTGCAGACAGGCTTCAGGAGGCAAGCGAAGAGCTTGCGGCACTTGTTGACTGAGGGGAGTAAAGACAGAGGAGACACATATGGATGATAAGAAACACAGAGGCATCGCGTACGGCGTAGGTGTGGGCCCGGGAGATCCCGAGCTTATGACCCTTAAGGCATGCAGACTGATTCGTGAGAATGATGTGATCGCCGTTCCGGGAAAAGTCCCTCAGGACGCTGTAGCATATAAGATCGCCGTGCAGGCAGTCCCGGAGCTGGCAGAAAAAGAACTGATACCTGTATACATGCCTATGGTGAAGGACAGGACTGTCATCAAAGAGAGCCACGCGAAGGCGGCAGCTCTGCTGGAGAGCTATCTCGATTCCGGCCGCAACGTCGTGTATCTTACACTCGGCGATTCGACGATTTATTGCACTTTCAGCTACATACAGCATATACTTGAGGCAGACGGATACGAGGTGGAGCTGGTCAGCGGCATACCTTCGTTCTGTGCGGCAGCAGCAAGGCTCGGGGTATCGCTCACGGAGTGGAACGAGTCATTGCATGTGATGCCCGCACTTCACAACACACATGAAGAAACCCTGGAATGGCCGGGCAATTATGTGCTTATGAAGTCAGCCAGCAGGATGCCTGAAGTAAAAAAGATGCTGTCTGCATCGGGATACGACGTGATAGCTGCCGAAAACTGCAGCATGGAGAGCGAGAAACTCTACAGATCAGTCGATGAGATACCTGATGATGCGGGATACTTTACACTGATAATCGCCAGGGAAAATAAGGAAAGCAGCATTTAATGATCGAACTGCGCGGACTGACAAAGAAATTCGGTGACTTTACCGCTGTGGACGGACTCTCCTTTGAAATCAAAACGGGAGAGTTCTTTGGATTGCTCGGACCTAACGGCGCCGGCAAGACAACCACGATCAGCATGATGTCGACCGTGCTTCTTCCGAGTTCGGGCGAGATATACATCGACGGCAGCAAACTCACAAGGGCTGCTTCCGAGCAGAAGCGCAAGCTCGCCGTCATCACACAGGAATATTCGATGCGCCAGGATATGACCATGGATGAGGTCATGGAGTATCAGGGGCGTCTTTATTATATGCCGCGTAAACAGATCAAAGAGCGGTCGCAGCAGCTGCTGGAGTTCGCGGGGCTGTCCGATTACCACAGGAGAACGGTCAGGCATCTGTCAGGCGGAATGAAGCGCAAGCTGATGATATGCCGCGCGCTTCTCATAGAGCCTGAGATACTGCTTCTGGACGAGCCTACTGCCGGAATGGATGCGCTGTCCAGACGTCAGATGTGGAACCTCCTCAAGCAGGTCAACAACAGGGACATGACCATACTGCTCACGACTCACTATATCGAAGAGGCAGAAGCCCTGTGCGACAGGGTCGCCATGATAAACCGCGGCAGGCTGCAGAAACTCGATTCCCCGCAGGCTCTCATAAAAGAACTCGGAGAATTCACTGTTGATGAAACAGGTGAGGGAGATCTTAAGAGCTCGCACTTTGCAACAAGGGAGGAGGCTATCCGTTATCTGGAGAACACCGGATCGGGATCGGTACTCAGACAGACGACACTTGAAGACGTCTTCATAGATGTAGCAGGACGCAAGCTGCAGTAGACAGGCAGGAAGATATGGGCATAATCACAGTACTCTGGGAAAAATGGGTCGAGTTCAGACGAGACTTCTATAAGATCACCGTTGCGGCGATGATCTCTCCTTTGATGTACCTGATAATCTTCGGCCTCGGCATAAGAGTGACTTCCCACGGACAGCCTTACATACAGTTCCTTGTTCCGGGACTCGTGGCTATGTGTACGATG
Source organism: Anaerovoracaceae bacterium (assembly GCA_045115935.1). Classification (GTDB taxonomy): domain Bacteria; phylum Bacillota; class Clostridia; order Peptostreptococcales; family Anaerovoracaceae; genus Crickella. The sequence continues at coordinate 70,585 of JBGULF010000086.1, forward strand.
ACGGGAAGCTTCAGTGCGATCGCTCAGAACATGAGCGTGCAGAGGCTGTATGAGAAAGCTCTTGATCAGGTCATGGTGTCGCCGACTCCGCTGTGGCAGTTCATACTCGGACAGGTGATCGGCGGAAGCCTGAGGGGAATGTATGCGGCATGCGTGATACTGGTGCTGACGACGCCTGTAAGGCGAGGCCTGATCTTCAACGGTCTGTCGTTCCTCATAATGCTGCTCAACGGAATGGTGTTTGCGACTCTGGCACTTGTGCTGTCATTCCTTGCAAAGACATACTCGGATGCTCCGAGATTCAACACATACATAATCATGCCGATGACCTTCCTCTGCAATACATTCTTCTCGACCGAAGAGATACCTGACGGGTTCAGGCAGATCATCGAGATAATTCCGCTGTCGCAGGCGAGCGGCATGATCAGAAGCATAGCCCAGGGAGAGGCGCCGGAGCTTATAGGCTTTGCGGTGCTTGCGGGCTGGCTCGTGATCCTGGGGTCGATCTCGGTATTGTTTATTTACCGCAAAAAGAATCTGTAATGATGAGACGCATAGCAACTATCACAGCATCATTAATAATGGCTTTAGTGATCCTGGTGCCTGGAAGCATGCAGGCTGCTTTTGCTGAGCCTGTAGTTCTTAAGGATACGTCAAGGGGGATAGGCGTTGAGGACAGCGTATCTGCACCGGAGCGCGACAGAAGCCTTCAGGACGGGACGCTGGTATACAGCATGACGCCGGTATATCCGGAAGATGTCGAAGAAGGGGACTACGAGCCTGATGTGATCTCCGACTCGCGTTTCTTTAAGATCATTCATTCCGATCTGACTAACGGGGACGGCAGAATGAAAGCGGTCATCACCATTTCGAGCACAAGCTACGCCTATGTGTATCAGGGAACGGCGGAGCAGGCAGCTGCTGCAGACAGCAGTGAATGGATAGCTGCGGATGAAAAAGACGGATACGGCAGCTTTGATATCTCCGTTGAAGCTCTCAACAAGGAGCTCCCGTGCGCGGCTTTCAGTAAAAAGAAACAGAAATGGTACGACAGAAACATCGTCTTTCTGGCTGAAAGCATGCCGGACGGTGCAGTTATGATAGAATTGAACGAAGAAGGCGGCACCATCGCCGATACTCAGGATGCAGCCCTGCAGGTGATATACATCGCGCTGGCTATAATAGTCGCGGGAGGCATCCTCAATCATTTCGTGAAAAAGAGGTATTACGAATGAGTCTGTATTTTCCGATGTTTATGGATCTTTCAGAGAAGAATGTGCTTTTTGTAGGCGCAGGTCATGTCAACACGGGCAGGATAAAAACCATGCTCGACTTTGCCGGAAGCATCACTGTGGTTTCGCCTGAAGCAGATGCGTCGATCAAAGCGCTGGACGACGAGGGGCGCATCATTCTGCGCCGCAGAAGATTCGATGAGAGAGATCTCGACGGCATGGACATCGTGATCACTTCGACCGGACATGCGGGCACAGATGTGCGCATAGCCGGGATGTGCAGACGCCGCGGAATACTTGTGAATGCAGCTAGCGATAAAACACTGTGCGATTTCTATTTCCCGGGGATTGCCAGGAAGGACCCTCTTGTTGTGGGGGTCACGGCATCCGGTGAGGATCACAGCCTGGCTGCAAAGGCTTCGGCTTATTTCAGAAAGCTCCTCGGAGACAAGAGAGATGACTGAAGATAAGGGCATCAGAAAAAAGGAAACAAAACTTGAAGAACTGGCCGCGGACGTCCTGGATATAGCAAGAGGCAGGCTGCTCGTGAACCTGAGATATATGGATGTCGCCCTGACATTCCATGACAGAAAGGTATATCATGGCAGCTTCTCCACAGACGGACGCGTCCTTTACTATGATCCGGCTTTCGTACTCAGAACATACAGCAGCTCAAAGGAACAGCTGACAAGGATCTATCTGCATCTGGTTCTCCATTGCGTGTTCTGCCATCCTTTTACCGGTCCGGATATGGACAGAAGGCTGTGGGACCTTGCCTGCGATATTGCCGCTGAATCGGTCATATGCGAACTCGATCTGCCGGGAACGAGGTCGGATAATGACGGCCGCATGCGTGACATGCTGAGGAAAATACGAAGAGAGGCAGGTTTCCTTACAGCTGAAAAAATATACACTTCCATCAGGAGGGGAGAACTCAGCATTGCAGACACTGATGCAAAGCTGAAGCAGCTCGAAGAACTGTTCGCGGCTGATGAGCATTCGGAGTGGTACTCAACGGACACACAGCCGCCTGCTGTGCAGACCGTACTGTCAGGTGACGCAAAGCTCGAACAGGATGATCTGACACTGCAGGAAAACTGGAAAGACATCGCCGAACAGATAGAAATGGAGATAGAGACGTTCGCCAAAGTGCGCGGCAAATTCGCCTCATCTCTGGTGCAGAATCTCAGGGCAGTGAACCGTGAGAAATACGATTATTCGGAGTTTCTCAGAAAATTTGCCGCAATAAACGAAACGGTAAAAGTCTCGGATGACGAGTTCGACTACATATATTACAATTACGGACTTCAGCACTATCATAAGATGCCGCTGATCGAGCCGCTCGAATACCGCGAAGACAACAGGATCAGAGATTTCGTGATAGCGATAGATACATCGGGATCCGTTGCGGGCGAGGAGGTCCAGTCGTTCCTTCAGAAGACCTATGGCATTCTGAGAAGCCGCGAATCCTTCCATAACAAGATCAATGTTCACATAATCCAGTGTGACGCGCAGATACAGTCCGATGAGATCATAACTTCTGCGGAGGACTTTGACAGATATCTTGAGACCATGGAGATCAGAGGTCTGGGCGGCACGGATTTCAGGCCGGTATTTGACTATGTCGACAGACTGGTAAAAGAAGGGGAGTTCAGCGACCTGAAAGGACTGATATACTTCACCGACGGACTCGGTGTTTTCCCGGCGTCAAAGCCGGCATACAGAACAGCGTTCGTATTCGTGGAGAGCGGATACAATGTGCCCGAAGTTCCGGTATGGGCAATGAAAGTGGTGCTGCGCCCCGAAGAATTATGATACCATTGGATCGTACAGGAAAAGCTTTGGCTCAGTAAGGAAAGCGATATGAACATAAGCAAGGCAAAAGAACAGATAAGGAATGCCATCACGGCATATCTGACAAAGGACGATCTCGGAAACTACGTGATACCGGTCGAAAAGCAGAGGCCGGTGCTGCTGATCGGTCCTCCGGGTATAGGCAAGACCGCCATCATGGAACAGCTCGCATCGGAGCTGGGTATAGGCCTGATTTCGTACTCGATGACACACCATACGCGCCAGAGCGCGATAGGACTGCCTTTCATCAGCCGCAAGGTCTATGGCGGAGAAGAGTGCGATGTCACCGAATACACGATGAGCGAGATCATCGCTTCGGTGTACGACCTGATGGAGACGACAGGCGTAAAGCAGGGCATACTGTTTCTGGATGAGATCAACTGCGTATCCGAGACACTGTCGCCGCTTATGATGCAGTTCCTGCAGTACAAAGTATTCGGAGGGCACAGGCTGCCTGAGGGCTGGATAGTCGTGACCGCCGGAAATCCTTCCGAGTATAACGACTCGGCCAGAGAGTTTGACATCGTTACGCTCGACAGGCTGAAAAAGATTGAAGTAGAGCCGGACTTCGAGGCGTGGAAGGATTATGCATCTGCAGCACACATGCACCCGGCTGTAATGTCATTCCTTCAGAGCAAGAGGAACCATTTCTACCATGTGGAGACCACTGTAAGCGGCAAGTCCATAGTTACTCCGAGAGGCTGGGAAGATCTGAGCAAGATGCTTCTTCTGTACGAAACGAACGGGATCAGCGCGGATGAGGACCTGATAGTCCAGTACCTCCAGAACGGAAAGACGGCAAAGGAATTTGCGGTGTATCTGGATCTGTTCAACAAGTATAAGGAGGAGTACCCGGTAGAGGCGATACTCGAAGGAGAGGCTCCTGCAGAGATGGAGGAGAGAGCTTCCGCAGCCGGATTCGACGAAGTTTATACTCTTATCGGACTCATGCTTAACAGTATAAAGGAAGACGTGCATGAACGCATGGAAGAGCGTCGCCTGCTGGAATCGGTAAGGCTGTGTGTAAAAGAGTATAAGGCAGCAGCGTCCGGAGATCCTGCTCCGGAGGATAACATGAAAAATCTTATCTCCCGGATCGAAACGGGGCGCGAAGCAGGCCTGAAAGCACATTCACTTACCCGCGAAGAATCGGACAGGATGCTGAGGACCGTATCGTGCCTGTATGAGCTGGCAGATTTTGTAGCAGCTTCACCTGACTATGAAGCTTCATATGAGAGCATCCGTGAGGCTTACGGCAGGCTTGCTGCAGCTCATAATAAAAAAGCTGCACACACACGCAGCAGGATGGACAATATGTTCAGGTTCGCTGAAAAGTGCTGGGGCGAAGACAAGGAGATGCTGATGGCTGCGACAGAACTTACTGCTGATCCGGACTGTGTTTCCTTCATCAGCACTTATGGATGCGATGAATACTTCAGACACAACAAAGGCCTTCTTCTTGACGAAAGGGATATCGAGATCAAAAGACAGATCGAAGAACTCGGAATATGATACCGAAATGAAAGAGCGTCCTCACAGATGAGGACGCTCTTTTATTGTAGCTTCAGCGTGAATATACCACCGGCTATGCCGGTGTGAATAAAAAGCTTTAGCTTCAAGAAGAAAACCTCCAATGCTACCATGGATGTGGCTACCAACCGCATCTTGTAACAAAGGAGGATTCAAATATGAGTAATAAAGATGATGACATAAATAGTCTATCACATTCAAAATGGCGTTGCCATTACCATGTAGTGTTCGCGCCAAAGTTCAGACGACAGGCGATATATGGCAAGATCAAAACAGACATCGGAAAGATACTGAGGCAGCTTTGTGAACAGAAGGGCATAGAGATAATCGAGGCAGAATTATGTCCTGACCATGTACATATGCTGCTCGCGATCCCGCCGAAGTATAGTGTTGCGCAAATAATGGGGTATCTGAAGGGAAAAAGCTCTCTGATGATATTCGACAGACATGCAAACATGAAATACAAATATGGGAACAGGCATTTCTGGTGCAGAGGTTACTATGTTGACACAGTGGGACGAAACAAAAAGGCGATAGCAGAATACATACGGAACCAACTGCAGGAAGATATCGCCAATGACCAGATATCGTTGAAAGAGTACATAGACCCGTTTACGGGTAGCAAGAATACGTAGGCAATAGAAAAGCGCCTTTAGGCGCCGCCTGAGAATAGAGATGCGGTT
>JBGULF010000087.1:0-24870 GCA_045115935.1 Anaerovoracaceae bacterium
GCCGCGCAGTCCGCGCGGACCGGCATCAGTACAGCCTGTAAAAATAATCAGCAGACTCATGAAAAGCAGCAGTCCGTGCCAGATGAAGCCGTGGACAGTAAGAGATATATAAGGCCGCAGTATGTCTTCCGGATAGATAAGAGTTGCCGTGGCACTGATGAATATGTATCCGCCCATGAAGGTCATGAGTGTGACGCGGGATTCATCCTTAAGGAATGGCAGGAGCATGCAGAGATACATAGGCATAGAGCAGAGCTGAAATGGGAAAAACCAGCAGTCGAATGCTCCTTCATTGACAATGTAATAAAGGAAATACTGCTTGTATACTTCCAGGATCAGAAGCAGCCAGCCCGTAAAAACCAGCGCCCTTCTGACATTTTTCTCTATAACGGCACGCCGCGCAAAAAAGACTGCCGCCAGTACTGCAGCAACAGCGGTAAAAAGTGAGGCGGCTATGTGAAAGCTGCCGAAAAGCTGCGGCGTGTCCATACGCCATGCGGTCCTGTTCAGTATGTCTGTTATCGTACCGGTATCCATAGAAAAATAATACTCTGCATGCTCCTCAAAAGCAATTGCGCTTAGTGCTTGACTGGAACTCATGCGCGGATTATTGTTAACTATATAGATAAAAAAGGTGGATAAGCTGATGCGAAAGCGGATATTGTTTAAGGAAGAAGAGATAGCGCGGGAGATCATTCTGCTGATCGAAAACGCCCGTCTGAAGGAAGGAGACAGACTGCCTGCAGAAAGACAGCTTGCGGAGAAATTCGGTGTTCAGAGGGATACGGTCAGGTGCGCTCTTGATTTTCTGCTCAATAAGGGCGTTATCATCAAAAGACCCCGGAAGGGCTATTATGTTGCGCCTAAGAGGATAGAACTCAATCTGAAGGATTTCAGCTCTATCAAAAGAGAGATCGAGAGGATCGGGCACAGAAGCAAGTCGATCCTGCTGAACTATGAAGTGGTAAGCATGGACAGAAGGCTGGCTGAGACAACACATATGCAGGAGGGAACTCTCTGTTATCAGGTGCTCCGGATAAGATATGACATAGAACGCCCTATATCTCTGGAGCGGTCGTATATTCTCATAGAGCATGTTCCGGATCTGAGCTGTGATGATCTGGAAAAACGGACACTTGCTTCGCTGCTCAAGCAAAAGTACGGGATCACTCTTGTCAGCGCATTTCAGCGGATCACTCAGGTGTACGGCGGGGACATGGAGGCCGAACTTCTTAGAATACGAAAGAATGAGCCGCTTGTCAGATATGAGGGGCTGATATATGACAGAAAGGACAGGCTGATCGAGTATTTTGACAATGTGATGCTGCCGTACAGTCTGGAATTCCACATCAGAGATTACGCATGAATAATAGGGGCAGGGGACGGCCATGGCCAGGAAAGAAGGTTTATACAGTAAGATAGCGAAACTCATAATCGAAGAGTACGGCAGCTGCCTCGACGGAGAAGCATTACCGGGCGAAAGAGTACTCGCGGCCAAGTACTCCGTGAAGCGCTCTACTATCCAGTATGCGCTCAGGAAGCTTGCGGATCAGGGACTTGTATACCGTATAAGGGGCAAGGGGACCTTTATACGCAAAGAAAACAAGCGCGTGATGAATATAAGTGATGCTGCAGTACAGGGGACTCAGGGAATTGCGGCGCTGATCCGCTCATACGGAATAAAGGCAATAAACACAGTGCTTGTCAGCGGAACCATAACCGGCAACAGATTCCTGGAGAGCAAGCTCGGACTGCAGGCGGACGAGCCGGTATTTGCCCTGCACAGGGTGAGATGCGGCAATGATGAGCCGCTTGCCATAGAGTATACATATGTGCCTGAGAAGCTCTTCCCGGATATCGGGAACAAAGATTTCAGTATAGTTTCGCTCTATGACTACATGGAAGACAAGGGCCATCTGCCTGTAAAGTATGACAAAATGCTCCGTGTAGTAAAGCTGTTTCCAAAGGAAGCAAGATATCTGGAACTTCCTGTGGATGCTCCGGCTTTTTACTTCGAACTGACCGGCATCGATGCTGACGGGCATACTGTGGAATATACAGAGAGCTATGTGCGCTGTGACAAAACTGAATTCAGTTTTGTCACCAGGATATGATGGCAGGTGAAGAAAACTGGTATAGTAAAATTTGCACCACTTAACGCCTGATAATACAGGGATACAGAGAGTGCGTACATCGGTGGTATAGAAAAAACACGGTAAAGGTCGGTTATTAAATCCGTTCACAATATCCATATGTGGACTCATATAATTATAATAACAACGAGATCACAGGGCTTCTGTAGAAATGCTGCCGCATTTTCGGTGCTCCCTCTCTAAACATCGATCCGGAAACCCTAATGATCTCACCCGAAAGGTGTGACTCAGATCTTTCGAAAAAGGGACTGGGCTGCGGGAAACCGCAGCTTTTTTTGTTTCTTGATATGTTCTCCCTGTGAAGGTACACTAATCACAGGGAGGGATCCCGCTTTCATATGACAGAGAGGTTCTTACATGGCAGGAATGAATGAAACGCCTTCGGGCGAAAGGATACACATAGGTTTCTTCGGACGAAGAAATGCGGGCAAATCGAGCGTGGTGAACGCCGTTACGGGGCAGGATCTCGCAGTGGTCTCAGACGTAAAGGGCACCACGACAGATCCGGTGACAAAGTCGATGGAGATACTGCCGCTCGGGCCGGTAGTGATAATCGACACTCCGGGCTTCGATGACGAGGGCAGTCTCGGTGAGCTCCGCGTGCAGAGAACGCGCAAGATACTCGAGAAGACCGATATAGCGGTACTTGTCATTGACACTACGGAAGGGTTCAGAAAGGTCGATGAAGAACTGGTCGGACTCTTCAGGGAGAGAAGCATCCCGTGTCTGGTCGCGCTCAACAAAAGCGACATACCTGAAGATACAGAAGATCACAGCGTCGGTGAGGAAGAAGTGGGGCTGCTTCAGCGTATCGCAAAGAACAGCGACGGCATGATACACGTGAGTGCGCTGACGGGTGACGGAATAGATGAGCTGAAAAACAGGATCGCTGCTCTGAAGCCTCAGGGCGAAGAAGGGCGTCTTGTTGCGGACAAAATAAAAGCGGGAGATCTTGTTCTTCTGGTGGTGCCTATCGACAAGGCGGCACCGAAGGGCAGGCTGATCCTTCCGCAGCAGCAGGCCATCAGGGACATACTCGATGCCGGAGCTGCTGCGCTGGTTGTCCAGGACACTGAACTCGCAGACACTCTGGATAAGATAGGTACGAAGCCGGCCCTCGTGATCACTGACAGCCAGGTCTTCGGCAAAGTGGACAGGATAGTGCCGTCCGATGTGCCGCTGACTTCGTTCTCCATACTCATGGCGCGTTACAAGGGACTCCTCGATGATGCTGTAAAGGGCGTAGCTGCGATAAACAGCCTCAGAGACGGAGACAGGGTGCTCATATCAGAAGGATGCACACACCACCGGCAGTGCGGCGACATCGGCACGGTAAAGATACCGAAGTGGCTGACTGAATTCACGGGAAAAGACCTTGTATTTGAGACATCAAGCGGAACCGGATTCCCTGATGATCTTACTCCTTACGCACTGGTCGTTCACTGCGGAGGATGCATGCTGAACGAACGGGAAGTGAAGCACCGCGCAGCTAAAGCGACTGCGCAGGGAGTGCCGATCACCAATTACGGCACCATGATCGCATACGTTCACGGTATACTCAAACGCAGCCTCAGCATATTCCCTGAATTGGCTGATACGCTGTAATATCAACATTTAGAAACTCTTTGGGCGGGCATAGTTTCATTGCTAAAATGCCCGCTTTACTGTATATTGAAATAAGGAAAAGGACTTAGTCTTTTTGTGCGCCCAGAACAGCACACTAAACTATTGGAAAGGGATGAAAAATGAGAAAATATAAATGCAAATATGACATAGAGTTCCAGGATCTTAAAGAGATCATGGATTTCGTAGCAGATAAGTACGGGAAGAACACCGCGTTCATTTACAAGACTCCTGACAGAAAAAGCAAAGTCGAAATCACATATAACAAGTTCAGAGAAGATATGGACTCCATCGGAGCATATCTGATCAGCAAGGGGCTCAAGGGCAAGAAAATCGTTGTCATCGGTCCTAACTCTTATGCATGGCTGGCAGCTTATTACGGTATTGTAATCAACGTAGGAGTCGTAGTGCCTCTTGACAAGGGCCTGCCTGAAGAGGAGATCATCAACTCCCTGATCAAGTGCAAGGCAGATGCAATCGTTTACGATGAGACCCTTAAGATGGACTTTGAAAAGATCTGCAAGACTGACGGCATCACGGTAAAAACTCTTATCCCGATGTCAGAGATCTCGCAGGAAGCACTTGTTGAGCATGCAAAACTCGTAAAGCAGTACAGGCCGGAGTTCAAGGTCATCGACAAACACGCGGTAGACATCATACTGTTCACCTCGGGCACTTCCGCTGACGCCAAGGCCGCGCAGCTTACTCAGCGCAACATAGCATCCACCATCGCTGCGATGAGAAAAGTAGAGCCTATCTACGAAGATGACGTAGAGATGATACTGCTTCCGCTCCACCATGCGTTCGGAAATCAGGGTGTGCTCATGTTCATCAGCAACGGAGCTACAAACGTGTTCTGCAGCGGACTCAAGTACATCCAGAAGGAACTCAAGGAATACGGAGTCACAGCGTTTTTCTGCGTACCGCTCATCATTGAATCGATGATAAACAAAGTGCTGAAGACCGCTGAGAAGGAAGGCAAGCTCGAAAAGCTCGAGATGGGCCGCAAGATATCCAAAGCCCTGATGAAGGTGGGCATCGATGTAAGACGCAAGCTGTTCAAGGATGTCATCGACGGACTCGGCGGCAAGCTGAGATTCCTCATAAGCGGAGCTGCTGCACTCGATCCGAAGATCCTCGAGTATACAACGGACTTCGGTATCCTCACAGTACAGGGATACGGTCTCACTGAGACTGCTCCGACCATCGCTTCAGAGAGCTACTTCTTCCGCAGACCGGGTTCAGTCGGACACGCAATGCCGGGAGTAGAAGTGAAGATCAACGATCCTGATGAGGACGGCATCGGAGAACTCTACGCAAGAGGTCCTAACATCATGAAGGGATACCTCGATGATGAAGAAGCAAACAAGGAGGTCTTTGTTGACGGATGGTTCAACACAGGCGACCTTGCAAGGATAGACAAGGATGATTACATCTTCCTGACCGGCCGTAAAAAGAACGTCATAGTGCTCAAGAACGGCAAGAACATTTATCCGGAAGAAATCGAGGCGCTTATCGATAAGATCCCATACGTGGTCGAAAACGTAGTTATGGGCGAGGAAGAAGGCGACGACTACAGGCTCGTTGCTCACGTGGTATATGACCCTGAGGCAGAAGCTCTCAAGGACAAGAGCATTGAAGAGATACAGGCCATAGTCGATGCGGACATGGAAAAGATCAACGACGAGATGCCTAAGTACAAGCGCGTCAAACAGACATACCTCAGAACAGAAGAGTTCGAGAAGACCACGACACAGAAGATCAAGAGACGTAAGGTCAAGTAGCAGGGACGGAAATGAAAAAGAGTTTTAAAAGATTATTACTTGTTGCCTTTATGGCTGTAATGGCGGTCGCCGTGCTCACAGGCTGCGGTCCTAAAAAACCGGCACCGGAAGACGCGCAGGCGTACGTCAAGGCTGTGCTCGATCTGATGTGCACCGGTGATTACGATCACGAGGTCAACCTGGCAGATATTGAGGAAGGAAAGGAATCGGAGACACGTGATGCTGTCGTCGACCAGATGATCGCGGAGATCGGGAGCCAGCAGAATCTGAACGACGAGGTAAAAAGCTCTTTCAGAGATCTGATGCTGACTGCTCTTGGAAAAGCAAAGTATACAGTCGGCGAAGCGGTAGAAACTGAAGACGGCGGATATGATGTAACAGTCACGCTTGAACCTCTTCAGCTTTTCACAGGCGTCAGTGAAGAACTCGATGCGGTGCTTGAGGAGAGAGTGGCTGCAGAAGCCGATAAAATACTCGCAATGTCGGAAGACGAACAGACGAACTACGTCATGGAGATCCTGATCGAGCTGCTAAACAAGAAGATCGAAGATCCTCAGTACGACGATGCGGAGGATGTGGTGGTCCATTACGGTCCTATGGACGGACAGGAAAACGTATACGGCTGCACGGAAGCAGAAGGCGAGAAACTCGGCGCAAAACTCTTCTCAACTTCAGGAATGTAAAAGCATAGAAACGACTGATAAACAGAGCGGGAAAAATAGGTTTTATCTATTTTGCCCGCTCTTTTAGTGATAGTAAAATTTATTTGTAGGTTGTGCCTTCAGCATTGCTTAAGGCGCAGTTTTTAAGGCGTTTTTATATGTAAGGGAGAAATTATTATGGCAGACAATCAGAAAATGTGGGCAGATCTCGGCATGAACCTCGAGCTTCATGACATGCTCTGCGAAGTACTTCCGGGAGCTATCGGTGATGTATTTATGTCACAGGAGAACAGACCGGCAGCAATGGACTATTTCGATATGGTTCTCGCAGACGTTCACGGCCTCAGACCTTCCGAACTCGTAGAGTTCAGAAAGAACGGCGGCAAGGTATTCGGCACATTCTGCGCTTATGTACCTGACGAAGTCATCTTCGCAGCAGGCGGAATCGCTACAGGCCTTTGCGCAGGTTCGCAGTTCTGGGTACCTGGCGGTGAGAGATATCTTCCTGCCAACACATGCCCGCTGATCAAGGCTATGCTCGGAGCAAGATTCGACAGAACATGCCCGTTCTACAGACTGGCTGACGTCTACATCGGTGAGACCACATGCGACGGCAAGAAGAAAGCTTACGAGATCCTCGGAACAGACGTACCTCTGCACGTAATGGATCTGCCTCAGATGAAGAGAGATAAGGATCTTCTGAAGTGGGCAGATGAGATCAAGGAGCTCATCAAGATAGTTGAAGAGACAACAGGCAACAAGGTAACTGCAGAAGCTCTGGCTGAGAACATCAAGAAGATCAACGCAAAGAGAGCTGCACTCCAGAGACTGTACAGCCTCAGATGGAAAGAGAATGTTCCTATCAGCGGAACAGACGTACTGCTCATCTCGCAGATCGCTTACTATGACGATCCTGAGAGATTCGCAGCAATGGTCAACAAACTGTGCGACGAGCTCGAGCAGAGAGTTGCAGACGGTGTAAACCTTGCAGAAGGAAAGAAGAGAATCCTCATCTCCGGAACACCTATGGCTATTCCTAACTGGAAGCTCCATAACCTCGTTGAGACAAGCGGCGCAATCGTAGTCTGCGAAGAGACATGCACAGGCACAAGATACTTCGAGAACTTTGTTGATGAGAGCGGCGCTGATCTGGACGAGATGGTACAGAACATCGCAAACAGATACATGGGCATCAACTGCGCATGCTTCACACCAAACACAGCAAGATTCGACGATGTAGTAAGACTCGCTAAGGAAAGCAAGGCTGACGGAGTCATCGACGTAAGCCTGATGTTCTGCCAGACATACGATATCGAGGGAAGAGCTCTCGAAGAAAGATGCAAGGCAGAAGGAATCCCGTTCCTCGGCATCGAGACAGACTACACTGACAACGATGCTCAGCAGCTGAAGACAAGAATCGGCGCATTCATCGAGATGCTCGGCTAATACAAGCTTTTGCTGAAGGACAGGAAATGTTAAAATATAGGGCGGACGATCTCCGCCCTATACTTTTTAGAGGAGCTGTTTTGATGGCAGAATACCTGCACTATTACATACTTTTTCAGAATCATACTGATGCGACCGCAATGTACAGGTCGCTCAAAGGCAAAAAAATGTACGCTCAGATAAGTCCGACTCCAAGAGAACTTTCGGTCTGCTGCGGCGTATCTCTTCTTGTTCACGGAGAAGACGTGGACAGGATAAAGGAGATAGCTGAAGAAGAAAAGCTGGCGTACCTTTCCATAAGCGGATTAAATAATACTTTCGACAATACGAGGCATAAATATGGCTAAAAAATATATTGGTATAGATATCGGTTCAACTGCATCCAAGGTCTGTGTGCTTGAAGAGGGCAAGGACCCTGTTTATGAAGTTCTTCCGACCGGATGGAACAGCAAGATAACAGCCGGCATCATCAAAGACGACCTGATCAAAAGATACGGTGACATAGACGATGCTGACATTATAGCGACCGGCTACGGACGTATCAGCGTCGAGTATGCCGACAGCGTGGTGACCGAGATCACATGCCATGGCAGAGGTGGTTACGAGATGATAAGCCGTGACTGCACCATTATAGATATCGGCGGTCAGGACACAAAATATATCAACGTAAAGAACGGCAGACCGATAGACTTCCTTATGAATGATAAATGCGCCGCGGGCACGGGCAAGTTCATCGAGGTAATGGCAAACAGACTGGGTCTTACCATAGAAGAACTCTTCGAGCTCGCTGAGATAGGCAATCCGATCTCTATAAGCTCGCTCTGTACTGTGTTTGCCGAGTCGGAAGTGATAAACTATATGGGAGAAGGCAGGAGCCGCGAGGACCTTGCTGCAGGAGTCATAGACTCGGTGGCTCTCAAGGTCGCGACTCTCGTGCAGAGAAAGGAGCTCCAGGATACAATAATCATCACCGGCGGCTTCAGCAACAACGAATTCTTTGCATCCCTCCTGAGCAAAAAACTGGGGAAAAAGGCGCTCGCCATGCCTGACGGCAGGTATGCAGGAGCTTACGGCGCAGCATTACTCGCACGCGAACGCAGCAAAAAAGCCTGAGGAACACTACAATGAGAAGAAAAAGGGCACGCAGACGAATTACTCTAATACTTATACTCCTCGTTGCAGTCGTGGCGGAGGCGGCATTTCTGATGCACAAGATCGCTGCAGACGAGCGCAAAGAGGAGGCTGAAAGGGCTGCCGCGGAAGCTGCTGCTCAGCAGCAGGCTGAAGAAGAGGCTGAGGAGCAGGCTCGCCTTGATAAGATAGCAGAAGAGAAAGATCAGTGGTATCTGATCCTTGTAAACAATCAGAATGCGATGCCAGATGACTTCGACATCGAGACTGTTGAAGTCGAGGACGGATACTATATAGACGCGAGGGTAAATGAAGCTCTTCAGGAAATGCTGGCAGACTGCAGAGCTGCAGGATTCTCGCCTCGCCTTATATCCACATTCAGGACCCGCGAGACCCAGCAATACCTGTACGATCACACCGCGAACAAGGCAGACACTGCTGTTCCGGGACACAGTGAGCATGAATGCGGTCTGGCAGCGGACATAATCGATGCGGGATCGCTTGGCTGGGCAGATCCGCTCATAGACGAGCAGGAGGACATGCCGGCTCAGGAGTGGCTGATGGAACACTGCCAGGATTACGGTTTCATATTGAGATATCCTAAAGATAAGGAAGATATCACCGAGATCGTTTATGAACCGTGGCATTACAGGTATGTCGGAAAAGAACACGCTGAAACCATTATGAGCAACGGCCTCTGTCTTGAGGAATATCTCGAAGACATGGAGGATTACTATCAGGCACAGTAGTTCCGTATTAACAGGACAATAAAAAGTGTTCCGCTGAAAACGGAACACTTTTTTGATGCTTCTTACAGGTCTGCTATTTCTTTCTGATAAGAATGAAAGGTGTGCACTGGTCGTCCTGACCGGCCGGATTGTCTCTGATGATCTCGCAGAGCTGTTCGTCATTGAGAGTCACATCATCGCTTTTTCCGAGGATATCGCGGGTAAAGTCATTCGCATCAATGATTATGCATGACATGCCTGTTTTTTCTTTGATCTCGTTGCAGACGCCGTTTGGGTTCTTTGGGAGAGGAATGCCGTATTCTCCGTAGATCGGGAAGACGTCCGGATAGAAACCGTCAAGTCCGCGGACCTCTTCTCCGACCATGTCATAGAAGATGCCCTTTTTGCCGATGACTTTGCCGAATCCGGCGCATACTGCAGCCAGGAACACCTTTGCTCCGCCGTTCAGGTCGATGGCGTACTGCATCTTATATACATCGCCCACGCCTATGCCTGCAGAATTGTGCTGAGTAGCAAAGCGGCTGAGGAACTTCGCAAGTCTGGTTACCTTGACGTCTTTTTTAGGTATTACGTTGTTCTGGCAGAGTGAAACGATCTTTTCTGCGATGGCCAGAAGGTCACCTTCCTGCCAGAGAGGTCTTACATAGCGCTCAACGAGCTCTACGTAGTCTTCACCGATCTCAATGAAGTGCGTCTGGATGGCGCAGCGGTCATAATCGCCGGTAGAAGTTTCAATGCTTATGTTTTTATTCTTGTTGGCTGTGAATTCCATGTCTTTTTCCTTTATTACTATTTCAGTGTTTGCATGTACTTATTGTAACACTTTATTGTAACACTCCTGACAGTTAAAATGCTATGCCATAAAAATGTTAATCTTGATGCTATGTGCTGGCAACTTGCCGTAATGTATTGTAGAATTACATGGAAATCTGAAGACTCAAAGGAGGTTACGACGTGCTGAGTCCAAGTTATCTGATTAGAGTTCTCAAGGGAATGAGCCTTGATAAGTATAAGGAAGTCCTCGACAGGACTGCAAAATTCTCGGGGATGAGCAAGGCTGCCATTACCGCGGATATGGCAAAGTGCGCTGTCAAGTTCGGCGCGGGCTATTTTGATTATGTTACATTCGGATTCTGGGATCTGACTGATGAACAGCGTGATACATTCCTCACAAGACTGCGCAACAAGAAGCTCATAAGCCATTTCAACGATGACACGTATGAGCATCTTTTCGACAACAAAGAGGATTTCAACAATCTGTTCAAAGACTATATAAAGCGTGATTTCATCAACTTCAAGACTTCTTCAAAGGGAGAGGTCAGGGAGTTCGTCGAGAAGCATAAAGTCATCTTCTGCAAGCCTGTAGACGGCTCCTGCGGTCACGGCTGCATGAAGAAGAACCTTGATGATTACGAGAGCTTCGATGATATGTACAGGGAGCTCCTGCAGGAGGATTCCTGGCTGCTCGAGGAGGTGCTGAAGCAGCATCCTGACAACGAGAAGGTATATCCTTATGCCATGAACTGCCTCAGGATAATCACGGTCGTTGACAAGCAGAGAGTCCCTCATGTCATTTTCGCTACCCAGAAGTTCGGACTGAACGGACGTGTTGTAGACAATTACGGCTTCGGTACCCGTGTCGATCTGGAGACCGGAAAGATCTGCTCGCCTGGAGTAAGCGGCGACGGATCGATGGCCATTGTTTATGACGAACATCCGATGACTCATTACAAGCTGATGGGACATCAGGTGCCGATGTTCAAGGAGGCATGCGAGCTTGCCAAGCAGGCAGCCCTGGTGGTGCCTCAGGTCAGATACGTTGGCTGGGATATAGGTATCACCCCTGACGGGCCTGCAATCGTAGAGGGCAACAATTACTGCGCTCACGACTTCTGGCAGCTGCCTGCACAGACACCTGAGAAGACGGGAATACTTCCGGTATTCGAGGCGATCGAACCGGATCTGCATGTAAGATAAAAAAGACAAAGAAAAAAGAGCTGTGCCCGGAGGGCACAGCTTATTCTTTTATTACTCCATATCCGTATATGGCCGGATCATCGAGGAAGTATCTCTTCTGCCTGCAGAGGTCGCTGGAGTTGCCTTCGATCGTGAAGACCTGGTCATCTACCACTGCGGTCACGATGCCGACGTGATCCCGGCCTCCGTCCTGATCCCAGTCGAAGAATATGAGGTCGCCCGGCTTCGGCGTATCTCCCATCAGGCGCCACTGATCGCGGAGCACGAACCAGTCGGCTCCGTCACTGACAAGAGCAAACTTCGGAGCGACACCCGAATCCAGATAACCGCACTCGTTTTCACACCACGAAACGAAGAGGGCACACCAGTCTTCGCGGTGATCGAAACCATACCACGACCAGAAAGGCTCTCCGCCTTTGTTTCCCAGCTGTCCGGCTGCAGCCTTTATGATAGGCTTGTCGCCAATGACGTTGACGATACTTTTGATCTCGTTTGCATAGGATCTGTTTCCGAGAGCCCTGCCTGCGAGCATTCCGCCGCCGACAGCAATGACCAGCGCCACTGCAAGGGCTATGAGGCGTCTCTTCAACAGCTTCTGTTTTCTTTTTTTGCGCAATATGCGTCTTATTTCTGCATCTGTCATATTCACAGTATACATCATTAGACAAGCGCGGACAAATGCTATATTATAGGTATACAGGACAGGAGAAGAAAATGAAGAAGAAAAAATCCAATCAGATACTGCTGACAGCATTCCTCATAATGGCTTTGATATTTGTGCTGGTTGCTGTCGTTACTATGAGATCTGCATATAATAAGAAAGTTGCGGAAGAGAAACTCGCAGAGCCTGATTTCTATTCCATGGCCGCATTCAGCAATGAAAACTCCGGGGCTGTCATGAAAGCCCTGAAGTCCGGCAAGGCGGAGAAGCTGGGAGCTCTGATGATCGATTCGAAGGGAGCGGAAGGCGTAGTAAACTTTACCGACTGGAGCAAGGCCGACTTTGATAATGCGGTGTCGCTGGGCGCAGGAAGTTTATCAGCTGCACCCGATAAAAAGGGCATGATGGACGTAAGCGAAAGGTTCATAGTACCTGTGGAAGATGAGAAATACGTTCTGTATATTGAGACGCTTACCTCAAGACATGGCATGAACAACGAGGGCGTTAAAGTTGTCGCAGCTACTACTTATGAGCATTTCGATCAGCTGGATTACGGCTGGAACGGTGAAACAGATGACAGCAGTGCAGTCGCAGGGGAATCATTCGTGAAAAAATAAGTGATCACCTGCAGGGAGGCAGCATATGAAACCTACGAAGGCAGTAAGAATAAAACGGACATTGATGGCTTTGCTTTTGATGTTCGTTCTTTCTTTTACCGCATCTTTTGCTGATTCCGATGTGCAGAATGAAGGTGTTCCTGCCGGAGAAAACCAGACAGAAGTAACTGCCGGTGAAGAAGGCGGCGATACGCCGGGAACTGAAACACCGGACGGAGATATAACCGGAGGGGAAAATACCGGAGGAGACAATACCGGAGAAAACCCTGCAGGAGAAGATCCTCCGGGCGTGGATCCTGAGCCACAGCCGGAACCTGAACCTGAACCTGAGCCGGAACCGAAACCGGTACCAAGCATCGTCAAAATAGGCAAATACTATTACTACAAGTATGCCAGCGGAACGATCCGCAGGAAGGCCGGATTCGTTACTGTTAATAAGAAGATCTACTACGTAAGAAAAGGCGGCAAGATCAGAACCAGCAGGACCTTCAAGGTCAAAGGAAAGTACTACCGTGCAAATAAATACGGGGTAATAAAGACCGGCGTATATAAGTGGAACGGTTACTATTACTTTTCGTATTCAAAAGGGATCTGGAAGAGAAAAGCCGGATTCATTACCTGGAAAGGCAACACCTATTACGTGCAGAAGGGCGGAAAAATAATTACAAGTGACGGATTCACTGTCGATAACATCGCCTACGTTGCGAACAGTAAAGGCCGGGTCACCAGGGTCAGATTCCCGAAAAAGCACGATAATTCTGTCATCAGGGTAGCCAGAAAGCAGGTCGGGATAATGACCGGCAAAAAATACTGGGTCTGGTATTACAGGACGAAATTCCGTGATACGGACAGGACTCCGTGGTGCGGAGCCTTCGTTGCCTGGTGCTACAACGAGGCAGGATTATACAGAAAGATCTCAGTTGCCAAAAAGTACGGACCGCTGGGTTATGTGCCGGTTTATTCAAGATATGCCGACAGATACGGGAAGTGGATCTCTAAAAGGAAAGCGCGTGCGGGAGACATAATCGTCTTCGGAAGAAACATGCACGTAGCACTGGTGGAAGGTGTATACGGGAACTATATCGTTACGATCGAAGGCAATGCCGGACCGACTGCTGCATTCGGCTGCGGCAAACCGGGTGCTGTCGTCCGCAAGATCTACAAACTGAACAGCAGCAAGATAAAGGGCGTGATCTGTGTTCTTAAGCACCGGTAAACAGGTTCGTGTCCCTCGCTTTGTCAGCGGGGATGATTAATGTTAAAATAATAGAAAAGAATTGAAGGAACAGGCCGGAGGGGCAGAATGTTCAAGAAGTTCAGACAAAGTCCATATGCCAAAGCAGCATTTCTGATTCTGGTATGCGGAGGTCTTCTGATCATATTCAACAACTGGATCACCAAGAACCGTATATCGATCGGATTTGAGAATATAAACAACACGCTCGCGCCTATCTACATAGGCGGTATTCTTGCGTTCATTCTTTGCCCTGTGTACAATGCCTGCGTGAAGTGGAGCTACCAGCGCATGCTGGTGGGAGCCCGGAAAAAAGGCTTCTCCATCGGTGCCATGCTTGTGCATGAAGACGGAGATTTCGAAGTAGATAAAAAAGAGAAGCGCACCATACTAGGAGCGGCAAGAGCCGTAGCGACACTGGTCTGTACGGTAGTTGTTGCCGGTCTGACCGGACTGTTCATCTACTTTGTAGTTCCGCAGGTAGTTGCGAGCGCGGTCAATCTTGTAAATACCATGCCGGAGAGGCTGACCTCATTCTCGATTTGGTGCCACATTCATCTGAATCACTTCCCGTTCGTAGCGGTATGGGTCGATAATCTGGCCAATGCCGAGAACAGCGAGATAATGCAGTGGATACAGGAACACATACTAAGCGGCAATGCCGCGAGCATAGCTTCCATGGTATCCAACGGCGTCATGATGGCGGTCAAGTACGTCGCCAACGCCTTTATCGGACTGCTGATAATGATCTACCTGCTCAACTATAAGGAAAGGCTGTTTGCGATCACCCGCAAGATGGTCAATGCAACCTGCAGCCAGAAGAGGAAGGCAACTCTGTATGAGTTCGCCGGCATCGTAAATGAGACTTTCATCGGATTCATCGTCGGCAGGATAATAGACTCGTTCATTATCGGAGTCCTGACATACATAGTGCTCAAAATATGTGCGATACCGTTCGCCCTGATGCTGAGCGTAATCGTAGGAGTGACCAACGTCATACCGTTCTTCGGCCCGTTCATCGGTGCCATACCGTCGGTATTCATCCTGCTCCTCGAGAACCCGATAGAGGCGCTGTACTTTGTAATAATCATCATCGTTATACAGCAGCTCGACGGCAATGTCATCGGACCGAAGATCGTGGGCAACGCACTGGGTATCAGCAGCTTCTGGGTACTGGTATCAGTACTGATCGGCGGAGGGCTGTTCGGCTTCCCGGGCATGGCTCTCGGTGTGCCGGTGTTTGCCGTATTCTACAAATATGCTGACAAGCTCATGACGAACAGCCTGAAGCGCAAGGAAAAGAACACTACTACAGCTTACTACTACAGCCTTGAGCCTTACGGACTTGAGGACGACGAGGTCGAGCTCGAGCCTGACAAATCGAAACAGCAGTCACTGTTCTCGCGGATAAGAAAAGATAAGAAAGACCTTTCACACAATAAGTTTGCTTTTGATCAGAATGACAGGGTGAGCGAACTCGACAGAGATCCGCACAAGCTCGAAGAAATCAAAGGCAGGGATAAGGATTTACTTGAATAAAGAGGAAACATGCAGGAGATAATTTCTAACACAATAGAAAGAATATGCGGTAATGTGCCTGGGGATCGTGTGCTCAGAGATGAGCCGATGAGCAGGCACACTTCATTTCGCATAGGCGGACCGGCCGCCGCATTTGTTATTGTCAATAATGAAGAGGAGCTTGCCGCGGTGCTGTCGGCTGTCACAGAGACCGGCGCAGAGCACATGATAATCGGCAACGGTTCAAATCTTCTCGTTTCGGATGAAGGCTATCCGGGCATCATGATAAAGCTCGGAGGCGATTTCGAATCCATTCATCGTGATGAAAACGATACCTGCCGGGTTAGAGTCGGAGCCGCGATGCTCATGTCGAGGACTTCGGCATTCCTGACCGAGAACGGTCTCAGCGGATTCGAATTTGCCAGCGGGATCCCGGGGAGCATAGGCGGAGCCGTGTTCATGAATGCGGGAGCATACGGCGGAGAGATCAAGGATGTTGTAAGCTCCGTACGCGTGATGGATCCGGACGGAACGAATCTTCGCACGGTGAGCAATGAGGAAATGCAGTTCTCGTACAGGCACAGCATGGCAGAGGATGCGGGCATCCTCATCCTTTCCGCAGAGATGGAGCTGACGCCGGATGATCCGGAGAAGATCGCGGAGAGAGTTGCGGAGCTGCAGTTCAAAAGAAACTCCAAGCAGCCGGTCAACTATCCGAGCGCAGGAAGCACGTTCAAGAGACCTGTCGGAGGCTATGCCGCAGCGCTTATAGAGCAGTCCGGACTCAAGGGCTATACCGTGGGAGGGGCTCAGGTCTCTGAAAAACATTCGGGTTTTGTGATAAATATAGGCGGTGCCAGCTGCGAAGACGTGCTGGCGGTAATGAGACACGTGAGAGAAACAGTATATTCGGATTCGGGCATTCCGCTCGAACCTGAAGTCAGGCTGATCAACTGCAGCCTGTAAAGTCATGAAAATGAGCATTGAAGATATCAAAAAAGAATTCAGACTGAAATACGACCACCACACCCATACGATATATTCGAAAGTGGGACCGTATTTCCATGGCAAGGGCCGCATAATAGACAATGCCCGCGCAGCAGCAAAAAGGGGCCTTGATTCGCTCGCCATAACGGATCACGGACCTTCGGATTTCTACGGGCTCAGCCTTAAAAAGCTCCCGCAGATGAGACGAGACATCGCGCTGGCGCTGGCTGCGTTCCCTAAGCTGAAGATATACCTCGGTGTCGAGGCGGACATCGTGGATACCGAGAACGGCCTTGATGTTTCGTACGAGGATTTCGGGAAGTTCGACTTTGTGAATGCGGGTTATCATTATGTGCCTAAGTGCCATATGATACACAATTTCCTGGCGTTCAGACTTCCGTGGCCTGAGAAGCTGCAGGAAAGGCTCAGACGCCAGAACACCGCGCGCATAGTAAAAGCGCTCAAGTGTAATGATATAAAGACACTCACGCACCCGGGCGACAAGGCGTTTATAGATGAGCATGCAGTGGCAAAGGCATGTGAAGAGACCGGAACTCTGGTAGAGATCAACGCCAGGCATAAGCATCCGGATGTGAATGATCTTCAGATCTATAAACA
This sequence comes from Anaerovoracaceae bacterium, assembly GCA_045115935.1. Taxonomy (GTDB): domain Bacteria; phylum Bacillota; class Clostridia; order Peptostreptococcales; family Anaerovoracaceae; genus Crickella. The sequence continues at coordinate 17,161 of JBGULF010000087.1, forward strand.
GTATGATGTGAAGTTCATTATAAACAGCGATGCACACAGGCCAAGGTATGTAGGGCGCTTTGCAGAAAGCCTGGCGCTCGCCATGGAGGCAGGCATCGAGCCTGAGAGGATAGTAAACATTCAGAAGAGGTAAGGGAGCGATATGGAAGTTGTTATCATAACGGGAATGTCAGGCGCGGGACGCAGCAGAGCGGCAGACTGGTTCGAGGACCAGGGGTATTATTGTGTCGACAACATGCCGCCGGCTCTCATAAACGACTTCCTTTCGATGGCGACCTCTGCTGAGAACAATATCGAGAAGACTGTATTTGTGGCAGACCTCAGGAGCGGCAAATTCTTCGGAGACCTCATCGATGTTATTGATGAGCTCAGAAACAGGGACGACATAGAGCTTACCGTGCTGTATATGGAAGCTGCCGTGTCGGAAATAGTCAGAAGGTACAATGAGGTAAGGCGAAACCATCCTCTGACCGGAGGACAGGCAAGCGCCAGTGTGATTGAAGATGAGCAGGAAAAGCTCAGGGAGATACGCAAGAAGGCTGATCTGGTACTGGATACAAGCAACCTCAAGCTGCCTGAGATGGTTGCCGAACTTGACAGGATGTTTTTCGGCGGATCCGGCTCCTCGACTTTTGCAGTAAATATCAGCTCCTTCGGTTTCAAATACGGCATACCGACAGAGTCCGACGTAATGTTCGACGTCAGGTTCCTGCCTAATCCTTTCTACGTACCGAGCCTTAAGAAGCTGACGGGCAACAACAAAAAGGTAAAGGATTATATTTTTAAGAGCAGACTGGCGGGTGAATTCGTCGACTCGGTGCATTCCCTGCTGACATCTATGGTCCAGGGATACATAGATGAAGGAAAGTATCACCTGAACATAGCATTCGGATGCACCGGAGGCCATCACAGATCGGTGGCGATAGCGAACGCCGTTGCCGAAGAATTCAAAAAGGACGGTATGAGGGTAAGGGTCTATCACAGAGACATGGACCTTCAGAACAGGAAAAGTTAGAAGACAGGGAACATAGTGTCATTTTCTTCAGACGTAAAAAGTGAACTGGCGAGGATAGAACCCGCAAAAAAATGCTGCATGCTGGCTGAGATCGCAGGATTCCTGAGAGCATCGGGATCCATACGGATCACAGGCGGCAGCTTTGCTATTGTGGCATCTACCGAGAGTGCCGCTGTTGCGAGGCACTTCAAAGTGCTGATCGAGACGTACTTCAGAAACAAGGCGGATCTCGCGATAGGCGGATCGCACAGACCGGGAAGCCAGGGGAAAAAAGGCAAGAACACTTATTATATAAACATCAGTCCCGACGAAAAGTCGATGCAGATACTCCGCGAGACGGGCATGCTGCTCATACGCGAAGGTGACGACTATTTCAGCGACGGCATATATCCGCCGATCGTAAAATCGAAGTGCTGCAAAAGGTCATATATGAGGGGAATGTTCCTGAGCTGCGGCACCATGTCAGATCCGCGCAAGGGATATCACCTCGAGTTCGTGCTCGATAAGGAGCAGAGCGCGGCGGACCTTAAGAAGCTGATAGGATCATTCGACGATCTTTCGGCTTCTCTGACAAAACGCGGAGAAAACTACGTTGTATACATGAAGAAGGCGGCTTATATAAGCGACATGCTGGGCATCATGGGCGCCGGAAGCGCAGTGCTCGATTTTGAAAGCATACGCGTCAACAAGAGCATGCACGGAGAGATCATGCGCATCATCAACTGCGACAACGCCAACGTCGACAGAACTCTTCTGGCGGCTGAGGAGCAGAAGGGATGGCTGGTGAAGATAGCTTCCGCGGAGACGGGCAGGATGCCGGAGGCGGACGAGCTGACGGATCCGATGTCGGACTTCTGGAGCAAGGGACTCAGACATCTGCCGGCACAGCTGAAAGAGGCGGCATATCTCAGACTGTATAAGCCGGAGGCGAGCCTCACCGAGATCGGTGAGTCGCTGACGCCGCCGGTCGGTAAGGCGGCGATCAGCAAGCGCTTCGCGAAGCTGCGCGCGCTCGCCGAAAACGCCGGAGGGAACGATCCTCACTGACATATAGCGGAGAAACAAAAATGGAAAAGAATCAGATAATCGAACTCAGGATAGAAGACATGCTCGACGACGGCAGGGCTTTCGGCAGATATGAAGGCTGTGCCGTTTTTGTGAGCGGCGGCGCGGTACCCGGCGATGAGGTAAAGGTGCGGGTGACGAAGGCTAAGAAATCGTCAGCGGAAGGCACGCTGACAGAGATCGTCTCAGCTTCTTCGGACAGGATCAAGGCAGGATGCCCTTACGCAGGCAGCTGCGGGGGCTGTACGATGCAGGAGCTCTCCTATGAGGCTCAGAAGAAGCTCAAGGAGGAGCAGGTCAGAGCAAAGCTGAAAAGACTGGGCGGCCTTGAAGATCCGAAGGTTAACGAGATCATCGGAGCAGATACTCTGAAGTACTACAGAAACAAGGCTGTGTTCGCAGTCGGGCCGCACGGAGAAGTCGGTTTTCTCAAGGAGAAGACTCACTTTGTGATGGATATAGATGACTGCATGCTGCAGTCAGATGCGGCAATGGTCTGCGCCGATGCTCTGCGTACATTTCTGAGACAGACAGGCATCAGAGCCATAACTCAGCTGACGGTCAGGACAGCGTTCGGAACAGGCGAAGTCATGGCGGTGCTGGAAGCAGACAGTAAAGAGATACCTCAGATAGAGAAGCTCGTTGAGATGCTTGACGATGCGGTTTTCAGTCTGAGCTGTGATGAAGACGGAAATCCGGTAACAGACACTCAGGCGTTCAGCCTCGAGTCAGTGGCAATTATCCATAAAGGTAAATGTCATATCATCGCAGGAAAACCGACTGTCAACGAAGAGGTGATAACGGAAGACGGACGCAGCCTGACTTTTGAGGTAAGCCCGCAGTCTTTCTATCAGGTGAACCCGGAGCAGATGGAAAGGCTTTACGACAAAGCTGCGGAGTATGCAGGCCTGAAGGGTGGAGAGACCGTTCTGGACCTTTATTGCGGTGCAGGCACGATAGGCCTGTGGCTTCTCGAAGACCTAAGGAAGAAAGATCCTGAAGCTTTCGAAAAGACCAGAGTCATCGGCATAGAATCCGTAAAACCTGCAGTCATTGATGCAAACAGGAACTCCGTAATAAACGCTGTGGTAAACACCAGATATATCTGCGGAAAGGCAGAAGAAGAATTACCGGGCATGATGGGCCTGACAAAGCTGTATAAGTGGAATGAGGTCAATGAAAGAGTTGAGCGTGAGCCTGAAATAAAACTGGAGCATGCAGACGTGGCGGTGCTTGATCCGCCGCGTGCCGGCTGCGCCGAGCCTCTGCTCGCCGCAGTGGTGCAGGCTGCACCCGATCGCATCGTATATGTGTCATGCGATCCCGGCACGCTTTCACGCGACATCAAATATCTGACCGCAAACGGCTACGAATATATAGAAGCGACTCCGGTCGATCAGTTCCCGTGGACATCGCACATCGAGGTAGTCGCGAAAATACAAAGGCGATAACCCTCAAAACCCTTGAAATTCAGCGGTTTATAGAAAAGAGCGTTTTTCTTACAAAGTGAAAAATACGCTCTTTTTTGTTGTTGTATACATTTTTTTAGAGGCCATGATGACCACGGGAATTAGTCACCAGGAGTACCTTCGAAAAAAGGCAAAATTCGCTGAAACTATTGAAAACACAGCAATATGCATAAATTATTCATCGAATAATCCTCGAAAAATACGCAGAAGTTGACACATTGGTAAGGATACAATTCTGATAGTACAATCATTATTCATTTTAGTGAATATTGCTGAATGAAGCGCTTTACACATTTGCAGAGATAAAAAGTGTGAAGTTAAATATAAGTGAAGGAGGTAAAGCATCATGTTTAGACCAAGATTCCGTTTCACCCATGATGAGGTGAGAATAATAGTTATGGCGCTGGTGGAACTTAAAAACCAGCTTATATCAGAAGGCAGATACACTGATGCAGTGGATGACCTTCTTATAAAGTTTGTTGACTAATGAAAGTCCTTTCAGCCCAAGCTGAATAAGTACATGACTCCGTGCAACATGGTGCGGAGTCACTTTTATTACAGCCGGGCATACCGGAGAAAGGACTTATTATGAAGAAAATCATAAAAATTATGGATGTTATTACTAAAAATGAAGAAAACACAGATAAGAAGGCTGAGGAATTCTACAAGGCAATGCTGTCGAAAGAGGATGCTAAACCCGAAGAAAATGCTTTTGATCTTTCGCCAGTCGAAGAATTATCATGCCGCATAACTGATCACCTTGCTCAGAGGACATCTCAGAGGTTTGCAGATATGGTGAATGGTAAGGAGATGGGGCTTATTAAGCAGATCATTAGCAGGCTGGACAGAGCAGACAGTGAGACCGCAGTTGAAATGCTTCAGGCCATGTTTCTGTTGAGTGGCAAAGATGATGAAGCAAAAGATTTGGATATCATCAATATGTGTGCTGTATATAACGAAACCGCATATGATGATTTCATTTTCGAACTGTTTGATACTGATGAGTTCGATTGGTTTGTGGTGGAAATATGCATGACAGAAGCATGTGATAAGAAATGCCCACCAGGTTGCTTCAGCTAGGAGGTGAATTGATGGCGAGGACGATAGCTATATGTAATCAGAAGGGTGGTGTAGGGAAGACAACAACTACTCTGAACCTCGGCATTGGGTTAGCCAGAGAAGGTAAAAAAGTGCTGCTGGTTGATGCAGATCCTCAGAATGATTTGACTTCGGCCCTTGGGTGGGATGCGGAATCACTGGAAAAATCGTTAGGCCAGCTTATGTATTTAGTGACACAGAACTACAAGCCTATAGTGAAAGATGCGATACTGCATCATCCCGAAGGTGTCGATTTGATTCCATCAAATCTGGATCTGTCGTCAATGGAAACGCAGCTTGTGAATGCGATGAGCAGGGAGAAGGTACTTAACAATCTTTTGAAGGATGTGCAGAAGAAATACGACTATATTCTGATCGACTGCATGCCGTCGCTAGGCATGATAACAATCAATGCTTTGACTGCTGCCGACAGCGTCATCATACCGGTCCAGGCACAGTACCTGCCAGCAAAGGGAATGACTCAGCTGATGCGAAGTATAGACATGGTGAAGAATCATACTAACGAAAAGTTGAAAATCGGTGGCATAGTAATGACACTGGTAGACGGGAGAACTAATCTTGCAAAGGAAGTTATAGATACCATCAGGACAAAATACGGGATGCAGATCAGAATCTTCGATACACAGATCCCGGTCGCTGTAAGAGCTGCTGAGGCATCCAAGGCAGGAATGAGCATCTTTGCATATGATAAAGATTCAAAACCAGCCAAAGCATATGAGCAGCTGACAAGGGAGGTGATGAAGCATGGCGAACGCGAGAGACACAGAGATGAAGCTTCCATCGCTAGATGAGTTGTTTTCATCGCAGGAGGAGAGAGACGATGCAAAGCTCAAAAGAATATATGAGATCCCTCTTGATGAAATAGATCCGTTTCCAGATCATCCATTCAAAGTCAGAGATGATGAGGACATGATGAACCTTGTCGAATCAATCAGAACTAGTATCGCGACTTCCGGTGACCACGATCTTCCATACGGATCCTATCTTGTTAAGGAGACAAAGCCTTCACAGGGTTATCTTCTCAATACCGAGTGGTCAAGAGCTTTCACGATCCGTGAGGATGGTGTGATCATAGATCTGACCGAAGACAAGGTAAGAGAAGCAGTCGAAAGAGGCGGAGTTCAGATCATCAAGAGAGACAAGGAACTCGTAAAGTCCGAAGCTCTTGGCGGTGCACATCTCGATGGCATCGTGATGACAATCAAGAACGTGTCCGGCAGGGATGTAGTTGTCAGAAAAGACCTGGATAACAAGACCGATAAGATTGATTGGAAGAAACTGGAATCCAAGAAGGACCTCTTTGAGAATGAAGCAATCAAGAGAATTCCTACAGGCAAGGACGTAGGCAAGATCACAGTCCACTGGAACGAAGAGAAGAAGGCCTATACTGCTGAAACTCTGGCAGACGACCTTCCTTATGGTACTTACACCATTAGAGAGTCAAAGACAAACGAGACATACCAGAGAACGGACAAAACAGAGCACATGTTTACCATCAGAGAAGATGGAGTTATCGTAGCATTTGACGACAACAAGAACGAGATGGCTCTGACATTTGATGACTATGTATATCGTTCCGATGTACAGGGAACAAAGATCGCAGACTCAACTTCCGAGAGATTCTCGTATGTTCCGTTCAAGATCATCAGCGTAACTAATGGCGAGACTCACGTAGTTGTGACGGATAAGAACGGCTTCTTCTCCACAAAGGACAGAAGAGCTGCAGGTGACCTCGATGAAGACGAGGATGCTGATACTGCAAGAAAGCAGAACCCGTTTGACGACCTGCTTGAAGCAAAGGACATCAAGACATCAGATCTTGAGAAGAGATCACAGGACATCTTACACGGAGTATACTGGGTATAAAGCAGTAAGCGAAAACGGGTGTGAATTAAGATTGTTCTTTGACGAGGACAGAGAGGAAATGAGCATTACAGTAAAGAAAGAGCAAGATTAATAATAAAGAGCATTTTACAGGGAAAGAGCAAGGCACAAAGGCAGCTATGATGGCTGCCTTTTATACTGCCAGAAAAAGGAAAGAGAGGAGAGAGAATATGCAGGAAAACACATTTGAAATGAATGTTGGTAAGGTTTCTTTCGTTGTTGAGGCGAAGAATCTGGAGAGAGGAAAGGAGTCAGTCGAGGAAAAGTTGAAAAACATCATGATTAAGGACTTGATTGCCAAGGACAATGCGATGGTTTCATAAAAATTTGCTGAAATAACTGATTTACAAGGCCTCCTGGCACCTGATTATTCCGGGGCGCTGAAAGCGCCTGTCCGATGAAATGGAAATCGCCTGTCCGACGACAGGAAATCATCCGCCGTATACTTCGGTGGTGGCGAAGCCGCCGGGAGGTCCGAGGGACCTCCCAGAAAATGCATCACCAGTTTGCTTTCATTCAGCTTCTTCAGGGCTGAGACCATATACTTCACGCATTGATCTGTCGTGATCAGGATCAATGGCCTGGATCTTGATCTTGTATGCATCATACTTGATGCGATCCATGATAGAGTCAGCAAGAGGGTTGTCATCACCGCCAATACGCTCATACCAGCCCTCATCAAGGAACTGTGAGCAGAATATTGTCGAGGATTTCTTCCTCCGCTTATGAATGACCTCGAAGACGACCTTGGCTTCACCGTCATCAAGAGGTGTAAGCAGCCATTCATCTATGATCAGGAGCCTTGGATTCGTGTACTTCTTGAGCGCCTTAGCAAATGCATCGGTGCCTACAAGCGGCATCAGTTCTATGAGCAGATCAGGAAGTCTGACGAATCTGACCTTGTAATAATGCATACATGCTGCCAGACCAAAAGCACAGGCCAGATAAGTCTTGCCGCTTCCGGCAGCACCGATAATGAAAATATTGCGATATTCCGAGATGTACTCGCAGGTGGAAAGCCGATCGATCAGATCACGGTTGAGCTTACGGCCGGCCCCATAGTTGATGCCAGCTATTGTAGCATCCGGCTGCTCGAATTCAGCTTTCTTGATCAGTCGCTTCAGTCTGTTGTCCTTGCGCTTCGAGTATTCGATGTCC
>JBGULF010000088.1:0-2547 GCA_045115935.1 Anaerovoracaceae bacterium
TGGGCGTCAGCGTATTCGACCTTCCGGAGGATTCTCCGGTCATGGTGGGCACACGCGAGGCGCTCCGCAAAATGCAACTGATATAACGAGATATATAAGTTGAGAGGGAGGTTACAACATTGAAAGACTTGAAGCATTTGATCTACTTCGAGGGCCTTCTGGACAACGCTGACAACGAGCTGGTAGAACAGGCGAAGAAGGACGGCAAGCTCATCATGGGCTATACATGCTATCACATCCCTGAAGTTCTGCTGAACGTTGACAACTGTGTATCGGTCAGACTCCGCGCTCCTAGAACCGGTTCGATTGACATATCCACATATTACATGTCGAACTACGTTTGCGAGTACGCGAGAGCGCTGCTCGAAAGGGCTATCGAGGGAGGCTTCCAGTTCCTGGACGGTCTCGCCGGTGTGGATGCATGCTCGATGATGAACAGATTCTACGAGCATTTCAGCATTCTCAAGTGCAACGACAAGGAAAACTTTTTCGTTACACACCTGGATGTTCCGTACAAGACAGAGGAGTTCTCATTCAATCACATGCAGAGACAGCTGGAAGTAAGACTTCTTGATGTAATGCATGACAAGCTGGGAGTAGACATTTCCGACGCGGCTATCCGCAAGGCTGTCGCGGAACACAACGAGGTCTGCAAGATCATTCAGGAGATCAGCGAGATGCGTAAGGCTGACAATCCTGTGATTACAGGTTATGAATTCCACGTTCTGAACCTCGTGACCTACACATGTCCTAAGTACCTGATACTGCCTTATCTCAAGGAGACACTGGCAGAGCTCAAGAAGAGAAAACCTGATGAGAAGCTTCCGAGAGCAAGAGTCGGCATCGTAGGATCCGAGATCGACGACCCTGAGTTCACCAAGATGATCGAAGCTGCCGGCGCAAGAGTCGTATTCGACAGACACTGCTTCGGAGCGATACCTGGCAGAGAAGTCATAGAGCTCAGCGACGACGAGGACGCACTTCCGCAGATCGTACGCCACTACATGAACACATCTGAGTGCGCACGCTACATCGCGGACAACAAGGTGCTCCAGAGAAGAGAGACTGCAGACAGACTCGCAAAGGAGTTCAAGGCAGACGGTATCATCTACGAGCAGATGAAATACTGCGACTTCTGGGGATTCGAAAGAGCCCTCGTAAGCCATATCATGGCAGAAGAATACGGCTGGCCGGTCCTTTCGATCGACAGACTGTACAACGCCAAGGGATCCGGACAGCTCAGAACAAGATTCCAGGCTTTCGTAGAGTCGCTTGAGATCAAGAAGATCCAGAAGGCGAAGAAAGGAGGCAAGTAGTAATGGTACTGACAACTGAAATTCTCGGCATCAAGAACGCTCTTGCCGAAAAGAGAGAAAAGAAAGTCAAGGCAGACAATGCCAAAGGCAAATTCCACTACCCGAATCCTGTATTCTGGCGCACTAAAGACAACATGGACTTCAAGGCGCAGGGAAAGAACCTCATGGAGATCGGAAAGATCTGTGTTGAGATGTTCAAGGAAGCAGATAAAAAAGGCTTCTGCATGAAGCAGGTCGAGAGATGCAGAAACGATCTCGAGAGATGCGCTCTCGAGTTCAAACAAGCTACAGAAATGAGCCCGGCAGAGTTCAGGGAAGTGCTCTTCCACGGAGAGAGAACTCTCGGTAAGCTCTACCGCAAGGGCGACATGGTCCCTGTAAGAAGAGAGTGGAGAGGTGTAGCTGATACGGCTTACGACTTCTACAGATGGGGCAAGATGTGGCTCATGCTGCTCATGACATTCAGCAGAGACCTCGTCCCGGCGCTTAACTCGACATTCCACTACAGATGGATGATCTCGTACATGTGCTGCGTAGGTTTCATGGACAAGAACACATCCGGTCAGAAGGGCAGCGCTCTGAAGATGTCGCACCTGATGACATACGATATCTTCCGCTATGTAGCTGAGAACCTCGTATTCCTCGCCAAGGGCGACAAGAAGAACGGTAACTCCGCAGAGCTCAACAAGAAAGTCGTTCTCTTCGACGAGATGACAATGGGACAGATCATGGCAGGATTCCCGGATCTCCTGGGTATCCCTTACCAGCTGATGCCTGTATTCCTGGTATCCGAGATCGACCAGCTGACATGCGTCCCTTACATCGATGCTGTAGAGAGCTTCGGCCTGCCGGCTGACACATGCCCGGTACCGAGTTCAGAGTGCGGCGCGCTCGTGATCGACGCTCTGCCTCATATGGGCTCGTGCTTCATCTCGAGCTCGATGCCTTGCGACGGATCGACGATGGCGTCATCCTACATGAGCAGAAGGTTCCCGGATCTGCCGGTATATCACCTGACATTCCCGGTAAGATACGAGTACGAAGAGACTACACAGGATGCCGTACAGGACATCAAGGGCTGCATCAAGTTCGTAGAGGAAGTCACAGGCGCGAAGTGGAGCTGGGATGCTTACTTCAAACAGATGAAGCGCTTCAACGAAGAGACTGCTTATGAGCTGCAGAAGTGGGAAGTCAACAAGACCGACTATCCGCAGATCATCGGACCTTCGTA
>JBGULF010000089.1:0-9815 GCA_045115935.1 Anaerovoracaceae bacterium
TCTTTTGGTCTTTGGTTCGGAATAGTGTAGTGCTGGCGGTCTATCTCTTGTTTTCGGTTGCTTGCTTCCTTACCGTACATGAGCATCGTCTTGCCGCTTATCTTTAGATTATTGCCCACGGCTGTGGTGCGCCCATACCACTTGTCATGTGCAGCATGTCTAGCCTTGCCTCCTGCATATATGAATATGTGAACAGTACCGCTGCTCTTTTCCCACGTTACTATATCTCCGTCCTTGAGTTCGCTTTCCTTGACATCGCTAGATGTCGTACTGACAACGCACTCGTACAGATCTGTCCTGCTCGCCAGTCTTGTTTTCTGATCCCTGTATCCGCGTGGAAAGCCTTTATCCACTCCGCTATCAACGATGCAGGTCCCAACGAACACATCGCAACTTGCTCCATCCTTTGAAGGCTGTCCCCATCCTGACCTGTTCGGATATGCACGGTTCAAAGCGGCTGCATATGCAGCTGTCGGTTCGCCACCGTGGTACTTTGCTTTGTCCGGCGCGTCAGGATATGCTAGATTGATTGCTTTCAATGCGAGCTGCCGCGCTTTGTTTCCGGATGGTCTTATCATGAGCCCGTAGCCTGCAATTGAAGCACTGCCGACCCTATAGCTAAGACGCTTACAGACATTACCGGAATTGCCCTCGATAGTTGTCACGACTTTCCCGTCACAGCTCTCAACTATTCCTACGTGATCAAGAACTCCGTCCTGTTCGAAATCAAAGAAGATGAAATCGCCGGGCTTAGGAGAATAACCTCTCCCCGACCATCGGTGCCGAGCTTTGAACCAACTGGCTCCATCGCCTACCACAGAGAACTTAGGTAGAATGCCTGCCTCGATATAGCCGCACTGATCAGCGCACCATGAGCAGAATATCGCACACCAGTCCACATGACTTGTGAAACCGTACCATTTCCAGAACTTATCTCCTCCGACATTACCGAGCTCCGCCTTCGCCACCTCAACGATGGCATCATCTCCGGTACCTACTATCTGGTTCCCGTCTTCCGTAAAAGTGAATGCAGCGCCAAACACCACCATTATCACAACAACAAGGAGCGCAGCTGCACCTCCGGCAGTAAGTGAGTTGAATAGAGTTTTCGCACTTGTAACTGTACCCTTCAGAATTTTTCCCATGCGATCCGCAACATTCCTGCCAAGTCGCTGGCTGCCAGCCACGCTGCTTCGCACAAAACCTCTGCCGCTTTTGCTTTCGCGAAGACGTTTTATCACATATTCCCTTCTTCGCTGTTGAATTAATTCAGCGGTTTTTGGCGATTCATAGCGGTTAAGTGTGGATTTTGCTGCTTTTCGCTGAATTAATTCAGCGTTTCTGTCAGCACCGCCCCACTTTATACGTCCTCCGGTTCTGTACTCCTCAGCATTGCGCAGCACTTCATCATCTGCCAAATGAGCCTTGGTCTGCCGGTTCAGGATGCTTTTCCTGCCATACTCAGCTTCGGAGCGTTGAATACCTTCAATGTTTTGCTCTGATCCAGACAGCACATCCGGCACTTCCGTCCCGTTTCGATGAAATATCTCAATGCCCCCTTTGAGTGCGTAGGCGCTGCTTTCCGCTACACCATCCTGAATGACATCGGGAGCATATTCATAAGAGCCTTTATCCTGACCGTATATTTCTACCAGATCATCTCTGGTCCTCATGGATATGTCCTTGAAGCTTCCTGCCATCAGCCCGGCCCTGTCTATCGTCCTGACTATGTCCTTTGAGCTCTCTTTGATCTTTATCTCCACTCTGTCTGCCTCCCTCCTCTGAATAATCGACCATCAAAAATAGCCCCCTTACGGGAGTCTCCGATGTAGCGGAAGCGGCGCTTGCCGCCTCCTTGAGTTATTCGTCCTGGCTGAGATATCTGTCTACCAGATCGCTGAAGTTCTCATTTCTGCTTGCGACTTCCTGAATCTTCCTGCGGAACTCCGCCTTGTCACCGTCAGGCGGATCATCACCTGCCGCTTCTCTTTCCTGCTTTCGGAATTCCGTAACCTCGTCGACCTTCGAAGTCATGAGCTTATACAGCTTGGTATTCTTCGGGAAGTCATTCTCAAACGGCACAAGATTTGAGCCTATCTTCATCAGTCCGTGTCCGGCTTCGGCATTGGTAATATACTTGATCTGGTTCTCGGAGATGTTCAACAGATTGGCCAGTTCTATCCTGTCTGTAGCCGCCTGGTTGAGCATGACGATGAACTCGGAATTCGCCAGCATTGTTCTGGCAGTATGTGACTGCAGCAGATCGCTCACGTTCTGAGTTATGCCGGTACAGTAGGCTCCGTACTTACGCACTCTCTTCCACAACTTGTATAGGAACTGTGCAGAGTACTCGTGCATAAAGAGAAGGTATATCTCATCAATATAGATAAAGGTCTTCCTACCCTTCTGCCGGTTCTGCGTGATCCTGTTCATGATGGAGTCAAGTATTACCAGCATGCCGATGGCTCTCAACTGCTCGCCAAGCTCAAAGATGTCGTAACATATCAGGCTGTTATCAGTGTCCACATTGGTCTGCTTCGCAAAGGTGTTCAGGGAGCCTCTTGTGAAAAGTTCAAGCTCAAGTGCAAGCTCCTGTGCCTCGGGTTCAGGCTGCTTGAGCAGTACATCTCTGAAGTCCTGCAGAGTCGGCGGCGTTCCCTGGAAATTCCCCTGCTTGTAGTACCGGTATGTGAGTTCGGTGCAGCGGTCAATGATAGACTGCTGGCCTCTTGAAAACTTGTGCCCGGAAATGATCTGTTCGCAGAGCGACTGCAGGAACTGTGACTTCTCCACGATAGGGTCCGTCTCGCTGTAGTCCCTTGAGAGATCCATCGCATTGATATGATTAGGCGATGTCGCGGATATCTCTATGACAGCGCCGCCGAGCGCTTTCACCAGATCGTGGTATTCTCTTTCAGGATCGATGATTATGATGTCTGCCTTGCCAAGCAGTCTCAGTATCGTTATCTCGAACTTGGCGAAAAAAGATTTACCACCTCCGGATACACCCAAGATAAAAGAGTTGCCGTTGAGCAACTTAGTCCTGTCGGCAATGATCAGGTTCCTGGAAATGACATTCCTGCCGTAATAGATACCGCCGTGGTCTCTGACCTCCTGCACTCTGAAAGGCATGAATATGGCCAGCGATGATGTGGTCAGCGTCCTGAACGCATTGATGCACCTGGTGCCGAACGGTACTGTCGTCTTGAGTCCGTCCAGCTGCTGGTGCCGGAGTATACTCATCTGGTTGAGCTTGCCCCTCACCATGTTCAGGATCTCCTTGGTATCACTGTCAAGCTGCTCCTTGGTGTCGGCCGTGTGTACCATTGTGATTACCGCATAGAACATCCTCTGGTCATTTGCGACCAGATCATCCAGGAACTCGCGTGTCTCCTTCCTCTGCTGCTGCAGGTCATACGGGATCATGGCAGAGAAATTGTTGTTCATATTCTGCTTGCGCTGGAAGTTCGCTATATTGGTCTCGACTCCAAGCACTCTCTGCTCAGCTTCCCTGATGGCCTCCTCCATTGGTACAGGCTCGATGTCGATCGACAGCATCATGCACCGCCTGGTATCCGTCAGCTTTGCCACCATGTCATCGCTTATATACGAAGCAAAGTCTCTGAACAGTAGAACGCGACCAAACCGAGATCCCATTTTGAAATAGTCGCTGTGATTCTCGAAACTGTCCGGACAAACGTAGTCGCGGAAGTCATAGCCTTTCTTCATCATCTCTTTGAAGTCGAAGTTGAAGTAGGTCTCCTCTCCCTGTCTGAAAAAGTCATGGATTATCCTGAGCCTGTCATTTGCATCCATGTCTCTAGCGATGGAACCCATCCGCGAGAAGTATCCTCTGAGCTCTCCGCCTATTCTGTTTAGGCGTATCCTCGCATCATTCACGTTCTTCTCGTAGACCGCTATCAGGACATATTTGTCCTGGACGATAGAATTGCTGCCAACAGCAATATTGGTCATGATGCCGTTATACTCTTCTCTCAGCTCATCCAGCCTGTTATTGAGCAGTTCTATCAGCACATCGTCCTCAAAGTCATGCCTGTTGAACATGCGGTTGTTTATTCCCAGCTTATAGCTGCACTCCGAGTCGAAGGAGTTGATGATCTCCGCGTACTGCTCTATCATGCTTTTCTTGACGTCATTTGCAGCTACTGTGAAGTTAATGTCCGTGAACACTAAGAGCATGCTGTAGCGGTTCCTTCCGGTGAGGAAGATACCGTCCGGCCAGATAGCTTTGATTGGTATGATGTCCTGCACCTTGCGCGGGACACGGTACTTCTCCTTATCCCGGCTCAGCAGTCTTCTTATAGTACTGAACAATGGTCATCATCTCCTTTCTCTGGTGTCTATGGCCTTACGGTCACTCTTTGCTGCACGCGGCTTCTGTCCTTTGACTGGTTTCCTCTTCTGCCTTGATCCGCGCCTGTGAAACGGCTTCCTCGCATTGCGTTCGGCTGCGATCTCTGTCGTAATGTCGTAATAGAAATTGCTGTTGCCTATCGTAAGCACTTTGGGCGTGAGGAACACATCCTTGATCCACGCCCAGATGAACTGCTCCGCAGTCATACCGTTGTATTTGAGAAAGCCGATCAGCGCGAACGGGAATGCCGCCACTATGCAGATCCAGCTCGTAGTCTCCAGTCCCAGCAGCGGCTCCAGTCTGAAATAGATCAGGACCGCAATGCCGCATGCCAGGACAGAAAAAACGAACTGCCTCAGCGACAGTCCGAAGAACATGGACTCTGAATAGTCCCTTATTTCCTTATTGATCTTTACGTCCATGAGAGAATTGCCTCCTTCCTGTCTCTGTACGGCACAGCCTTACCTTGCCTCAGCCACCATGGAATCGCGGACAGTATCGTCGTTGACCTTATCCAGCCTGCGGTCTTCCCTGCTGTAGTGATAGACGTTGTCCGAAAGGATGTCCTTTTCCTCAACGACAGTCCTGTTGGCCTCCTTAACCATCTTGCAGAGATCCTTCGCATCGATGGAAGGGTTATCTGGAACCAGGATGACTTCATGCACGCTTGAAGGGAGAATATAGTAATCCGAGCCCATAAGCTCAGCCGCTTTCTCCTTCACATCAGGATAGAAAAGAGCAGCCGCTCCGAGTGAGCCCGTGCTGTTGGTCAGCACATACATGCCGCTGAGATCCTCCGGCGCAATTGGCTCATCCTTATCCAGCAGGTTGTTCTTCTCCTGGCTGAACAGCGCGCTAGTCATATCCACCAGTGTCGGCGGGTCGTAAACTTTCGCGTTAGACATTGCGTCCGAAAACAAACGCTCTTTGTCTACGCCCAGGCTCTCAAGAACATTGTTGTTGATCGCTATCCTCCAGTCGCCGCCTCTGTCCTCGCCCATATTGATATCTGCGATGATGGCAAGCCCGTGTCCAACGCTTACATAAGGCATCGTCGAAAGAAACTCGCGGTTGCGCTTCTTCTCGAGCAGTCTCACGGTCAGCTTGTCTTTGACATTGTCCCAGCTGAGATCCACCTCAGGCGGCTTCGGCATATCCTTTGCGAGTGAATACTGGTTTGCCAGTTCTGTCATGAGCGATCCAAGGTCCTCTCCCTGACTGTATCTTTCGAACATGTCGTCCATATAGAACGTCGGAGCTGCATCGCTGCCCTTCTCCCTGATCACGAGTCCGTGGAGTTTCTGGTCATTCATCTTGACCACGACGGTCTCGCTGATCTCGACGTTCTCATAGGCATCGTCAGGCAGGAAGTTCTCTATGTTGCGTTTCACAGCATCCATAAAATCTCTTTTACTCAGCATCTTCTTTCCTCTCTTTCTCTTCTGTCTTTGCTTCTCCGAGCATTTCAAGGTATGCTCTGTACCTTCTTGCCGGCAGAGGCTTCACGTCTGTTGTCGTGGTCCTCGCCATCTCAAATTCGCGTTGCAGTTGCATTGATTCCTCCTTTCCGCACTACGCAAGACCAAACACCTGGCGGGATATTTGGTCACTCATCTTGACTGCTCCTACAAGCACGAATAGTGATAGGTAAGGCTTTGATGTTATCTCTGCCTTTTCCCCCACCCCGCACCGTGCGTGCGGCTTTCACCGCACACGGCGTTCCATCGTTCATGAGCGTTAACAAACAAGGTAATATTTACGTCTCCGAGCAACGATTAGCTCATTTTAGATTTGTTTCAATCCTGCACGCTTTCTGAGCGCATTGATTCTTTCTAATGCATCTTTATTTGGTTTAACAATTTTCAGCATTTCATTTATTGTTTCAGGCTCTGTAGCACAGATGAGTGAATGGACATCCTTGTGTACAATGATGAGGTTTCCATATCTGTCACTCCCTCCGAGTTTCTTTGGTCTCTTGTGGTGACAGTAAACCTCATCCACATCCAGCACTTTCCTAGTGACCGCACACTTTCCATTCTGTGCAGCAAACAAGGATATTCTGTTGTCAACAAATTCAATTGTTTGAGTCGGCTCCTTCATCTTTGTCAGCATCCTTAACGCTCGCTGGTCCAAGCTCAATTCTTTATGAATCTTCTTCCGACCTTCTGGAGTGTATAGGTTTATTTCCCTTTTCTTTGAAATTGGGATTCTGTGACAAGCATATCCAACAGGGACTATTGGCATATTGTGCACATACCGCATTTGTTTGCTTTTTCCATACTTTTCCCTTATTGCCTTGAAGCCGCTGAGGTCGCCCTCTTTCTCGAGCCTGTCAGCAAGTCTGTTTCGCAGGGTAAAATCAAGGTTTCTTGCGATTGTGCGAAACTCCGATGATGACATCGTCGCCATACAGTAGTAATTGTGTATTCCCATGACCATGGAATTATAAAGGCTTATTTCTTTCGCTTCTTCCTTTGTGTCTCTAGGTCTTGCTATTACACATATCTGCGCCCTTAGTTCCCTATGGATTCGCTCCAGTGCCTTAGGATGGATTCTCGTCCGCACTACGTAGCCCTTTCGCCTTGGTACGACTTTCAATCTGAATCCGAGAAACTCAGAATATGATTTTTTCAGATTAACGACTTTGGATTTTTCTTCGCTGATGTCGAGCTTCAATCTTTCCTTGAGCCACTTTGTAGTAGCTTTGAAGATTATGTCGGCATCGTGTCTGTTCTTACAGAATATTTTGAAGTCGTCTGCATAGCGCAGGATGAACATTTCCTTGAGCTTTGTTTTTCGCATTGCTCTGTATGCGTTCCCCCTTGCTTTGCTTCCATTGCCGTTCATTCGGTCATAGTTATGACGAAGCGGCATTGTCTCCCACTGACTTGAAATCCACCAATCCAGCTCATTTAGCACGATGTTAGCCAGCAAAGGCGACAATATTCCACCTTGTGGTGTTCCTTTTGTCGGGAATATCTTTTCTCCATCGGGCAGGATAATAGGCGCCTTGAGCATTGCCTTGACAATGCATATAACTTTCTTGTCCCTTATCCCCAGGTTCCACATCTGTTTGATCAGTTTGCTGTGGTTCACGTTGTCAAAGAACCCTTTGATGTCGATGTCCACAACATAGTGCAGATGTGTCAGCTGCATCAGCTGGTTTGCTCTGGCGATTGCATGCTCTGCCGACCTGTTTGGTCTGAATCCATAATTATGTTCATGGAATTTTGCTTCACATATTGGTTCCAATACTTGCAGGATGCATTGCTGTGCTATTCTGTCCCACATCGCAGGAATGCCGAGTGGTCTTTTCTTGCCGTTCGGCTTTGGTATTTCCACTCGCCGCACTGGCTTTGGTTCATACCGTTTCAGTTTCCTGCGGACAATTTCAATGAATTTGTTCGCAGGTATTCTTTCAATGTCTGCAATTGTCATTCCATCGGTTCCCTCTGTCATACTTCCCGAGTTTCTCTTGATGCTTCTGTACGCCAGCATGATGTTATCTTCACTTACGATTATCTCGTATAGGTTAGTGAAGATTTTATTTTCCTTGCTGTCTGCATACAGTTTGTCTAGAGTTTCCTGTAGTCCGTAGTACTCGAGGTACCTTAGCTTTGAGTTTTTCTGTTGCTTCTTGTCCGCCACAGGCATCGCCCCCTTTCAGGTTAGATTTTCTGAGTCTTACTCGAAGCTGTGATTGTTATTACCTCTTTGTGTTATTCTCATTAACGACTTGTGGCTGTTGCTCCGCCGCCATTACAGCGGCATCATCGCTCGTGCCACTACTTTCACAGGAGATTCAAACGCTTATTTTCTTCGTCGCTTTACCCTGTTAGGGTTCCCCTGCTTCCAACGTTCCAATAATCCTATCTGTGCATATGCCCTTAGGTGCCTGCTTTGAACCTGTATGCTTGACAGCGCCTGTAACGCTGTATGGTGTTTCATAACATGCGATTTTACTCCACCACACATACCCGCCAGCGGCGTATATGCATTTCTACATATTCTTCATTTAGACCCTTTCATTCGCAGGTTCGTCAGTCCTCAACGGACATTCTCACCATAGGCATTTTATAGACTCCCGGCATATAGGTAGCACAGCGCACCTCTGCACCGATTTCGCCTGTCTCTTGTGAGGCTGACGGCTACTCTCTGCCGACTTCACCGAGCTTCAGAACGGCTGTTACACCGCCTGTCGGAGTATTAGAGTGGCGTTTCAAGGCGTTACCCTATCATTCCACCAATCGGATTATTAGTTCTCCAAGAGAATTCTTTGACCTCCTTTCTCTTCTCCCTTGTGCCCAACCTTTTCAGTTGGGAACGTTTCGCACGCATGTTGAAGCAGAGTTCGCCCACATACTTCCAGACCATCGTTGCGGCCGCTGCACCGTCATCCACGACAGGTGGGCTTGCCGAAAACTTGCTGAAAATGATGCAGGCCAGCACTATGATCGCTCCTTCCATGCAGACCGCTCCGTAGCTCTTCAGGAAGCTGACTCCGATGTTCTGGGTCGGCTGCCCGGCGAAAGTCGAGAGCGGGATAGGCGCGATGGCCGTGTACATATACAGCTTGAAGAAGCGTCCGTATACCGTGAGTATGATGATGAAGGACAGCACTGTGATGAACAGGCTGCCTATGAGGGTCACCGCCCATAGCGGAATGCTCTCGAAAAAACCGCAGTCTTCGATAGCGCTGACCATCGACTCCGGCAGAGTCGTTTTGCCTGCCGCTCCTATGCCTGATGCCCGCATGATCGTAGACATCACACCCTGGGCGATATCGAATAGTGCCAGCATCAGATCCATGCCATATGTGACAACACCCTTGGCAATCGCGAATCTTATGAACAGCTTCAGCGCATGCTCCGGTCTCTTCACATCTGTCAGGCTGCCGCAGGTCTTGACAACACCCACCAGAAAAAACAAAACGAGCAGCGCCAGCCCTATAGCCTTAACTGCTCCGTTGATTTGCGTGATCACATGCCATATGCCTCCGCCTTTGAAATTCTGCGGCGACGTTGTCAGCAACGACCACACTTCAGCCATCTTCGTATTCCACGTATCCAGTGCATTTTGCAAATTCTGCACTACCCAGTTGTCACTGTCCAAGGTTCATCACCTCCCTTCGCAACTACCCTTTTGCACATCTGGTCATTCACTTTTGTCACACATCCTTTTTCTTACTTTCCAATTCCATGTTTTACACGTTCTTTGACCTCCGAGGCCTTGGCATCATTGAAACGGTCAATAGTACCAACCAGGTATCCGGTGATACGCCTGATGCGCTCGAACATCACACCTTCTCCGACTTTGCCGTCTACATTCTTCACTTTGCTCTGATTCATACATCCTCCGTTCCAACAGAAAAGACCGATGACTGCTCATCACAATCACCGGCCAATATCTGTTTTTCTGTTACTTTTCTATTTCTTTCCGA
>JBGULF010000090.1:0-33691 GCA_045115935.1 Anaerovoracaceae bacterium
CGGCGTCTTTATATACTTTGTCTTTGTATTCCCGATTCCTGTTCATTTCTGTATCCTCCTGATCTGAGCCTGCTGCATGCAGCCTGCAGCTTGCAGTTTGCAGTGCCATGCCTGCCGTGCCGTCGTCTTATAATTCGGTCGCTGCGGACGCCTGTCTCGAAACGTTAATCTCGAGGTTGCCGTTGCGGCAGCGAATCTTGTCGATGAGTTCCTTTTCTTTATCCGGATCCTTCAGCGTGACATCGTATGTCAGCCTGAACATGCTTCCCATGTTGGTGGTCTTCACGTTCACCAGTTCGTATGAGCTCGTGTACTCCCCGAACAGGTCGTCGAAGATCCCGGCGTAATCGAGATCCTCAGGGATGACTATTCTGAAACTCTTATATTTGTTCGCATTTCTTTTTGTCCCGAAATCGAATTTGCCGGAGAGCAGGATCGCCAGTGCAAGGACCGCCGTGAATGCTGTTGCGAGTCCTAGATAGCCCATGCCTGTCGCAAGGCCTGTCGCCATCGCCAGGAATATCGCGCAGATCTCCTTGGCTGTTCCCGGGACCGAGCGGAACCTTACGAGGCTGAATGTTCCCGCTACCGCGATCCCCGCGCCTATGCTTCCGTTGACCATTGCGATGATCACACTTACGATCGCCGGGAGCATTGCGAGCGTCACCACGAAGCTCTTGGTATATCGTGTGTTGTACATGTAGGCCGCGGCTATGAGTATGCCCAGAAGCAGTGATACCCCGAACGATGCCCCGAACTGAGCCGCGCTTATAGTTGTAGCTGTTGTTGAATCATAGATGCTTGTCAGTAAATCCGTCATTGCCGTAACCTCTTCTTCATATTCCTAAATGCTTTCTATGTTTAGCGGGCCGGCCTTTTCTTCTGATCTGTCCGGCCTTCCTTTCAGCCCGCTCTTTCTGTTTACACCCGCATAATAACGGCCCAAACTTAAACGAAACTAAAGCATCGGAACTTTTTCTTTTTCTGTTCGTGCGGCTTCACCAAATATGGACAGTGAAGTACGACAAAATTCGTGCCTGTGCCTTTATACAGTTTCTGTAAGCACCAACCTCACTGATGTGAAGCCTCTCAATTACCTGCCGTATCTTTCTTTATTCAGCTTTATCATTATTTATTCACTGTAATTTCAGTCCTCGGCCCATGCAGTGGTCTGTTTATGACGCTGCTTATTAAATTTGTGCTGATTATTGGTAAAGTGATGCTGTAAGAACCTCATTTTGGAGAATGCAAAGGGCAGATGAAATCTCTTATCGAATTTGAGGTTCGTGTTTCATGAGAGCTGTTTGGGGTGCAAGTACGAAATTTGTCGTGCTCCTCCCCTGAATTTGTGCAATCAGACACCAACAGATCTTATGTATAAAGTTCCTCACATAAGAAAGAGGCCGCGCGGGTGGCGCGGCCTCTTCCCTTAAGTTATTGAAGTTTAGGTATGAAGGTAAATATGAAAAATTATGGAGTGTTTATGAAGAAATATATGTTTAAGCACTTATGCTGTCTGTGTGTTTCAGGCAGATGCTCTGCCAAAGAAAGCTGTTCTTTCGCGGCGGCTGTGCTTGCCACACCCATTTTGACTGCCGGTATGGCCGGACCTGCGCGCGCGGGTCTTTGCACTGCGGCCGGCGGCGCTTCTTTTGTGCTGCTTTTCCGGGCCGGCGGCCGATGCCGCCAGCGCCGCCGCGTAGCTTTCATAGCCGGCCGCCGCGATCTCTTGCGCGCGCTCATGCGGCGCCTTTTCCATGTAGCTGCAGTAGGCCGTGCCGTATTTTGAAAATGATGTCTTGTACAGGCGCTCCTCCGACAGGATCTTCGTCATCCACATCGGCACGGCCCCCGGACATTTGAGTTCCATCAGGAACATACCTTCCTTAAGTATCGGTGTCCCGTACGGCTCTGACCTGAGGGACAGGTCGCCCTCCCTGCAGAATATGCTGCAGTCAAACGTGACCCTGAAGCCTGATCCGCCGTCGAGCATGGAGGCATCCCTCTTCATTCTGTATGCCTCGCGGTCGTAGCTCAGGTAGAGGACCGGTTTCAGCCCGCTGTACAGCGAAGTGAAGTACTCTATCTCATGGGCGACCTGCGGCGATTCCGCCTCTGTCTCCCGTACGATAGCCGGGTCTCTCGAACCTGCCATCCACTTCATTGCATCCGTTTCAGGAAGACCGATCCTTCTTTTATACACGACCCCGTCGTATTTGCGCTTCAGTTCCACGAAGACCGTGCTGCCTGCGTCTGCCTTTGAGTAGCTCCTTATGCGGAGCTTTTCCTTGAAGTCCGGCTTTGAGATGGAATGTCTGGCGAGTACGAAGTCATCCGTATCGAAGTAGATATTCCTTACGGTCGATCTGCCGAACCGGTCCGGTTCCATGTAAGGCTCCATCGCTTTCAGGATGCGGGCCTTCTGCTCAGCCGTGACCATGTATTTGATTTCGTATCTCTTAAAAACTGCCTGATATCCCATGGCACTTCCTCCTTACAGTGCATATGTTAGCGGACAAAACTTAAACCAAACTTAAGCAAAGAAAAAAACAGACGAAAAAAGTCCCCGCCTGAAGCGGGGACCGCATTTTTGAGCTAAGTATTGTTAAATGCGCTGTGGATCATTATATGAGCTGCGTTTGTTAAAACTGCTGCGGACTGAGCGATCAGTCTTACTGCAGCGGGAGGGCCGCCGTGACTATGAAATCGCGGCCCGTATCTGTGTGCGCAGTGATCTTTCCGCCGTGCGCGTTCACTATGGCGTTTGCCATCGAAAGCCCTATGCCGTGGCCGCCGGTCGCGGAATTGCGCGAGCTGTCCGTGCGGTAGAACCGCTCAAATACATGCGACAGCATCTCGTTCGTGAGCTCGCTTTCTGTCTCGTTGCGGACCTCGAGCACCGCGTTCCTCCCCTCCCTGCGGAGAACGACTTTTATTTCCGGAGGAACAGGCATGCCGTCTTCATCCTCTCCGCAGTCTATGACGCGCGGAGGGATCGAGTACTTTATGGCGTTCTCGAGGAGTATCGACATGAGCTTCTCGAGCTCCTTCGTGCTTCCCTTTACGGTTACGTCCGGAGCTATGTCGCCTGCGATGGCCTTGCCTTTCTCCCAGGCGAGCGACTCGAATGACTCGACCGACTCGCTGACAATGTCGGATAATGGCACATCCGTCATCACGATGCTGTTGTCAGCCTCCTCCATGCGCGAAAGATATACCAGGTCGTTGGTCAGGCCCGTGAGCCTGGTGATCTGATCGTCTATGTCGCCGAGGTTTTCCCTGAGACTGTTAGCCATGTCGTACGTGATGCTTTCGCCGCCCGTGCTCTCAGCACCGCTGTCTATCTCCATGTCCATGAGGTCGACATTGGCCTTGATTATGGCCAGAGGGGTCTTGATCTCGTGGCCGGCGTCCGTGATGAAGCGTTTCTGCTTCTCGTAGCTCTCGGCGACCGGTCTCACGATGCGTCCGGCAAAGTACAGTATCACGAAGAACACCGCTATGAGTCCTATCACCGACATCATTATGCTTGCCCCGAGGAATGAGCGGAACGAGCCAAGCGTTCTGCCGCAGTCGAGGAAGGTGATCGTAACACCGTTTTCGGAATCGCTCACCGAGTATCTGAATTCCCCAACAAAACCGGCCTTCTTTCCTGAGTCGAGCGCCTTCACCGCGTATTTTGCAGCATCGCCGGAATCCACCGCGGATATCCTGTCCGTGAAAGTCTGTATCACGGACCCGCTTTCATCAACGGATACGATGAAGAACCTGGACTCCTCCGCCTCGTCCTGCGTCATTGAACGGCCTCCCGGACCTCTGTGTCCGAAAGAGGCTCTGTCGTCATCGTCGTCGAAATAGAATTCATCAAAGTTTCCGAACGGATTCAGCATGTCTTCGAGCATGATCCTGCCGGCGTTTTGCTCGAGGACCTCCAGCTTTGTGTCCGCATCGCTCACGACCTTGCTGTAGTTGATCATGTTCATTCCCGCGACAATAACTGACAGCAGGACTGTCAGTGACACCATCGCAAGCACTATGAATCTGATCTTGAGTTTCTTAATCATCCTGTTATCCGGCTCCTGTTTCTACTCTGACTCTGCGGGCACGATCGAATAGCCGGCGTTGCGTGTCGCTTTTATCTTCACGTCTGCATCGAGCGCAGACAGCTTTTTTCTGAGGTATGAGACATAGACCCAGACTACGTTGCTTTCCGTGTCGGTGTCGTAGCCCCAGATGTGGTCCATGAACGTATCTACGGAGATGATGTTTCCCGGCTTTGCCATGAGGAGTTCCATCATCTGGAATTCCTTGTTGGCCAGCTTGACCGATCCGGAAGGTGTCGACATCTCGAAGCTCGCCCTGTCGAGCGTGAGGTTGCCGCAGCTGAGCTTTGTATCTACTTCGTTGCCGGAGCGCGTTATCGCCCTGACCGCAGCAAGCAGTTCCTTGGCATCGAACGGCTTGGTCAGGTAGTAATTTGCGCCGCTGTCGAGCCCGAGCACCTTGTCGTCTATCTCGGACTTTGCCGTCAGCATCAGCACCGGAAGGTCAGACCCGGATGCGCGCAGCTTTCTGAGCACCGTGATCCCGTCGACTTTCGGCATCATAATATCCAGGACAGCGGCATCATAATTGCCTGCCTCGAGATAATCGAGCGCCTCCTGTCCGTCGTGGACAGCATCGATCGAATAGTTGTTGCTCTCGAATATTTTAACCAGCACCTTCGCCAGTGCTATCTCGTCTTCAGCCAGTAAAATGCGCATTGCAGCCTTTGCCTCCGTCTCCGTTATCTCATTGTTCTGATTATATTAAAACACGCCTGCCTTAACTATACTTTAAATCGTTACGGCAGGCGTGTTGTTTTTGTGTTGTTGCATGCGGTCTAAAGCATGCGTTTCAGGTACCGGCCTGTCTTTGACTCTTTGACTTCGGCCACTTCCTCCGGCGTGCCCTCGCATACGATGCGTCCGCCTTCGTCGCCGCCTTCAGGTCCGAGATCGATTATGTGATCGGCCTGCTTGATGACGTCGAGGTTGTGCTCGATGACGACGACGGTGTTGCCCTCATCGACCAGCCTGTTGAGCACGTAGAGAAGCTTCTCAACATCCGCGAAGTGAAGTCCTGTCGTAGGCTCGTCGAGGATGTAAAGCGTCTTGCCCGTGCTGCGCTTTGAGAGCTCGGTCGCGAGCTTGATCCTCTGCGCTTCGCCGCCCGACAGCTGTGTGGACGGCTGGCCGAGGCTTATGTAGCCGAGGCCGACATCGTCGAGAGTCTTCAGATATCTCAGAATGCCCTGCTGGTTCTCAAAGAACGGGATTGCCTCTGCGACCGTCATGTTGAGGACCTCGGAAATGTTCTTTCCCCTGTAGCGGACCTCGAGCGTCTCGTGGTTGTATCTGGCTCCGCCGCATACCTCGCACGGAACGAATACGTCAGGAAGGAAGTTCATCTCCACCTTTATGATGCCGTCGCCGCTGCAGTGCTCGCAGCGTCCGCCCTTCACGTTGAAGCTGAACCTGCCCGCCTTGTAGCCTCTTACCTTGGCCTCAGGCATCTCCGCGAAGAGGTTGCGGATGTGCGTGAACATGCCCGTATATGTCGCCGGGTTGGAGCGCGGCGTCTTGCCTATAGGCGACTGGTCGATGTTGATGACCTTGTCGAAGTTCTCTATGCCTTTGATCTCGCGGAACTTGCCCGGGCGCTCCTGCGTGCGGTTCGTGACCCGCGATACGCCCTTGTACAGGATCTCGTTGACCAGACTCGACTTGCCCGAGCCCGACACTCCGGTGACGAGCACCAGCTTGCCTGCAGGTATCTTAACGTCTATGTTCTTCAGGTTGTTCTCGGCCGCACCAAGCACTTCCAGGTATTTGCCGTTTCCGTCCCTGCGGACCATCGGCACCGCGATGTGCCTCTTGCCCGAGAGGAACTGTCCGGTGATCGATTCAGGGCAGCTCTTGATCTCTTCCACCGTGCCCTGGGCGACCAGCTCTCCGCCGTTCACTCCCGCGCCCGGTCCTATATCCACGATGTGATCGGCAGCGTACATGGTGTCTTCGTCGTGCTCGACGATGATGAGCGTGTTGCCCATGTCGGTGAGCCCGCGGAGCGATGCGAGGAGCTTGTCGTTGTCGGCCTGATGCAGACCGATCGACGGCTCGTCAAGTATGTACAGCACGCCTACGAGACCCGATCCGATCTGCGTCGCAAGACGGATACGCTGCGATTCACCTCCGGAAAGTGTGGCCGATGTGCGGCTCAGAGTGAGATATCCGAGGCCGACGTCTTTCAGGAACTTCAGCCTCGCCCTGATCTCCTTGGTGATCATTGCGCTGATCTTCTTCTCCCTGTCGGTGAGCTTTGAATCGAGCTCCTCGAAGAAATCCATGGCCTGGATCACCGAAAGATCGGTGATCTCCATTATATTCTTTCCGCCGACCGTGACCGCCAGTACGGTATCCCTGAGCTTGCGCCCCTTGCATACCGGGCACTCGTCTTCGGTCATCATGTCGCTGATCTTTTCCTTTATGAAATCGGAATTCGTCTCGCCCCACCTGCGCTCGAGGCTCGGGATGATGCCCTCGAAGGTGTGGTTCATGTGCGAGACGCGGCCGCTGCGGCTTTCGTATGTGTATTTCAGCCTGCGCGAGCCCGTGCCGTGAAGGAGCTCGTCCTTGAACCTCGGTGGGAGGGCCTTGAACGGCACATTGAGATTAGTGCCGTGATCGATCGCCAGGCGGTTGAGCATCTGTCTGTAGAATCCCATCGCATCAAGCGTCGAGAAGACGTTGCCCAGCGCGCCGTTTATGATGCTCTTGTTTTCGTCAGTGATCACTGCGTCATCGGTGATGCGGAGCGTGAAGCCGAGACCGCTGCAGTTTTCGCAGGCTCCGTAAGGAGCGTTGAACGAGAACATGCGCGGCTCCATCTCCTCGATGCCGATGCCGTGGTCAGGGCATGAGAACTTCGTCGAATAAACGGCCTCGTGCTCTTCGTTTTTTATGATCTTTCCGTCCGCACCGGCGTTATCCGGATGCGTATCATCACGCTTAGGTGTGAAAAGCACGCTGCAGATGCCCTCGCCTTCCTTTATGGCGAGCTCGAGCGCTTCTGCGATACGGCTGCGGTTGTCGCTCCTCAGAACGATGCGGTCGATGACGATATCGATATTGTGCTTGTTGTTTTTGGCGAGCTCGATGTCGCCGTCGTCGAGTCGCGACATCGCGCCGTCGACGCGCACCCTTGTATAGCCGTCGCGGCGCAGGCGGTCGAGGACCGCCCTGTGCTCGCCCTTGCGTCCCCTGATGACAGGCGCAAAGACAGTGAGCCTCGTCCCTTCCTCGTAAGACTGTATGTTCTCGATTATGCTGTCGATGTTCTGGCTGGTGATCTCGCGTCCGCATACCGGGCAGTGCGGGATACCTATCCTCGCATACAGCAGCCTCAGGTAGTCATATATTTCTGTGACCGTTCCGACTGTGGATCTCGGGTTCTTGTTTGTGGTCTTCTGGTCGATGCTTATGGCCGGCGACAGGCCTTCTATGGACTGCACATCCGGCTTCTTCATGAGCCCGAGGAACTGTCTCGCGTACGAAGACAGCGACTCGACGTATTTCTTCTGCCCTTCTGCGTAGATCGTGTCGAAGGCAAGCGAAGACTTGCCCGAGCCGGATAATCCGGTCAGCACTATCATCTTGTCACGAGGCAGAGTGACGTCTATTCCCTTTAAGTTGTGCTCACGCGCACCCTTTATAACTATGTTCTTTTCCATCTATTTTGCTCTGCTGCTTGCCCGCAGCTCAAACAGGATATCACGAAGCTCTGCTGCACGCTCGAAGTCGAGCTGCTTTGCCGCTTCCTTCATGTTCTTTTCGACTTCGCGTATTGTCTCGCGGAGTTCCTTTGCGGTCATGGCCTTCGGATTCTTCAGATCCTTTCCGCCGCTGTATTCCGCCGTTGCCCTTGCGATCTCGCGCACCGGCTTGACGATGGTCTTCGGTACTATGCCATGCGCCTTGTTGTATTCATCCTGCACCTTGCGGCGTCTGGAGGTCTCGTCTATGCATACGCGCATCGCCTTGCTGATGTAATCCGCGTACATGATGACGCGTCCGTGCTCGTTACGCGCCGCGCGCCCTACCGTCTGTATGAGCGAGGTCTCCGTTCTTAGGAAGCCCTCTTTATCTGCGTCGAGTATGGCGATCAGCGACACCTCAGGCAGGTCGAGTCCCTCTCGCAGCAGGTTGATGCCGACAAGCACGTCGAACTTGCCCATTCGCAGGTCGCGGATGATCTCGAGTCTCTCGAAGTTGTCTATCTCGGAATGCAGGTACCTGACCCTGATGCCCTGCTCCTGCAGGTATTTCGTGAGGTCTTCGGCCATGCGCTTGGTGAGAGTAGTCACGAGCACGCGCTCGCCCTTCGCAGCCGTCTCGTTTATCTCTCCGATCAGATCATCGATCTGACCCTTCGTTGGCCTGACTTCGATCTCCGGATCGAGCAGTCCTGTCGGCCTGATGAGCTGCTCTGCGGTGACGCCGCCCGATCTATCGAGCTCGTATTTCGCAGGTGTTGCCGAGACATACACAGTCTGCCCTGTCAGCTCGGTGAACTCTTCAAACCTCAGCGGCCTGTTGTCGAAGGCCGACGGCAGTCTGAATCCGTATTCGACCAGCGACTCCTTGCGGGCGCGGTCGCCGTTGTACATCGCGCGGAGCTGAGGCAGCATCGCGTGCGATTCATCTATTATCGTAAGGAAGTCTCCGTCCGGGAAGTAGTCGAGCAGCGTGTACGGCCTCTCGCCCGGCTTCAGGAAGTTGATGTGCCTCGAGTAGTTCTCGATGCCCTTGCAGGTGCCGACTTCCATCATCATTTCTATGTCGTAGTTGGTGCGCTGCTCAAGCCTCTCGGCCTCGAGCAGTTTGCCGTTTGAGCGGAACCAGTCCAGCCTCTCACGCAGCTCTTCCCTGATCGACGCCACGGCCAGAAGCATGTCTTCCCTGCTGGTAATGTAGTGGCTCGCCGGGAATATGGAGATATGTGAACGGGTGCCTGTGATCTCCCCGGTTATTGGATCGATCTCGCGTATGCTCTCTATCTCGTCTCCGAAGAGCTCGACTCTGACTGCGCTCTCGCCGCCCGCAGGATAGATGTCCACGATGTCTCCCCTCGCGCGGAATGAACCTCTCGCGAAATCCATATCGTTGCGCGTGTACTGGATGTCAGTGAGCTTGCGCAGAAGCTGCATGCGGTCCATCTCCATGCCCGGTCTGAGGCTGATGAGCTGGTTGCGGTATGATGACGGACTACCGAGACCGTATATGCATGAGACCGAAGCGACTATGATGACATCACGCCTCTCGAGCTGCGCCGCGGTGGCGGAATGCCTGAGCTTGTCGATCTCGTCGTTGATATCGGCGTCCTTCTCTATGTAAAGATCTGTCGAAGGAACGTAAGCCTCCGGCTGATAGTAGTCGTAGTATGACACGAAGTACTCCACCGCGTTGTTCGGGAAGAACTGCTTGAACTCGCCGTGAAGCTGCGCCGCGAGAGTCTTGTTGTGCGAGATGACCAGTGTCGGTTTCTGCACGGCCTCTATTATTTTGGCCATGGTAAAAGTCTTGCCGGAGCCGGTGACGCCCATCAGCGTCTGAGCCTGCTCTCCCGCAAGTATGCCGTCAGCGATCTTCCTTATAGCCTGCGGCTGATCGCCGGTCGGAGCGTATTCACTTACTACCTTAAATTCTCCCATGGTGCACATTATCTTTTGTTTAAAAAAAATAATCAACCCCTTTTCAGAGGTTGATTACAGTATATCATAATAACGTTTTCAGAACAAGCGTTCTTACTGCTTCTCCGGTGCCGGAGCCAGCACCTTGAGTCTCGCGATGATCGTATCGAACTGATGCGAGTACGCCAGTTCCCTGTTGTAGGCGATCACATCGGTGAGCAGTTCGGTGTCAGGTTCTCCTCCGTCCTCAGGGATGGTGATCAGCACAGGGGCTGCAACAGTGATCACTTTATACAGATCCTCCTCGCTTACCGGCAGCTTTCCGCCATCCACATCTTTCAGCACGGCATACATGCTCTCAGTCGCCTCCCAGTATTCAGCAGACGGGTCATCTCCGCCGTTCTCCAGCTTTACTCCCTCCGTCAGGTCTCCGATGGCTCCCTCAAGGTCTCCTCTTTTAGCCGCGAGAGCTTCAAAAAGCGAACCCGACGAATTCTCACTGAACACGAGATCCATCAGTCTCACAAAGGCATCCTGATAGCTGTATGTGACCTTGTGGGACTTTCCGTCCGCATCGGTCCAGCTGTCCGTCCTCTCCGCCGAGTATTCGGCTCGCGACGGCACCTTTGCCTCAAGGTTCTCAACGATCCTTGCAACCACGTCATTCGTGACTATCCTCGCCTTCATGTCTGCGGCATCGCTCCCCAGATCCTTAAGTGTTTCTCCGAGCCATTCGTCGGTCTCCTTGGATTTGAGGTCGTGCATCACGCCGTAACGCGTCATTCCCCACAGCGGGATGTGCGTGACTATGTCATCGCTGCATACGTAGTTGTGTATGTACTTATAATCGCCGGCCGCTTCCGCATCGACTGTCGCAGGAGCCTCAAAAGTGTATGCGAACACCTTTGCTCCTTCGGCCTTATCAGGCAGTTTTGTCGCCAGCACGTTGGCTATTGCTCCTCCGCGGCTCTGCCCCATGATCCAGTATGTCGCCGGCTCTCCGCCGGAAAGCGCTGCTATGTCATCAACGATCTTGTCCGCTGCCTTTGCATATGCGTAATGCTCACCCGAAGGCTCCGTACTGTCGGGATCATTGACGGTGAAGTTCTGCTTCCAGGCTTTGTTTCTGAGTTTCGGGCTCCTGTTTACGCTCTGCATGACCACTGCCACGAGCTTCGTGTCTCCTGCAGACTTGCTTGCCCAGGTGTAATTGCAGTCATCAGGATCCTTGCTGCCGAAATCGCTGTATCCGATCTCTTCGAATCCCATATTTTTCAGGAACGCTGCTCCTGTGTTGTCGTCGTCATCGCTCACGCACGAGGCGATGAGCTGCATCGAAGCGAGCGCCAGCTCCTGGTTCTCAGAAGAAGGCTCGTCCGCAAACCAGTCGTCAGAGTAATAGAAGGTATCCTTTATGGTCTTTTCCGTGTCATCAGAGCTCTCATGGTATGTCGAAAGCCATTCGACGTCGCCGAGGACATATTCATATGCCTTTCCGCAGCCGCTCAGCATGAACGTGCCGAGGGCCAGCACTGCGGCCAGTGCAAGAGCCGTTGTTTTTCTGAATGATCTGTTGTACATATCTGCACCTCCGGTTGAGGTAATTATACCATAAAAAAGCTGCGGACGAATCCGCAGCCCCTTTCGTGATATCTCTACTGATATGCAAATCCTTCTCCTGCGCTCTGAACAGGCTCAAATATGGACTGTGCCTGCTCATCAGTCAGATCGATGCCGAAGACTTCCTTGTAATATGTCTTTGCTTCTGCAATTACGTCAACGTCTTCGAACTTCTCAGGATATGCAGCCTTTGCCATCCACAGAAGTGTTACCGGGCAGTCGACTCCAGGAGTGTAGCTCCTGTACATGCCGAGCGGCATCTTGAAGACTCTCTTGTCCTGGACAGCCTTTACGGCGCTCCAGTCATAGCCTTCGACTGTGTTGTTGTACAGGTCGTCCGGATAGTATGCGTTGAAGTTGGTCATGAAGATCAGATCAGGATTCCATCCGTATACCTGCTCCATGTTGACCGCAACGGAGTTGTCTGTCGAGAGTTCCTGAGCAACGTTCTTTGCTCCGATGGCGTCTGCCCACCACTGACCGAAGAACTGCTGTCCCGAAGTCAGGAGCGTTGTGTCGCTGTACTGGAAGAGGAAGAATGCGTTTGCTCTCTCTTCGTCAGGGATGTCCTTGACTCTCTCCTGTACCATGTCGTACATCGCGTTGGACTTCTCCTCTACGATCGCAGCCTTGTCGCTGTCAGGGAACATCTGGCTCAGCAGCGAGATCCAGTTGTTGAGAGTCTCGATGCAGTTGTAGTCCCACTTGTTGACGGAGATGGCGACTGCAGCAAAGCCTGCGTTGGCGAGCTGATCGCCGAGCTCGGCGCTGGATGCGCTGTAGAAGACCACGTCCGGCTCAAGCTTTGCGAGCTCTTCCATGTTGACGTTCACGTCTTCGATGTAGCCTGTCTCTGCGTTCAGGATCTCAGGATAGAGCTGGCCGAGCAGTCCGTTCTGTGCGGCTGTCATCGACGGCATAGGCATGCCCACGATCTTGTCAGCGGAGTCGAAGAATACGGCAAGCACGCTCGGGAGCGGATAGATATCGCATACCGCTATCCTCTGGATGTCTTTCGGGACCTCGACCTGTCTGTCGGCGTGATCCGTGATAGTGATGGTGTCAGCGGACTCTGCAGGCTCTTCTGCCTCTCCGCCGCCGCCTCCGCATGAAGCGAATGCTGTCATGCTCATGGCAAGCACCATGACCAGCACAAGAAGTTTTAACATTTTGTTCTTCTTACTCAGAAAACTCTTCATAATCAGAAACCTCCTTTGATTTATTTGATTTTAATTAATAGCTCATTTATGTCCGAGACAAGGTCAGGGATCTCATCTCTGTAGATGCGTCCCGAGAACGCCTCGCTCGGGAGCGATATGAATTCTGCGCTTTCCGGCACGATCGGCTTATACATCGGATCGGCAATTACGTAAGCAGCGCCTTCAAGCTCAGGAATGATGTCGTCCTCGTCCGGAGTCATGCGGTCGCACTCCCTCAGGATGCCCTCAGGGCACTCCGTTGCGCAGAGCACTTTAGCAGGGATGCCGCACTCGAGTTCTATGGTTCCGGCCAGCGACAGTGAAGTGATACCCTCGCCTATGACGGCAGCGAAGCCCTTTTCATAAGTGCTTCCGTCTTTGCCTTCACTTCCGTCGAGGAACACTCCTGAGTCCACGCTTATCTCAGCTGATTCGAAAGTCTTTGCT
Source organism: Anaerovoracaceae bacterium (assembly GCA_045115935.1). Taxonomy (GTDB): domain Bacteria; phylum Bacillota; class Clostridia; order Peptostreptococcales; family Anaerovoracaceae; genus Crickella. The sequence continues at coordinate 12,997 of JBGULF010000090.1, forward strand.
CCGCCCTGTTCTTTGAATTTCTTCACATTGATTATTATCTGATCTGCCAGCAGGCCCGGCAGCTCATTTCCGTCCGGGAAGCCGATGGCATACGGCATGCCGAATCTTTCGTACAGCACCTTCGCGGCGCCGTATCCCGCAGCCGATACCACGAGGTTGACGTCCGCTTCCGCCGAGCGTCTGATCTCGTCGAGGCTGCTTCCCATGGCCCACTTCGATACCACCTCGAAGCCTTCTCTTTCGAGCCACTGAACGATGGAATCATCCGTTCCGTTGACTGAGAAATCCAGCGGGGTGAGGCCAAGAACATTTACCTTGATGCCGCTGCTTTCCTTCTCCGCAGGATCATCGACGAAGCGTTCTGCGATGCCCGCGAAAGCCATCGATGCGCCGTGTATGTATGTGTTCATTCCCGTTGTAGGGAAGCCGAAGCTCGGGATGCCCGTCCTGTGCTCTATCACTGCTGCGACCGCCTCGAAGTCGAAACCTGTCATCGTAGGGATAGGCGTGCCTGCTATGGCGATGAATGCCGGCTTCAGCACTTCTGCCGCATCGACGATGTCGCTTATGAGCTTCTCATCGTCGCCCATGATCGCTTCCATCTCGCTGATACCGGAAATGTAGACCATGCTGTCCATGTCGTACCAGCGCGGTTCGTCGTGGGTCGTGTACGTCGAGTTGCAGCCCGAAGCGTCATGCATCACAGTCATGCCGCCAAGTTCAAACAGCGCCGAGCACACGCCCATGACATCCGCTGAGTATGTAGAAATTATTCTTGCTGTCTGTTTCATCGTATGCACACCTCACAGCCCAATCCTTTGATCTGCACAAGTTCGCGCATCTCTTTCTTCTCGAGGAAGGCCTCACGCATCAGCCTGCACGTTCTCGTGACCGCCTCGTAGCCTGTCATTCCGCCGCCCTCAACAACGTTTACGAAGTGATCCGTCTCCTCGAAGGCAGCTGCCTTCTGACCGATCGCGAGGACCTTGCCCTCGCCCTGCTCTTCAACGTTTGCGCTGCGCGCGAACCTCATTCCCGGATGCACGGTCGGATATATCATGAGATCCGGGTGCTCCTTCTGCAGGCTTTCGAAAGCCGCCTTATCGCCGCCAGGTATGCCGTCCGCATATACCCTGGTGACATTGATGCCGTGATCGAGCAGCAGCTTCGCGAGTCCGAGAGGTCTCGGGCAGAATGTATAGTCTATGCTCACCGGAGTATCCCCGATAAGCTCCTTTGTTTCTTCCAGTTCCTTTTCGCACTCAGCTCTCAGCGCAGCGATTTCTTCACTGCTGCGCGGCTCTGTGCCGAGCACTTCAGCCAGGCCGGCGAATGTCGCGTCGATCTCATCGTAATCGAAGCTGAACTTCAGCGCATAGTGAGTGCCTCCCAGCCTTTCCGAGAGCATGTCTCCGCCCGGAGCTGCGTCCGGATTGTACGAGACGTATACGCTGCTCTCAGCCATCTGCTGGTATTCTTCGTAAGTTCTGCACGATGTGATCTCGTGCACTTTCAGTCCCGCGCCCTTGAGGACCTTCATCAGGTCGCTGTCTTCATCCGTAGGCAGATCGTTGCCGATTATAGCGACGGCCTGAGGATCTTTTTCGCGCTCATGCAGGAGCATGTAGAGGCGCGACCTCATCAGCTGATCCGGAGTCAGACCGCTCTTGCGCATGATCGGATTCATGTAGCAGTCGGTGAAATCGATGTCCGGGAAGCGGCTTCTCAGAACATCGTAGATCATGTCGAGATCGACGCCTGTGAAGTGGTGCACGCAGCTCGTATACACGAGCACTGCAGGCGGGCGCTTCGGGAGCTTGTTGATTATGTCGGTAACACCTTCTATGACGAGGTCTTCCATGTCGCCGTCGAGAAGGTTGTTTTCCCTTACTGCGACCGTGGAAAATCTGTCGATCGTGCCCATCTCAGCGGCAGTCAGAACGACTCCGCGCAGGCAGCCCGCGGCGCACACGAATATTTCGTGTGCCTCCGGGATGAGCATCCCGGTGTGGACGATGTTCCACGTGCCGCGGGCCGGAGACGAATACTCCAGACCCGATCTGAAAGGCGCCGGGAAATTCGCGTCCGCTATCCTCACGTGAGGGATCTCATCCGCACTAAGCCTTATATTCTGTTTTTCGTTTACTTTCTTAAGCATGTTTTTATTTGTTATTGCAGATATCAAGCAGTGTTTTTGCAAGCTTGCGGTACTCGCCGGCCATTTCGCTGTCAGGGAATGCCTCGATGACTGTTTTTCCGAGGTCCTCAGCATCCGTTACTGTTTCGCTGCGGCTCAGCTCGCCTATGACTTCAGAACCGATGTCCGAAGCGAGCTCGGCTACCTTGGCATCCTCATCGCGCACGTTCCTGCGGTTGAGTATGATTCCTCCCAGAGTCGCATAGCCCCTGTCTTTGAACCCGTCGAGGGCGACCGCGATATTGGCTGCGGCATGTATTGCCATGTTCTCGCCCGAAGTGATAACGAACACTTTGTCGGCATAACCGCCGCGCATAGGCATGGAGAATCCCCCGCAGACTACATCGCCGAGTACATCGTAGATAACGACATCAGGCTTGAAAGTCTCGTAGGCGCCCTTCTCCTTGAGCTTGTCGAGAGCCGCGATTATTCCGCGTCCCGCGCATCCGAGTCCCGGAGTAGGTCCGCCGGCCTCAACGCAGATGACACCGCCGTAGCCTTCCTTTACCATGTCAGAAAGCTCAAAGGCGTTCTTGTGCTCCCTTACGAGATCGAGCACAGTCGTCATGTCTCCCTGCCCGTGGAGGCTCGAAGTCGAGTCAGCCTTAGGATCGCAGCCGATCTGCATCACCTTGTACCCCATGTCCGCGAGAGCTGCCGACACGTTCGACACTGTTGTCGATTTGCCGATTCCGCCTTTTCCGTAAACTGCTATTTTTACCATTTCCGTATCCTTCCTATTCATAGGTCGTTTTGACGCTGATGTCCGGTATGAGGCTCAGTCTGTGCGACAGTGCATCGATTTCCGATGCCGGCCCCTCGAGCATCACGCTTATGATGTATTTTTCCGATCTTCTGTGCGGCAGGCCCATCCTTCCGATCAGAAGGTGGTTGTAGTCCCTGAACGCGCTGTTTATGAGGGCTGCCCGCTCGTTGCTCCTCATGATCACCGTCACGGAAGCAAGTATCGTCCTGTCGCTGTCAGGCTCTGTGTCCGGACTGTTCCCGCCCGTTATTCCGACGGCAACGACGTTCTTCATTATGCTCTGCGGTGTCTCCACCTCGCCTATGAGGGCTTCGACTCCGAACGCATGGCGGATGTTCTCCTCAGTCACCACGCCTGTCGTATCCCCGAAGATGCTCCTGCCGTCCTTCGAAAGCATCAGTGCCTTGCCTGCGCGCTGGAGGGCGTGAGCCGGATAATGCGTGTTGAATATGCAGGCGACACCCTCTGCGGCCAGAGCAGTCATCGCGTCGAGCACGATGAGCTGGTTCTTGAAGTCGAGGTTGGATTCCGGCTCGTCGAGTACCAGTATCTCCGGTTCTGCCGCCATTGCACGGGCTATGAGCACCATCTGCAGCTCGCCGCCGCTTATCGCATAACACGGCTTGTCTGCAAGATGCGCTATGCCCAGCCTTTCCATTACCTGCTCCGCGATCTTCATGTCCTCAGCAGACGGGGCGGAGAAAGCTCCTATGCGGCTGCTCCTTCCGAGCAGCACGGTCTGGAATGCCGTGTACGACACCGCGGCAGACCTCGCCTGCGGCACGTATGCCATCCTGCGCCAGAGCCTGGACGCCGGTATGTTACGTATGTCTTCGCCGTCGAGAAGGCTGCGTCCGCTCTGCCAGTGCAGCATGTCCATCATGCATCTCAGCAGGGTCGTCTTGCCCGCTCCGTTTGGTCCGAGCACCGCGAGTATCTCGCCCGGTTCCACATCTATATTTATGTCCTTAAGTATCTGCGGTCCGCTCTTGTATGCGAAGCTGCCGTTTTCTATCCTGAGTAAACTCATATGCGCCAGCCTCCGCTTCTTCTCATCAGAACTATGAAGAACGGCGCGCCTATCATGGCAGTCAGTATCGAGACCGGTATCTCGGCCGCGGATATGCTGCGCGCCATCGTGTCTACGATTATCATGAACACGGCTCCGAAGCTCACCGAAGCCGGTACTATCGAAAGATGGTTGTTGCCGAAGAGCATGCGGCACATGTGCGGGATCAGAAGTCCCACCCAGCCTACCTGTCCGCACATCGATACGCAGGACGCGGTGATGGCTGTGGCCGCCACTACGGTGACTCCCCTGAGCAGCCTTATATTGACGCCCGAAGCCTTTGCTTCGTCATCGGAAAGAGGGAGCAGGTTCATGCGCCATCTTATGAGCATGAAGATCAGCACTCCGGCGATTATGACCGGCGCTCCGAGCGAAAGAGTGCGGTAGTTAGCCTTGTCGAGCCCTCCCATCAGCCAGTATGTTATGGCAGGCAGCTGTGACTCCGCGTCCGCCACATACTTTACGAAAGATATGAGAGCTGAGAAAAGCGAACCTATCATTATGCCTGAGAGCACTATGTAGCTGAGTCCTCCCCTGTCTTTTCCCGAGCCCGCGAGCCACGTAAGAGCTACAGCAAAACCTCCCATGAAGAGGCCCATGAGCTGTATGCCTATCAGGTTGAAGCCCAGCAGTATCCCGAGGGCGGCGCCGAAAGCCGCGCCGCTTGCCACACCGAGCGTATCCGGCGTAGCGAGAGGATTCGCAAATAAGCTCTGAAAAGCGCATCCCGAGACAGAAAGTCCGGCTCCTACCAGCGCTGCCAGAATAATGCGCGGCAGCCTCAGCTGAAGCACCGTCTTTTCTATAAGCTCGCTCGATGCATGCTTTCCGGACAGTGCGGCGCGGAGCACGTCAAGAACCTCGCCCGGGGCGATCGACATGCGTCCGATCCCGAGGGCGATGATCGCTGCTGCAAAAGGCAGCACTATTAATAATACGATCCATGCGGCTCCAAGCCTTCCGTCTCTTCTGAGGCTCATGTGCTTGTTCTGCTTTCTTTTAGTTTTTCTTTTTACGGTGTCCTTGCCCCATAATCAAAACAGCCCCGCTCCGTGTGAAGCAAGGCTGCATAAATCAAATCTCAGTACGCAAAAAAGCGCTCTTTCAAATGATCACCTTCGCATCTTGCTTCGGCCTCAAACCCTCTTCATGGGATTTCGGCTTCAGGAGGATGTTTCAGACTTTGGCGTAGGTCACCTTGGCATTTATACCGTCGAGGCGTCCGAGCGCTCCGGTGAGTGAGTTGATCTTATCCATCGGTGCGTCAATGGCTATGCTGATGATGCTTATCCCCTTTTCCTTGTACGGGATCCCCATGCGTCCGATGATATATTCGGAATACTCATGGAGAAGATCGTTCAGCATTTCCACCCTGTCGGACTGCGTGACGATAATGCTTATCACGGCGACTCTGGTTTCCATTGTTGATCTCCTGTTTTCAGTTGTAAAGTGATTTTAGCACAACATCAGTCGTGCGGCAATCTTCTGTGGTCTTCTACCTTGTCTATGCTGAGGAACACGACGACAGCTCCGGCAGCTGTTATGAGGGCAGAAACAAAGGTAAGCACCTTTGCTCCGGATGCGTCGAGTATCCAGCCTCCCGCAAAACTTGCGATGATGGTCGAGAAAGTGAACATCATCGTGAAGAGTGACTGACCCTTTACGGCCTCTCCCGGGCTCATGATCTCGTTTACATAATAGACCATGGCCGGCATCAGGAGCGCGAAAGCCACCAGCTGGAATGCCTGTGCGGCAAAGAGCACCCCTACCGAGCCGGCGAGCCAGCAGACCACGATCTTCCCGGTGAAACCGACCGATGCGATCTTTACGAGCGTGCGGCTGCTGAAATGCTTCTTAATGGTTCCGATGAAGATCATCGTTGGCATCTCGAGGAGAGCCATCAGGGAAAGGATCCTTCCGGTCTGCTCAGTAGTGCCGCCTACTCCGGCAGCTATCTGAGGCATGTAGTTGCTGAGGATGGCGTTGCTGAAGAGCAGTCCCGATATCCCCAGGTTCATTATAAAAAAGTATTTATTGCGCCTTATGAACGCCTTGAGGTCTATCCTTTCATCGTCATCGCCGTCCGCTGCGGCCGGTTTCCCGCCGTCGTGCTCAGCGATCTCTATATCGTTTGCCCTCTTTATTTTTGTGAAGCTGTGCTTTGTGAGGAAGAGCAGCGCTATGAGCAGCGCGCAGGCTGCCTCCGCACATACCGGGACCGACATCTCGCCCTTTTTCTCTACGAGAGTTCCAAGCACCCCCACTATGACGGAAAAGCCCAGCGAACCTCCGGCCCTTCCTATCCCGAAGTTTACATTGGTGCCGCTCTCGCTCAGCCTGAAAGCAAGCGAATTGAGCAGCGGCTGCAGCAGGGCGTGTACCGCCAGAATAGCCGCTATGGCCGCGGCCAGAAGCAGCGATCCCCCGCTGAAGACAAAATATCCTGCACCGATCAGCATCATGAGGAGAGTCATCCACGCCGAAGCGTCGATTATCTTTATCCCCTTTGCCCTGTCCATGTGGTCGGCAACAAAAGGCTGCAGCGCCAGAGCCAGCAGGTTTGCAGCAGCCAGCGTCATGCCGATGTGCATGTTGTTATATCCTTTTGCAAGCATAAAAACCGAGGCAAAACTGCCTGTGATACCGTAGATCATCCAGTATGCCCCGAGTGTTGATGCGTATTCTGTGTTAAGTTTTATAGAATTCAATACGAAATAGTTTCTCCTGTTCTGTCCGGTCAGAACTCGTCCGGAGGGAACTCCAGCAGGCAGTCATGTGCTTCCTGTCCGAAGAGCCCGATATAGTCCGCAACGGCTCTGTCTATCATCGCCTCCGAGTCCTCCGGGAAGCGTTTGCGGAGCTCGTCAGCAACTGAAAAATAAATATGTGCAGTATGGAAATTGAAGTCCCTCATGGCGCTTGTGCCGAGTTCGGCCTTCTTGTCGCTTACCATTTTGACCTCCTCTGTGCTGAGAGGCTTGCCCCAGTCGAAGTCGCAGCGGTCTCCGCCCCAGCTCATGGATGTGGAGATCGGTGTGCATACGGCGCCGCATCCGAAGCCCTCATATACGGCCGCGTCTACGTTGACACAGTACTCGCGTCCGAATTCAAGGATGTCGTTCTTCTTCCAGGCTTCGCACCATGCGCACTTTGCGATATATGTCTGATAAGTCGGCTCAGAGCGGAGCATTCCAAACTCCATCTGGCCTGCGTAGTCAGGCTTCCACTCGCCGTACGCCTGGTTGGTCCAGAGATCGACCGGATCACCGGCTTTGCGTGCGCGCTCTGCCATCCTGGCTCCGCGCTCTCTTCCGTAGCGTATCATGCCGTCCTGGATGGCCGCCCTGCCTTCTTCGCCCTTGGCTTCTATCGCCGCGCGGCTGAGGAAGGCGAACATCATCGCCTGGTTTTCTATCTTAAGCTCTGCCATGACTAGCTCTCCTTTTCGACCTCGCTGAGAAGCTCAAGTATCGCGTGGGCTGCGACGTTTCCTTCGCCTACTGCCTTAGCGATCTGATACGGTCTGCCCGTGCAGTCGCCCGCAGCGAAGCAGCCCTTATAGTTTGTTTCCTGACTGCGGCCCACCTTTATGTGCGCGCCGTCCATCTCAAGACCCGGAAGCACCGTCGACGGCGCGATGGCAGGCCTCAGAATGAAGATCCCGTCAACATCGATTTTTGTTCCGTCCGTAAGCTCTATCGAGTCGCACTTCATTCCTCCGTCAAGCTTCTTGACAGGCAGCTTCAGGACCTCGGCATTTTCAGCGTCGGTAGTATACCCGAAACTCGTGTAGATGTACAGCTTTCCGCAGATCTCCTCCAGATATTTGATGTCGTGCTCCATGCGCTCGTCCGTGCAGTACACAGCAGCGGTCTTTCCCTTGTAAAGGAATCCGTCGCATGTAGCGCAGTAGCTGACGCCGGCTCCGAGAAGTCTGGCCTCGTTCTCCATCCCCTTTGCAGCAGCGATGCCCGTTGAGAGCAGCACCGTGCGCGCCTCGAACATCTCGTTATCGGCGAGGATCATATATGTGCCGCCCATGTCTGCGATGTTGGTGACACGCTTGTCTACAGGCTCCAGTCCCAGTTCGGCAGCCTGTTCGCGGAACTTTTTGTTAAGATCCGCGCCGCCTACCATCGGCACGCCCGGATAGTTCGCGATCTTCTCGGACTTTCCTACCTTGTCGCTCAGCTCATTCGAGCCGAACCAGATGATATCCTTGTTATGAAGTTTAAGCGTAAGCGCAGCCGAAAGGCCGGCCGGGCCAGTCCCGATAATAGCTACATCAAACATGATATACCCTCTTTCTTATTTGCCTATAGTAGATTAAAAGACTCAAAAGTATCCGAGCGAGGGGCCAATTTGCAGCCGGTTACGAGGGGAGAGCGAGCAGCTTTTGCTGCGAAGCTCGAGCCCGAAACCGATGCGTCGCAAATTTTGAGCCGGGAGGCGTACCCGAGCGAGTAACTTTTGAATCTTTTTTACAGTGCTTTAGATAATTCGATCTGGCGGCGCAGCCAGCTGATCCATGCGTCAAATCCTTCGCCTGTCTTTGCCGACACGAAGAAGATCTCCGACAGCGGATTCAGCGCGTGTACTCTCTCCACGAATGCCTCGTCATCGAATGCGAAGAACTTGCGCGTATCTGTCTTGTTTACCAGAACAGCCTGTGTAACGGTGAACATCAGAGGGTACTTCAGCGGCTTGTCGTCGCCCTCAGGTACCGAAAGGATCTCTATGTTGATGTTCGCGCCGGTGTCCTGCTCTGCCGTGCAAACGAGGTTGCCTACGTTCTCGAGGAATACGACGTCGAGATCCTTTGTGTCGAACTCGTTGATCGCAGCCTGTGTCATCGCAGCGTCCATGCAGCACTCGCCGCCTGTGTGGATCTGCATCGAACGTACGCCTGCGTCCGCCATCTTCTCGGCATCGACTGTAGCCTCGATGTCAGCCTCCATGACGCCTATCTTATACTCTTCGCCAAGTTCTGCTATGGTGCGGAGGAGCGTTGTTGTCTTGCCTGCTCCCGGCGACGCCATCACGTTCACCATGAATGTGCCGTTCGCCTTGTTCTGCGCCCTTACGTCCGCAGCGATGCGGTCGTTTTCTTCAAAAATTCCTACGTTTACATCTATTACTCTTACATTGTTTTCTGCCATGTCTGTTCCCTCATCAGTCTACATATTCCAGGATCTCTTTAGCGCGTTCTCCGACCCACTCGGACAGCGCTATAACGCCCTCGCCGGTCGCTGCGGATACCATGAATACAGGTGCCTCAGGGCAGCGCTCAGCAACATGCTGCTTGAATCTCTCAGGGCTGAAATCGAATGCTTCGATCGCATCGATCTTGTTTACTACCACTACGTCAGCCTTTGTGAACATCAGAGGGTACTTGAGAGGCTTGTCATCGCCTTCAGGTACTGAAAGGATCACGAGATTGATCTGAGCTCCCGTGTCGAATTCAGCAGGGCATACGAGGTTGCCTACGTTCTCGAGGATCACGATATCGAGGTCCTTTGAGTTGATCTCGCGGAGCGCCTGACGGCTCATGTCCGCATCGAGATGGCACATTCCGCCCGTGTGGAGCTGCACCGAAGGGATGCCTGCCTCGAGCATGGTCTGTGTGTCGATGTCTCCGTCGATATCTGCTTCGAGCACTCCTACATTGAAGCTGAGTCTGAGCTGCTCCACCAGTCTGAGTATGGTGGATGTCTTGCCGGATCCCGGTGAGCTCATGACATTGATGTATACTGTTTTTTCTGCTGCAAGTTCCTCGCGCAGCTTATCCGCATCCGCGTCATTGTCCGCCAGGATGCTTTCCTTAAGATCTATGATTCTTACTTCTTCCATTATTCTGTTATCCTTCTGTATTTATATGATATAATTCTTTAGTTACAATCTACATTATATGACTATCAATTAAATATTGCACGAATTATATAGAAACGAGGCCGTTATAGCAAGCGGCAGGTTGGGACACTATTATGAGCAGAAAATACACAGACGCAGAATACAGGAACATCAAAAGGCGTGAGCGTGAGGTCATTGAGCAGATGCTCAACGAGCTCAAGAAATCCAAAGATAAGCGCTACCTCTTCAAAGAGAAACATGTCGTGACCGATCTCAAGGACATGCTCAATTACAGCGCGGACGAGCATCCTGATCTTCCGCTCTTCATGCAGAAGTACAAACCGAACCAGCCGTTCAGGGAGATCAGCTTCCGCCAGGCGCGTGAGGACGTGAACGCCATCGGCACCGGTCTTCTCGAGCTCGGTCTCGAAGACAGACACATCGGTCTCATCGGCCGCAACTCATCTGAGTGGGGCGAATCCTATCTCGCCATAGTCGGCGGAGTCGGAGTCGTGGTCCCTCTCGACAGAGAGCTGAATGAGAGCGAGCTGACCCAGCTCACCGTCAAGGGCGAGCTCGAGGCAGTCATCACGATCAACAACAAGTATTACGAGACCTTCAAGCGCATCAAGGCAGACGGCGAGACCAATCTCCGCTATGTAATAAACGCTGACATGGATGACGATGAAGACGTCGAGGCAGGACTCCTTTCGTGGAAGAAGCTCCGCGAGGAAGGCCGCCACATGGTCTGGGACGGAGACCGCCGTTACCTCGACGCGCAGGTAGTCAACACGGATCTAGCAGCGATCATCTTCACATCCGGCACCACCGGCGTTGCCAAGGGCGTAATGCTCTCGCACCGCAACCTGATGCTCGATACCATGCTCGTTCAGTCCATGTTTGAAGCCCGTCCTAAGGACATCTGCTTCTCCGTGCTGCCGATGCATCACTGCTACGAATGCACTGCGACTTTCCTCAGCTGCGTATACAGCGGAGCGACCGTCGCATTCAGCCGCGGACTCAAGTACATCCGCAAGGACATCCTCGAAGTAAGGCCGACCATCATGCTGGCAGTCCCGGCCATCATCGAGAACTTCCACAACAAGATCAGACGCTCAGTTGCAGACAAGCTGTCCGAAAAGCAGATGAAAGTCTTCGAGCTCATGGACCGCGAGGCAAGCCGCTTCAAGGTGAAGCTGCCTAAGAAGGTCACCAAGGATATCGAGGCTGTCTTCGGAGGCAGGATGCACACTATCATCTCCGGCGGAGCTCCTATCGACGGAGCCATCCTTGACTCCTTCTGCAACATCGGCTTCAACGCCATTCAGGGATACGGTCTCTCGGAATGCGCTCCTATCGTAGCGCTGAACCCTGCAAAGCGTAAATACATGAAGAATTCCTCGGCCGGCCACCTGATGCCGTTTACCGAGTGCAAGATCCTCGATGCAGACGACAACGGCATCGGAGAGATCTGCTTCCGCGGACCGCAGGTCATGATGGGATACTACAAAGACCCTGAGAACACGGCAGCCGTGCTCGATGAAGAGGGCTGGTTCCACACCGGCGACATCGGATATCTCGACCGCGACAAGTACGTGTTCATCACAGGCCGTAAAAAGAACGTCATCATCGCAAGCAACGGCAAGAACGTCTTCCCTGAAGAACTCGAAGGCTACCTGCAGGCACTCCCTGTCGTAGCTGAATCCATGGTCTGGGGCGGCGACCGCGACCCTAACTCGCAGTGGAACGGCATCTGCGCCACGATCAGGCTCGACAAGGAAGTCCTTGAGAGGAAGCTCGGAGCGGACTACACAGCTGAGCAGGCAGAAGCCCTGATCGATGCGGAAGTCGACAAGATCAACAGCGACCTGCCGAGATTCAAGAGGATCGCCCACGTGATAGTGCGTGACCGTGATTTCGACAAGACCACTACCAACAAGATCAGACGCTTCGTTGAAGACAACAAGCGCGCATAGAAAAAGGATCCGGAGCGTGAAGCTCCGGATTTTTAATTTGTCCTTTACGGGACCCAGGCGTAATCCATGGTGGTTATCCACGGGCTGTACAGTGAGGTGGAATACTTTCTGTTTATCCTCCTCGCTTTGACCTTATACCAGTACCGCTTGCCCGGTCTAATCAGACTGCCTGCGTAGTACGTCTTCGTTGTCTTCTTTATCTTTTTCCACTTTCCGCCGTCATACTTCCTGTATACGACATAGTAGTCAGCATCCGGCACTGCTTTCCAGACGAGCCTGCCCTTCTTTCCCTTCGGGTACTTAAGCGAGGTGCGCGGACGGTCGAGCCTTGATCTATTGCTCACCTTGCCGCTCCACTTCTTTTTGCCGTTTTTGTCGACAGACGCTACCTTGTAGTAGTATTTTTTGCCGCGCTTTGCGGACTCATCAACAAAAGAGCATGCCTTGGTTTCCGCGATGCGTTTGTACTTTCCGTTCTCGGAGTTCGCCCGGTATACGTAATACTTCCTCGCATAGGAAGCCCTGGTCCAGACTATCCTGGCCGTGCCGTCCTTCACAGTATTTGCCGTCGCTATCTTCGGCTTGCTGTAATAGCGGTCCTTCGTTATCCTCACCACGAAATGGAGGTAGCTGTATTTTGAGCTTTTGTAGTGATAGAAATTGATGAAATCCTTTACCGTGCCGTGGCGGTAGTGCACGACGTTGTCGTGGTTCCAGTTGCAGTCCGCCCACCAGACCTCTTTTGAAGTCACCTTGAACAGGACTATGGCATGCGAAAGGGTCCCGTTCTCATACTTTGCCTGTCCGAGTACCAGCTTGGTGCCCGGCTTGCAGCCTTTGCAGACAGAAAGGAAATTCTCCCTGTTGAAGCGCAGTCCGTAGTAGTTCTTTTCCCTGAACGAAGTGCCGAAAACGCCTCTGACCAAATTGCTCCAGCGGCCGCAGAGGCCTCCGCCTCCGGCCAGTTTAGTATCGCACTTCCACGTTCCCTGAACGTAGTCCACATACGAGGCCTCTCGCGAACCCGGCTTATACAGGTCTTCCCCGGTATAATCGTTATGCTTGTAGTGGCACTCAGGCAGCGCGAATGAATGAACAGGAGCAGCAACGAACGAGAGCAGGATCAAAAGTACAATGCTTATGTGAAATCTTTTCTTCATATCCGAAATCGAGCAATAAAACAGACCGAGGCTGTGCTCCGGTCTGTTTTTTAACATCTTAGAGTGCTGCTGTGATAATTGACATCTTGTAGACTTCTTCTGCGTCGCATCCTCTGGAGAGGTCGTTGATTGGCGCATTGAGTCCGAGCAGGATAGGTCCGTAAGCAGCATAGCCGCCGAGTCTCTGAGCGATCTTGTAACCGATGTTACCTGCCTCGATGATCGGGAATACGAATGTGTTTGCATAACCTGCTACAGGCGATCCAGGGAACTTCAGCTGGCCTACTGTAGGCGATACAGCAGCGTCGAACTGCATCTCACCGTCGATGGCCATGTCAGGGTTGAGCTCCTTAGCGATCTTTGTAGCCTCTGCCGAGAGAGCAACAGTGTTGCCCTTGCCGGATCCCTTTGTGGAGAAGCTGAGCATAGCTACCTTAGGATCGATTCCGAAAGTCCTTGCGCACTTTTCGATCTCTACAGCAACCTCAGCGAGCTTCTGAGCTCCGGTGAATGTAACGTTGCCTTCTTTGTCCTTGCTGTCCTCATAGGAGAGGTTTACAGCGCAGTCGCCCATTGCGATCGTTCTGAGATTCTCGTCTCCGCAGTCTCTTGTGAGGATGAAGCAGGAGCTTACGAGGTGAGCGCCCGGTTTTGTCTTAACGAGCTGGAGAGCCGGACGGATCGTGTCAGCTGTGGAGTATGTAGCTCCGCCGAGCAGGCAGTCAGCCTTGCCCATCTTTACGAGCATTGTGCCGAAGTAGTTGCCCTTCTTAAGAGCAGCAGCGCATTCTTCCTCGGACATTTTGCCCTTTCTGAGAGCTACCATGGTCTCTACCATTTCAGCCATTCCGTCGTACTTCTCAGGATCGATGATCTCAGCCTTGCTGATATCGAATCCCTTTTCAGCTGCTGCAGCCTTGACTTCATCTTCGTTGCCTACGAGTACAACGCCCATGAGATCCTCAGCAAGAAGTCTTGCTGCTGCCTCCTGGATGCGGGCATCAGAACCTTCTGTGAAAACGATTTTCTTTGGCTCAGCTTTTACTTTTTCGATCAGTTTGTCAAACATTTCTTGTCTCCGTATTAATTCATATGTATTGAGCAATAGGGAATGATTCCGGGGTTGGCAGCGGCGCTTTTGCCGCCTGCCCCTTTACACCTGCAATTGTACCATATCCTTGCCAATTCGTGGCTATGTGAAGTATACTTTTTGTGCAAATCGGACCCGTTGATTGAAAGGCCGGTAACAACCATGAATGAAAAAAAGAAAATAATCCTCGGTATCTCAGGCGGCATCTCCGCCTACAAATCCGTATACATCGCGAGCGGACTTAAAAAGAAGGGCTACGACGTGCGCGTCATCATGACAGACGGCGCTACGAAGTTCGTAACGCCTCTCACTTTTGAGACCATGAGCGGCAACAAGGTCGTCACGGACGTGTTCGATCCTGCCAACGAGACTCCTACCGAGCATATAACGCTCGGACAGTCGTCAGACCTGGCGCTCATCGCTCCTGCGACCGGTAATGTCATAGCCAAGCTCGCCCACGGCATAGCAGACGACATGCTGACTACTACCATGCTCGCATGCACCTGTCCGGTGCTCATCTCGCCTGCCATGAACACGGTGATGTTTGAGAATCCGGCCACTCAGGCCAATCTCGAGATCCTTCGCGAAAGAGGCTATACTATCATTGAGCCGGCGGAGGGAATGCTGGCTTGCGGCGTTGAGGGCAAGGGCAAGATGCCTGAGCCGGATGTGCTCATAGATTACGTTGAACAGTGGGTCTCCAAGGAAAAGGACATGGCGGGGCTCAAGGTCCTCGTGACAGCCGGCCCTACACAGGAAGCGATCGACCCGGTTCGCTACATCACCAACCACTCGAGCGGCAAGATGGGTTACGCGATAGCCCATATGGCTGCAAGGCGCGGAGCTGAGGTGACTCTGGTATCCGGAAGGACGGCTCTGCCGCAGGAGCGCTTCGTCGAGACGGTCGATGTGCTGAGCGCGCAGGACATGTTTGATGCGGTCACATCACGCGCGCCTGAGATGGATATAATCATAAAGGCCGCGGCCGTTGCAGATTACAGACCTGCAGAAGTCGCGACCGAAAAGATCAAGAAGAGTGATGCCGCGGCCGGACGCAGTGTAGAACTCGAGCCGACGCAGGACATCCTCGGATATCTCGGCACTCACCGTAAGGAAGGCCAGTTCCTCTGCGGATTCGCGATGGAGACGCAGAACCTGCTCGAGAACGCGGCGGCGAAACTGGTGAAAAAGAACGTCAACATGATCTGCGCCAACAGCCTTAAGACAAAAGGCGCCGGATTCCAGGGCGACACCAATGTCATCACCATACTGACGAGAGAAGGTATGAAACAGCTTCCGCTGCTCAGCAAGCTCGAAGCCGCCGACGCCATACTCGACGAGATAATGGCCTGCAGATAAAAAGTACAAAACATACTCAGAGCATGTAAACATAAAAAAGGACGGCCGCTTGGCCGTCCTTTTACATGCTTTCCTGTTCAGCTTCACCTATTACCCGCCTCATCGCCACCTCCCCATCCGGTACTGCATCACTCATATTTAGTACTAATATTTATAAGTGACGGTTTTTCGGGAAATTTTACAAATTCTATCAATTTCTTGACGGAATTTCATTTTTCCATAAGTTTTTCTGTCACCGAAACAGCTACAGGATCCTTTTATCTTCACTGATTATCCAATTCTGATCCGGCAAAACAGATCCAGCAGCCATCGCCTCTCCATTTTCGGCTGCACTTTGTCTCCAAAGAACAAATTCCAGGTATTTCTGCTGAATAACCATGCATTAAATTGAAAATTATTCATATGACGCTAAGATTTCCAAAAGCCGGTGATGTAAATTAAGCCATTTTTTCTATTTCTACCAAAAAAGTGACGGGATTTCGAAGCATCCACCGTTTTTCTGTCATCATGAAGCGGCGTTGCGGCGGGTTTTGTATATGGCTCTGAAAGCGGCGTTGCAATCGGATTTTACGAGTGGCTATGTAAGTGGTTTTGACTCCCATACTAAAAGCGGGCTGCTGTTTCCAGCTGCCCGCTCTTATCATTTTGATGTTCCCCTGTTTTAATGTTCTGCTTTTCAGAGATTACATTTATTTGCTGCTCAGGTATTTGTCTATGGAAGCGGCGGCGAGTTTGCCTGCACCCATGGCCGAAATAACTGTAGCTGCTCCTGTGACCGCGTCGCCGCCGGCATATACTGCCTCGCGGCTTGTCAGTCCGTCCTCGTCGACTACGAAGCCGCCCTTGCGGTTGACCTCAAGTCCTTCGGTCGTGTTCTTGATCAGCGGGTTCGGTCTTGTGCCGAGTGCCATGATGACTGCGTCAACGTCCAGTTCGAATTCACTGCCCTCGACAGGGATAGGTCTCCTTCTGCCGGATGCGTCAGGTTCGCCGAGCTCCATCTTGATGCATCTGATGCCTCTTACGAATCCGTTCTTCGGATCTCTCGGATCATCAGGATTGTTGAATCCGAGGATCTCAACAGGGTTGTTAAGAAGTCTGAAGTCGATGCCTTCCTCAATCGCGTGCTCTACTTCCTCTTTTCTTGCAGGGAGCTCCTCCATCGATCTTCTGTATACGATGTATACGTGATCTGCTCCGAGTCTGAGAGCTGTTCTTGCAGCGTCCATCGCTACGTTTCCGCCGCCGACTACTGCGACTTTTCCGCCCTTCATGATAGGCGTCTTAGGATCATCAAGATACGCCTTCATCAGGTTCGATCTTGTCAGGTATTCGTTAGCCGAGAATACGCCCTTCAGTGATTCGCCAGGGATGTTCATGAACATCGGGAGGCCCGCGCCGGAGCCGATGAACACTGCCTCGAATCCCATCTCGTCGAAGAGCTCGTCGACTGTAAGAGTCTTTCCGATGATGACGTTCGTTTCGATGTCTACTCCGAGATCCTTCAGACCTTCGACCTCGCGGGCTACGATGGCCTTCGGAAGTCTAAATTCAGGGATTCCGTATACCAGTACACCGCCTGCTGTGTGCAGTGCTTCGAATACCGATACCTTGTAGCCCTTCTTTGCCAGGTCGCCTGCGCATGTCAGTCCTGCCGGGCCCGAACCTACTACTGCCACCTTATGGCCATTGCTTTCAGGTGCAACTGCCTTCTCTGTTGCATGCTCGTTGTGCCAGTCTGCAACGAATCTTTCGATGCGGCCGATGCCTACAGGCTCGAACTTGATGCCCATCGTGCACTTAGCTTCGCACTGTGTCTCCTGCGGGCATACTCTTCCGCATACTGCAGGAAGCGTCGATGTCGCGTTGATTATCTGGTATGCGCCTTCCCAGTCTCCTTCCTTTGCCTTCATGATGAAGTCAGGGATGTTGACGTTCACCGGACAGCCTTCTACACATGGCTTGTTCTTGCAGTTGAGGCACCTCTGTGCCTCTGCGATCGCGATCTCTTCCGTATATCCGAGTGCTACCTCGCTGAAATTATGTGCGCGGACCTGAGGGTCCTGTGACGGCATTTCATGTTTCTTAGGATCAAGTGCCATTGTTCTTCCCCCTTCCTACGCATTCTCTGCCTGTCTGAACAGGTTGCATGTCGCTTCGTGCGCGTGTCTCTCATAGTCGAAGTACATGCGGCCTCTCGAGATCGCCTCGTCGAAGTCCACTTCATATCCGTTGAAGTCAGGGCCGTCTACGCATGCGAACTTCATCTTGTCGCCCTCTTCCGTATGGACTGTCAGTCTGCATCCGCCGCACATACCTGTTCCGTCAATCATTATAGGGCTCATCGATACCGTGATCGGCGCATCGTATTTCTTTGCTGTAAGTGTTACGAACTTCATCATGATCAGCGGTCCGATAGTAATGATCATGTCAAACTTCTCGCCTGCTGCCAGCATCTCATCGAGCGGAACTGTTACGTTACCGTGTCTGCCGTAGCTGCCGTCATCTGTCATCACATACAGCTTGTCCGAGCACTCTGTGAATTCCTCCTCAAGGATCACAAGGTCTTCGCTCCTGAAGCCGATGATACTCGTTACATCCGCACCGATCCTGTGGAACTCCTGCGCCACAGGCATCGCGATCGCGCAGCCTACTCCGCCGCCTACGATGCATACCTTCTTTATGCCTTCGGTCTCAGTCGCATTGCCGAGCGGGCCTACGAAGTCCTGAAGATATCCGCCTTCAGGTACGTGGTTCAGAAGCTCCGTTGTTGCTCCCACTACCTGGAAGATGATCTTTACTGTCCCCTCTTCAGGGTTCACTCCCGCTACTGTCAGTGGGATACGCTCGCCCTCTTCATTGACACGCAGAATGATGAACTGTCCCGGCTTAGCCTTGCGAGCTACCAGAGGCGCCTCGATCTCCAGCTGTGTTACTGTCGGTCTGAGTGCTTTTCTTCTTACTACTTTATACATTAAATCCCCCTTTTCTCAGATACGTAAATACCGACTACGCTTTAATAATATCACTCCGTTGCTGATGTTAACAATATAAGTTGCTTTTTTGCATAAAAATAACAGAGCACCGCGCGGGCGCTCTGTTCATTTCATGATCGTTATGGATTATTCAGCTTCAAAGTTGTCCTTGCCTACTCCGCACAGAGGGCAAACCCAGTCTTCAGGAACATCTTCCCATGCTGTGCCCGGCTCTACTCCGTTATCCGGATCACCAACTTCAGGGTCATATACATAACCGCAGATAGCGCATACATACTTATCCATAATTTTCCTCCTGTTAAATAAAGCAAAGTGAGCTTTCCTACATCTGCATTCTACAATTAACACAGCTATAAAGCAATAATATAAAAGCAGGAAATAAGCGACTGCAAAAGCTCTGCAGAAAAGTGCAGAGTTTCTGTAAATGTATCTTTGTGTTAAGTATTACTAGTCATATTGATTAAAATCTATAGTTTTACTTTAATCAATTTTAAACCTATAATACAGACAAGAAGAGAAGAGAAACGCCGGACGGCGAATCGAAGACTCCGATCTTCAGGAACAAAGCCGAGGGGCGTATGGATATAAAGGAGGTACATCATGAGCATTCTCTTAACTACAGTAGTCGCTGGCATGCTGGCTTATGTTTTCACATTTGAATTCATAGAAATCAAATAGCAGCAGTCGCATCATCATAACATCCTATGAAATAATGACATAATGAAAAGATCCCGGCATCACATGCCGGGGTCCTTTCGTTATATCTCTTTTATGAATTTGACCGCGTAGTCGTAAAACTTTTTCGCCGCGGATGTCATGTGCTCTTTCGATGTATATGCTATCCCGAATTCAACTTTCTGCGGCGGATCGAGCGGGAGCTTCACAAGGTGGTCGTTCCAGTACTGGGCTGAAAGTTCGTTTACAAAGCTCACTCCAAGGCCCATCCTGACCATGGCAAGTGTAGCCGGCGTATCATAGGTTGTATATTTTACATTCGGTGATACATTGTTTTTTCTGAATATGTTCTGGATCTCGAGATCCTTACCCCATGATGTCATTATGAAATTGTCCTTCTCACACTCGCTTATTGGGTATGCCTTCGCATCCGCAAGCCTGTGGTTCTCGGGAGCGACCGCAATAACGGCTTCATCCGCAAGCGGGGTCCATTCGTACTCCATCGGCTCAGCGTAGGCCAGGAATCCCATGTCTGCAACGTGATCATCGAGATGTCCGAATATCTCGCTGCGAATGCCTTCCATTATAGCGAACTGGACTTCGGGGTAGTCACGCTGGAACGTTCGGACTATCTCCGGGAGCCAGGTCGTAGCGACACTCGGATATGCGGCTATCGTCAGGTTTCCAATAGAAATGCCCTGCATCTCTGAAGCCAGTTCGTACATCTCCTTCTCACGGGCCAGGTAGGAGCGGACTATCGGTGCAAGCCGGGCTCCTTCAGATGTCACTGTTACGCCCTTTTTTGAACGGATAAGAAGATTGAGTCCCAGGTCTTTTTCGAGTGCAGCGACAAGCTGGCTCACGGCAGACGGTGTGTAGCCGAGAGCTTCCGCGGCAGCCCTGAAGCTTCCGCGTTCGACTGATTCTATAAATGCCTTGCAGCGTGCGCTTTCCATGTCCCTATTTCTTTCCCGACAGTTCAGCGATTATGTCGGCTGCAGCGGCAAGTACATCAGCGGTATGCTGACGCATCTCCAGCGCAAGCGCAGGATCGGCCTTCTCTATCGCCGGCATGTTGGCTTCGACGTTATAGTATGCAGATCTGATGCCTGTATACAGATGGAGCGCGGCAACGTACACGTCGCTTTCGAGCATTTTGTTGGAGCGTCCCTTCAGTGTCGCCGCAAGGCGGAGACCCGCAAGAGAGTCCTCCATCACCATGAGCGGTGCCTCTGCCGCAAGAACGGAAGCAGCGGATATCTCCGCCGAACGCTTTTCCTCGTTTGTCTTAGGCAAAGCGTATGCTGCAGATACCTTGCCGAATGCTGCGGCATCGTTGTCTATGCCATCGGTCAGGCTGCCGAGCAGGACTTCCGCTTCGCTGAGGATGTCCTTGTTTAGCTCTTCGAACTCAGCATATTTAGGCTTGCCGATGGTGTGGTTAGCGACCATCATGATGAGGGCGGCTCCCTGCGCTGACGTCAGCGCAGCGGCGGCGCCGCCGCCCCCGGTCGGGGCCCCCCACCCCCCCCGCTTCACATTATCTACAAATTAAAT
>JBGULF010000091.1:0-7013 GCA_045115935.1 Anaerovoracaceae bacterium
TAAAACCTGCTAACAAAAGTCAAGTCTTACCTTGCGTTTGCTAGCAGGTTTTTTATCATTAGCACACTTATGCACCACAAAAAGGCCGGTGCTCGCCAGCCCATTCAATACATCTTAGACTTATTCTTTTAGCAGTTATACACCTCCATTACTCTCGCATAATAGATGCGCAGGAATTTATTCAATCCAGCCATCTTTGCAACTCTCTTGGGCTTTCCCTCAGCTTCCTTTTTCAAGATGAATCTGTATACTGCATCATCTTCAGGCGATGGATGCGATTTCAGTGAACGCATAACCTCATAACCCGTTTTGCGTATAGCAGATGATCCTCTTTTAGAAATACTTCGGTTTGTTCCTACGAATTGACCTGATTGGTATGGAGGTGCATCTATCCCAGCATAGGCAATCAACGCTTTACTGTTATGGAATCTTCTAACGTCACCTATGTCGGCAATTAGTCTTGGGGCAAGAACATCACCTACGCCGCCCATGGATCGGACTACGGGGTACTCTGGCAAAGTATTGGCGATTTCCTGCATTCGTGCTAATATCGTATTGAGAGTTTCATCGACTCTTCTCAGGACTTCAATGGCCTGGATTACCAGCATTTTAGTGGTTTGATCTGCTGGTAATGTCGGGATACCTTCTTTAGCCATCGAATAGATCTTAGCGGCTTTATTCTGACTGCGATGGTATCCCTTTTTCTTTGCCCACTTTTGGTAGCTATCAATGAATTGCCTTTCGGACTTCTTCCTGATTATGTCATAATGCCAATATTGTTCAACAAAGTCGGCGAGTTTATCCTTTCCGTTTTCAGGAACCCAGCTCTTGAGCTGCCCCTTTAGTCCAGGCATCGTATAATCCAGTATATGTGTAAGTTCTTGCAATGAAGCTACATGGATTCTCATATAGTGGCGATACTGTCTGCTTAACAATGTCAATTCTGTGTATTTCTCCTCCGATGCAATGTAATCTTTCAGCGAATACCAATTGTCGATACCATATTTTGCTATGGCCATCGAATCAGCCTTATCTGTCTTGACCCTACGCAGCCCTTGTATTCTGTATTGCTTCATCCGGTATGGATTGATTACAGCTACGAAGAGCCCCTGATCCTTCAAATATGTCAGTACCGGCAAATGGTATATGCCGGTTGCTTCCATTACCACTTTTACCTCCTCATTCATGCCTTTAATGACTTTTACCAATGCCCTGAGTTCAGAATCTTCATGAGATATTTCAATCGGCCCTAACACTATTTCTCCATATGGCCTCATCATGCATACGGTGCTTTTTCCTTTAGAAATATCAATTCCAACGCTAACCATAACGAACCTCCCTGAATAGATTTGCAGTTGTTCCCATCCGCACTTATTACAACTCATTTTAGTTCGTTACACGGGAGAATATCCCAACCTGCTTAATCGAGTCCATATAACAAGGGGATGGCTGACAGTTTTATTGACGGATGCTATGATCCAAAAAGCGACCTCGCCAGACCAACTGTTCCCTCATTATATAAAAATAAGTGCAGCTGCAGAGATTGCTCTCTGTCAACTACACTTTTATGGTACTAAAAAAGCGCCTTGCGGCGCTGATTTTTATCACGGCTGGCCGAGTATGTTGCTCATGAAATACGGGAGCTGTTTCCTCCACCATGGCCAGTCATGGTTAACGTCGTAACCCCAGTAATCCGCCCAGTGAGGGATGCCCTTCTGCTCGAATGCCTCATGCAGTTTCTGCAGGTCTACTCTCATTTCGTCTTCCCATGCTCCCTGGCCGCAGCAGAAGATTATGCTGCTCTGTCTGTAAAGATCCATCCAAGGATGATGCTCCGGCATGTTCGGGATGAACTCAATAGGAGAATTCGCATATGTGAGGTCATCCTTGTATCCGTGGAAGAAGTAATTAGTATCATACAGACCGCTCATGGCAATGACGCCTCCGAAAAGATCAGGACGGCGTGCGAAGAAGTTCATGGCGTGTGTAGCGCCCATGCTGCAGCCTGTCGTGATAGCGCGCTCGTCTCCGAGATACTGAGGAACGAGCTCATCAGTTACATAGCGGAACCATCTCTCCTGAAGCTCGAGTCTTTCGCGCTCGTTTCCGCCTTCTGCCGACCAGGTCTCTTCATCGATGCTGTCAACACAGAGAACTCTGAGCTTGCCTGCCTCGATCCATGGTGCTATCGTATCGATCATTCCGAAGTTACTGAAGTCGTATGTATGTCCGTTCTGAGGTCCGAAAGCCACGCAAAGCGTGCCGCTCTCTCCGAAGAGCGCGTGCTCCATCTCTCTGTCCATTATCCAGCTGTACTCTCTCATGTAATATTCGTTCATTCTTTTCCCCTTTATATTATTATTCTGCGCGCTCTGTTACAAAGTTGTTGAACTCCTCAACCTCTTCGAATGTTTTAAACACGGCAGTGTAGAACTGATTTCCCATCGCTCCGGACAGCACGTCAGGCATGCGCTCGCACATCTTCATGCAGTGTCCGTATTTCTGCAGCACCTCTTCATGGCTGTGCTTATACTGATGGATATCCTTTCTGGATGCATAAGCACAGTACTGATCTCCTCCGATGTCAGGCAGGCGGCGCTCATTGTGTGCAACCATCTCAGCCCAGATCTCATATACATCGGTATTGTGAGCGTAATCCATCATGTCAGGAGTATATCCGCCCGCAGGTCTCATATTGACTTCGAGACCTACGAAGTCTCCTACTTCGCCGAGGTTCTTTCTGGCCTGTGTGAGACGGAAGAACTCGAAGTGAACGAATCTGCTCCTTACCTTGAAAGCTTTTATCGTTGCACGTCCGTATTCGCGGAGCTGCTCAGGCACTTCAGGTGTCGTGTAATAGGTAAGCTCCAGTCCTTTGTTAACGAGATCAGCGATCGACGGCGGGAACCAGTTGGAGCTCTCAAAGAGCACCTCTCCCTGTGCATTCACGATCGCATCGTATGAATAAATGTATCCATACACGAATTCTTCCATTACATACGGATGCTGCGGAAGATTGTTGTAGAACCACTCAAGGTCTGCATCATTCTCGAGCTTCCATGTATCTGCGGCTCCGACTCCGATATCCGGCTTTACTATGACAGGAAATCCGCCGATCTCATCAAGAAATTCGCGTGCTGCCTCAATGGTAGTGACCTTGTGGTTTCTCGCCGTCGGAACGCCCGCTTCCTTATAGAACGGCTTCATTGCCGACTTGCTCTTCCACATGGCGAGTTCTTCAGGCTGAACGCCGGAACCGATGTTGAAGTCCCTTCTCAGCTTAGCGTCCTGCTCAAGCCAGTACTCAGTGTTGGATTCGAGCCAGTCGATCTTTCCGTATTTAAAGGCAAGAAATGCGACTGCACGGTACATGGAGTCGTAGTTCTCCATGTTGTCTACCTTATAATACTCTGTAAGAGCCGCCTTCAGAGGTTCCTCGAGCATTTCGTAAGGCGCGTCTCCAATTCCGAGCACATTTATGCCGTTCTTTTTAAGTCTGTCGCAGAACTGCCAGTAAGTGTGCGGAAAATTCGGTGATACAAAGATGAAATTCATTGTTCCCCTTCCCTTTCTTTATTGATCTCTCCTGCCGGCGATGTAGTAAGGCACTGCAACGAAGAGTGCTCCGCCGGCTATATTTCCCAAAGTAACTATTGCAAGATTATACATGAAACCTCCGGCGCTTACCGCCTCATGGGCAGGCTGCAGGAGCGCAACCGTGAACAGTGTCATGTTTGCAATGCTGTGCTCGAATCCGGTAGTGATGAATGCGAAGAGGCACCAGAATACCATTATGAGCTTTCCTGCATCCGAAGAGGCCCGGCCTGCGCACCATACGGCGAGGCATACCAGGAAGTTGCAGAGAATACCTCTGGAGAAAAGAGCTACAGCTCCTGCCCCCATTTTTGCCGCAGCGGCAGATACGATGAACTCGCCTACAGGACCGCTGCACAGCCCTGTGAGGTGATATATCGCAGCGAGCAGCATGCTTCCGGCAAGGTTTCCGATCCAGCAGATACACCAGAGCTTTAGGGCATCTTTCAGCGTGACCTTTTTATCGAGCAGTCCCGACGCCATTGCGAGGTTGTTGCCGGTGAAGAGCTCTGCTCCTGCCATGACTACGAGACTGAGTGCGACTCCGAAAGAGAGCCCCATAACTATTCTCGCGTATTGAAGGCCTGTAAGGAGGCCGCCCGATGTGAACGCAAGCAGTACACCTATTCCGATGTACGCGCCTGCCAGCATCGATACGACGAAATATGCCAACGGATCCTTATTCATGAAAGCGACCTTCGCGGCAGCGCCGTCGGAAGTCCTGGTATAGTCATTTCTGAACATCTTTAATCTCTCTTTTTATTATATGCCGTTTATTATACCCGTATTTGTGCGTTTTAACAATAAAAAGGACGGGACTTTGTTATCCCGTCCACCTGGTGGCCCATATTGGACTTGAACCAATGACCTACAGGTTGTCACCCTGTCGCTCTCCCAGCTGAGCTAATGGACCGTGTTGCTATATTCAACGAAACTATTATAGCGAAGAACAGCTGCGATTTCTACCCCTATTTTTGTACTATTCTGAAAGCGCTTTTTTTGCCAGCTTATCTGCGAGCTCATTGTACCTGTTTCCGGCATGCGCTTTGACCTTTACAAATTTAATATCGATGCTCTTTCTTGCCTCTGCTACGTAGTCCCTGTAGCCCTGCGTAAGAGGATTGTTGGCCTTCCAGCGTCTGTCCGCCCAGGCTCCGATCCCTTCGTAATCGTGATAGATCTCTACGCTTTTGATGCCGTTCGCCATGCAGTGGTCGATCGCAAGCTTCGATCCCATGATCTCTCCGGCAACGTTTCTCTGCTGAGCAGCTTCGGCATCGTCAAAGACCGCATTCAGCTCCGTCGTTTCGCTGTTACCGTCTTCACCGGTTTCAATTATGACAACTCCGCACGAGAATCTCCCGCTCGCACTGTCAAAACTTCCGTCGACATAGGCCCTGACACCTTCAGGAAAACTGTCTGTGCCGGCTTTCGGTTCATCTGTCAGTCCGAGGTAAGCCATCGCTTCAGCAGGATCTGCAAAGCTTTTGTATTCAGCTCCGGCGAATCCGTCCACCTGTGCCTTGCAGTCATCCCAGTTCATGAAAAGACCGGTAGTCCTGCCCTTTCTTACCGCATATACCTTCTTTGCCATCTCTGCTGCCTCCCTGCCGCTTTCTTCTTTCTTTGCCGGTTTATGGCCCGTTTCAGGGTTCTCATCAAATTTTTTAAGGAAAGTCTTTCTGTGGATCGGGGTCTTTCCGAGAGCCCTGAGTCCCTCATAGTGCTTTGCAGTCCCGTAGCCCTTATTTCCGGCAAAGTCATAGCCCGGATAGACACTGTCCATCTCCGTCATGAATGAGTCTCTGGCTACTTTGGCAACAATGGAAGCCGCCGCTATGCACAGGCACTTCTCGTCTCCCTTGATGATCGATTCGCTCGGCATTCCTGCATCAAGCTTTACGGCATCGATGAGGAGCATGTCCTGAGCATGTTTTCCGCCTTCTGCTGAAAGCAGGCCCCGTTCAGCAAGCATGTCCCGGACTGCCGCTATAGCTCTCTTCATGGCAGTTTTTGTCGCCTCAAGGATGTTGAGCTCGTCTATCTCGTTATTATCTGCGATGCCTATGCCCCAGGCTACAGCCCTCTCTTTTATTACATCAGAGAGTTCCTCACGCTTTTTCGCGGAAAGTTTTTTTGAGTCGTTGATGCCGGGAACGTCGAAATCTTCCGGCAGAATGACGCAGGCAGCATAGACCGGCCCGGCGAGAGGCCCTCTTCCGACCTCATCTATCCCGGCGATGTATCTGTAGCCTTCAGCCCTGAGTTCGTCCTCATGAGCCTTCATTTCAGCCAGTTTTGCTATGTCTCTTTCCAGTCTTTCCTGCTTTGTCATATTATTAAATGTAAAACGTACTTTACATCTTCGATATGTAAAGTTAACTTTACGTTGTCTGTATGTAAAGAGCTCTTTACATTATTCATATGTAAAGTGTTCTTTACCGTAAAGTTTACTTTACCTTTTCCAGTGTTATCCTGCCGATCTTACCGCCCCTGAATTCATCGAGCACGGTGCGCCCGGTCCTCTCGTAGTCTATCCTTTTGCCCGACATTATGAAGCCGCGCTTTCTTGCGATATTATCCATGTTCTCGATAGCCTCTTCGGAGATCTCATCGAGTTTATACCGCTCTTTCAGGAGATCCGGATAATTTTCTCCGAGAACCCTTATAAGCTCAAAGCCCAGATCCTGTACACCGAGTATGTCATCTTTGATGCTTCCGCAGAACGCAAGGTTAAGGCCAACATTCGGATCTTCGAATTTCGGCCAGAGTATTCCCGGAGTGTCAAGAAGCTGCATTCCGTTTGACAGGGTCAGCCACTGCTTACCTTTTGTAACGCCCGGCTTGTCGCCTGTCTGAGCCGATCTCTTTCCCGTGAGCCTGTTGATGAGCGAAGACTTGCCGACGTTAGGGACTCCTACGATCATGATGCGCAGAGGCCTCTTTACCGACCTTTCCTCATTTCTTCTCTGCTGCTCAGTCTCAAGAGCCTTCAGAAGTTTCTTTATATTTTCCCCGGACTGGAGATTGAGCGCCATGACACGGCGTACGCCCTTACTGCTGCTTAACTTGTCGGACCACGCTTCGGTCTCTGCAGCATCCGCAAGATCCGCCTTGCCGAGCACGATTATTCTCGGTTTTCCTGATACGAGCTCGTCAATGATCGGGTTTCTGCTGGACACGGGAATACGGCTGTCCACTATCTCTACTACAAGATCGACAGCTTTAAGGTTTTCCTGTATGAGCTCGCGGGTCTTTTTCATGTGACCCGGATACCAGTTTATATTATCTATTTTTCCCATTTCACTTTCCTGTCGCGGAAATTTCCTAAAAAAATGCATACCCTTGACAAGGTCTCAGGTATGCATGGTGATCACTATTCAGCGCTTCTGATTCTGGCTGCTTTACCGGTTCTCTGA
>JBGULF010000092.1:0-8019 GCA_045115935.1 Anaerovoracaceae bacterium
TATTGTATCACTATTCAAGGAGCATTTCAAATGTTATGTATCACTACGGCGTATAACTATGTTGCCGCAGGGGTTCTGAATAGTTACTATACTTTTAAAAATGTATGCTTGGAGGATCCCGAAGTGATGCTGGAAGACGGTGTGACCAAGGTCGTTCTGAATGCAGAGGGCCGCAAGGGAGATATCCCGGCGGAACTCAAAGAGTTCCTGCAGCTGGTAACAGGGAAGACGGACCCGGCCAGCTATCCGGATGGCTCGTTCGCAGACAGGGTACAGAAGCAGGTGATAAGAGCCCGGCACAACTCAGAATGGAGGCGTGACTACGTGGACTGGGAAATGACACTTCGCAATGAAAGAGAAAAGGGCCGAGAAGAAGAGCGCGCTAAAACAGAGGAACAGAGAAAGCGGGCAGAAGCTGCCGAGTCTCGAGCAGAAGACGCCGAGTCTCGGGTGGAAGCCGAAAAGTTTCGGGCAGAAACCGCTGAGTCTCGAGCAGAAGCCGCCGAGGCAGAAGTTCGCAAGTTGAGAGAACAGCTTAAGAATCTACAAACTACTCTGGCGGAATGCAGAGAAGTTCCTTAAGGTGTAACCTGTACAATATGAAAAACGATATTACTTTACTATGAAATCCCGGCTTGACGTCGGGATTTTATAGGTTACAAATGCACTTTTTCACGGCATCTTGCGCTACTCGGTGGCTGACGCTTGCAGGATACAAATCCCAGTCGTGTTAAGAGTGGGGTGTACCCGAGTTTGTCGCTTTTTGAGGGACCTATTCAATTGGCCGGTGCGATATAATGAAGCAAATCATGAACCCATTGTCCAGTCTCGACCACTTATATAAAGGAGTATCCATGACCTTCAAGGAAATGAGTGCGCTTTTGCGCGTGTATATTGATGCGAACTATATACAAACGGATAATACATCAGCTGCAGCATATGTGGCAGAGGCAGAAGAAGGGGCAGAAGTCCCTAAAGGTATGGACAAGGAATCTTCTGATCCTTACGTCAAAAAGGAACATTTTACCCTGGACCAGTTGATGGATGAAGTGGGAGAATCCTTTCATGAAATGCTTTTCCTGAAAATTGATATTAGCGGGATGACAGACGTAGAAGTCTACAAGCGCGCCGGCATTGACAGGAAGCTCTTTTCCAAAATACGAAGCAACCCGGCCTATCACCCCAGGAAGCAGACCGTACTCGCACTGGCAATCGCGCTCAAACTGAATATGGATGATACAGTCGATCTTCTGGCCAGAGCTGAATACGCGCTTTCCCCCGGAAATAAAGGGGACCTTATTGTGCGGTTTTTCATCGAAAGAGGACTGTACGATATAGACACCATCAACTATGCGCTTTATGAATATGGGCAGCCGATCCTCGGTTAACTGCCATGGAAAACGCTACTGATCCAGTGGCCAGACTGGCAAATGTCGCTGGATCGGCGACCACCTCGGCACAAATGGCGTGTATAGTACATCATATAATCTCAGGAGGTGGCAAGATCATGACGAAGAATTATCTTTCTGCGGAAGCGCTGACAACACTTTTGACAAACATCCGCCAAAACATGGAAACCGGCGACATCGAGAAGTGTACCCGGATCCTTGTCGAGAGCGTAGATGCGTTAAATCAGGCACAGCACGAGGAGATTGACCGTGCTTACATCGGCAGCCTCAGGGAAAAGAAGCGAATGACACAGATTGAAGACGTCCGACGGATGCTGGGCGAGATGACAGCACAGCAGGTCCAAAATGTCTACAAATATACCTCGGACGAGTACATTGAGCCCAATCACGAGGCGGTTGCGTTGGAAGCGATCATGCAGATCAGCAAAAAGCGTAAAGCAGAAAAGGAAATCGGATGAAGAACAGCAATGTTTATGCACTTCTGATCAGTGTTGGCGATTATGAGGCGATTGGCCTGAAAAACCTTCCGACATACAAGGGGGACCCGGTGCTCTTAGGCACATCACTGACACTTGGTCTTAACGTTCCGCAGGACCAAATCCGGATCATCTCAGGAGATGAGCGTCCGGGATTTGTGCGCACTGCCACATTTGCGCGGGCAATCGGTGAGATGAAGTCGCAGCTTGGTGGTGATGACACCTTCATTCTGTATTTTTCGGGCCACGGAAAAACGGAGCGTGCGTCGAATGTGTACACTCCATCTTCGAGCGCCAGCATTGTGCTCAGTGACGGAGAGATCGAGCTGCAGAGCGTGATCGATTACATGGATCATATCCCGGCTGGTGCCAAAATAGTGATCCTTGACTGTTGTTATTCAGGCGGATTTCAGGGGGCAGGTCCCAGAAGACTGGATCTTGACAGTGCTGTTTCAGAGTTTGCGGGAAAAGGGATCGCGATCATTGCTTCCTCTTCTGCAGATGAGATAGCGAGAGTTGGACCGGGAGGGGAATACAGCGTGTTCACAATCATGCTGGCACATTCCATTGTCGAGGGACATACGCAGCTGCAGGAAAAAGTGTCTCTCGCTGATGTGTATGGTTCTATGATGGAGATGATGGGAAGATGGAATGCTGAAAACCCCAGTAAACAGCAGCACCCGATCTTTCGCAGCAGTATCGGAGGTACTATCTATTTTCCGCTGCGGGAATACGCAGTGAAGGAAAGTACCACAAAACTGCAAGGGATTGTAGGACAGGACTTCAATTCCAATCTCACCAATACCGCCTATCGGTTGTACAGCTTCAAACCGCTGGACAATGCTTCGGAGAAACGGATCGCAGTCTTTGTCGTGGTGGAAGAAAACAGTGCCTCTCCGCAGAGCTTGTCTCAGATCACCAGGGAGATCGCGGAGAGGGCTGCTTCTGAGCAGGATGTGATCTGGTGCTATTTTGGCTATGATACAAGTGATATTCGCAGAGGACTCCACGTCGCTTATACAATCTGGTGCCGGGGCGATGCACTGCGGACAAAATACTATCGCATTAATTGTAATGCCTCTGTAGTGGAAGGAATTTACGTGTTTCAGAACAATTCCTATGCAGTTTTGAAGGATATGCAGAGACCGGTAAAGGCGCATGAAGTGATTGAAGCCGACTACAAAAAGCTCCTTGCGCTGATCGTGACGGAGGCGGAAAAGTTTGTCTATGATCTGCAGGAAGTCCGAAATCGGATAATGTCGATCGAAGAGATGCGGGCTTCATACGGGAGCTGGATCAGCAGAGTGAAGAGCCTGTATATTCATCTTTCGGAAGAGGAAGCCGCACCTGACGACTTGTATGACTGGACGGAAGCGATTATGGATCTCGCCGGATGGGTGGTGGATCTTGCTGTTCTGTTCGAGGCGAACCGTACCGGTACCGCAGAACTAAGGGACAATGAACGTTGGCTGATCGACCATTCGATCCGTCGCTACTATGAAGCACTTGAGAAGCTGAAGAATATGTGAATATGCTGCTGCCTGACACCGGAACCGAATGGTTTCCGGTGTCAGGCAGTATCACATTAAAATGTCGCCATTTCGGCGACCTTTTTTATTTGTAAAAGAGTATAGTGAGGCAAATGCATTACAACAGACAGGGAGGAAACACAGGAATGCACATCACTATTTTGGCAGGTATTATATCAAGATACAGTCGTACTATTCTCACAGTACTCTTTTTCAGCTCAGCAGTATTTGCTCTGACCGGCTGCGGACATGAGCACGTATGGAAGGAGGCGACATGTACGGAGCCGAGGACCTGTACGGAATGCGGGGAGACAGAAGGAGAGCCGCTTGGACACAAATGGGCTGAGGCAACCTGTACGGACCCCAAGACCTGTAGTGTCTGTGGAGAGACAGAAGGAGAGCCGCTGGGACATAAGTGGGCAGAGGCAACCTGTACAGAACCCAGAACTTGCAGCGTCTGCGGGAAAACAGAAGGAAAGGCATCCGGACATGTAGTTGAGGAATGGGAAGTTACCCTGGAGCCGACCTGCACAGAAGCGGGAACACGCGAGGGAACCTGTAAATCGTGCGGTCAGACAGTTAAAGAAGAAGTAAAAGCGACAGGCCATACGCCGGCGGAAGACTGGGAGATCGTTGAAGAGGCTACATCCACATCTGCAGGGACCAGGGCAAGATTCTGCGTGGACTGCGGCGAACAGATAGAGACTGAATCCTATGAGCTATCCGAAGAAGAAAAAGAAGAGGCATTCAAGGATGAGTGCGAAACGTTTTCCTATGAGGAGATCGCCCGGGATCCTGATGACTACATCGGAAAAAAAGCCAGGTTCACAGGGGAAGTAATTCAAGTTATGCAACAGGGCAATTCCTATACACTCCGCGTTGACATAACCAAGACACGATGGGGGTACGATGATACGATCCTCGTTTCCTATTCTGCCAAAGATGGCGACAGCAGGATCCTTGAGGACGACATCGTAACTATGTACGGCCTGCTTGGTGGAACATATACTTACGAAACCGTGATGGGAAATTCGCTGACAGTTCCGCTGTTATATGCAGAATACATTTCGATCGAGTGACAAGTCCAAATGCACGAATAAAACAGCAGGCAGCGGGAAATTGCTGCCTGCTGGCTTATTTTTAGCTTAATATACTGGGGAGTGTGAATTCTCGCAGTCAAATCAGTGAATTACCTGGCATCACCCGATATAATAGTCATAGACTTTAAAGCATGCAGAGGTTGATAATCATGACAGAAACCATCATTCCGATCCTATCTGAATTTGAAAAGCTCCTTGAAGAAGTGAGGAAACTTCGAGCACGTGTCATTGAACTCACTACGCAGCGTGATGACCTGCTCTACCATATCTGCCCGTCGCTGCAAGCCAAATATGATGAGAAGATCGGCTCTGTCGAGCGCGAACTGCTTGCCGCGCAGATGTATCTGAAAGAAAAGCAGCGGATCATTGAGATCCTGCAGGCACAGCTGAACCGTCAGGAGAAGCCCTCCATGAAGGAGGCCGAGAAGAAAGCGCATGCAGAGTTCAGCGCTTATGAGGAAGAACTGAAGAGAAAGGCGGAAGAAGCCCGCAAGTTCCGGGAACACTGGGAGCAGGAGACGCAGTGGTCAAAGCACGAGCAGGAGAGCGGCACCAGGAAGAAAGAGAAAAGATCAAATGGTACCAGTGCAAAGGATCCTTGGAGCAGGGCAGATCAGTCAGAGGGAACAGAAGGAACTCGGAACGAGGCAGACAAGGCAAAAGCTTCATCAGCACAGGGCGCAAGTCATGAAGAAGAGATCCATAAGCGAATCGGGGCCGCTTATGGGGAAGGAGTGAGCAGTGAGGAGTCGAATGGAGAAAAGGACGTCAGGGAGGAAGAGGATCCCATCCAGGAGCTCAAGCGCCTGTATCGTCAGATTGTGAAGCGCCTTCATCCGGACGTCCATCCGAATCCGACAGAACGGGAGAAGGACCTGCTGAATCGAGCAAACAAAGCGTACAAATCGGGTGACCTTGCAGAGATGCGGAGGATTTGGGAAGAACTTACAGGAATCGAACAGTCCGAAGAATCATTCGACGATACGGAAGAAGGAAGAGAGCGGCTGCGCGAACTGATAAAGACTCTCAGGAAACGGTGCAAAGCACTGGAAGAGGAGATCAAGTATATCAAAACATCGTTCCCCTACACGGCAAAAACCTTGCTGGATGACGACAATGCCCTGGAACATAAGCACCAGGAGCTGGTGAAGCAGCTGGCAGAAGTGCGGGCCCTGTTTGATCAGGTTGACGCATACATCGCAGAGCTGAAGAGGCGGATGAAAGAGCAGTGACAGTAAATAGCTTCAGACAGAAAGGGAATATATGAGTGACAAAGTATTCAGTCTTACGGAGACCTCGGGGAGTGACCTGTCCGCGCTGCTTTATGGCAGTGAAGGACTGATATCGCCGTTTTCCAAAGAAATATATATCGGTAGACAGTCGATCGTCGGCATGCGCTTTCAGGGAGGTGCGGAGTCGCTTGTCAATGACCTCAGACCCGGCGACAGGATCTCGTTTCTGCGTGAGCCGGAAAACGAGTATGATGAGCGGGCGATCATGGCCGTGGACGGGCGGGGCAGAAAGCTCGGCTACATTCCACGGCGCGAGAACCTTGTGATGAGTGCGCTCATGGATCACGGGAAGGCGTTTTATGGTTTAATCCCGGATGTCCCACAAGAGGAATATGCATACAGCCGCAAGTACCCCAAACAGATGCTGGAATCCGGTGTCGAAATACCGGTTACCATAACGGTCGACCTGTATATGCGGGAGTTTGCGGTCCCGGAAGACATGACGGTAATCCCGCGGAGCGGAAGCGACGGGTCTTATGCAGTACTGACATTATGGCTTTCAGAAGACGAACCCAGCAGGATACGACGTTTGTGTGCTATTAAAGTGATCAACGGAGAAGAAAAGGGAATGCTTGACAAACGCATTTCTATGACTGATCAGAAAGAGGAGTCCCCAGACGCCGTGTCAATGCATAATGACCACAGGGCAGAAGAAGAAAGTGCACTTAAAGAGTTCGATAAATTCATAGGATTTCTGCCTATTGTTTCTCATGGTATAAACGGTGAGCTGAGAAAAGCACTGGAAGAGGCCTATGGTGTACTTCTGGGCAAAACACTCTCAAACCTTTTCATCGATACAAAGGAGATGGCTGAGAACCATTTGCCGGAAGAAGATAACTATGGGCTCTACAGCCTTTGTGCACGACTGGGTATCCGCGTGAGGGGTGTTTCACATGCGGAACGAAGCTGCAGACGGACCTGGGAACTGTATCGCCGTATGGATAAATCAAAACTGGATAAGAAGAGCGGCAAAAACAGCAATAAAATGATGCCATTTCCGGACACGGATGATAAAAGCGGTTTATTATAACGTTGGTGACAGGCACCAGTGGCCCTCATTATATGGACAGCAGAAAATGCAACAGAATAGTTAGATTGACTATTCCATTTTTATCAAACGACCTGCATTGCCATAGCCTGCAGCTCCCCGTGGCTGCAATTGTCAATATCAAACATTGCTCCCAATTCCTGTTTCATCTGCTCGTGGAGAGACCTGCCGTTGTCTGACTCAATCCAATCATATGCGATCTTGCAGGTCTCGTGTATGTTTGTTCTGTATGCCTTGAAGGAAGGACTGAGTTCTTCCATTGTTTTGGCAATCTCAGAATCATAGAGCCTTGCCTGAGGAGCCGTAAAAGAGAGATATTTGGACTTCCAGCCGAGGAGCAGCCTTGGAGAATTCAGGAACTTTTGGATATTGGCGATCATTTTGCGAGCGTAGTCCTCATAGTGGTCCGGGGACATGAAAATGACCTCATTGTGTATTTCCCTGTTTCCTGCGAAGACCTGGTCGATCTGTTCGGGGCTGAACCGATGAAGCGACTGGCTGAGCAGTTGATAGTCGCGTGAACAGTTTCCGTTCGAGAAGCGGATCACCTTGCTCCACAGGTACTCCTGATAATCTGTCATAGGCGCGTCGGGAAGGAAGCTTTCCCACAGGAATCGATTGATGAGGTCATTGTCATATGGTTCAAAATCCTGTGCGACCGTTTCTTTGAGATTGTATGACGGAATTCCGGCTTCTTTGACCAGCTCTTCCAGTTTCTGGTACCGAATGTGAAGGGGAAGGCGTTCCTGAATATAAGACAGCGCTGTGATCGTGGCATTCGCATGTTCGATTTCTGACTTCAGTTCCTTAAGGCGGAGATTAATGTAATATCCGGAAGTGGAGGGCTTCTTCAGGACAGAACGGATCTGCAGGATTGAAAAACCTGCGTTCCTCAGCGAGCGGATCATCAGGAGACGATCACAGTCCTCCTCCGAAAATTCATAATATCCATTTCCCAGTTCCTTACGAGGGACGAGAAGACCTTCTTTGACATAATAATGTATATTTCTCTTCGTAATACCGGTTCTTTCACACACTTCTTTCAGCTTCATGATCAATCCCCTGTTTCATTTTTTTGCCATGGAAAAGAACTCTGAGGTTCTCTGATTTGGCACGGAAAAACTGCCCTGAACGTCTCTGATCTACCACGGAAAAACTGCCCTGA
>JBGULF010000093.1:0-86152 GCA_045115935.1 Anaerovoracaceae bacterium
GGCCTTTTTGTGGTGCATAAGTGTGCTAATGATAAAAAACCTGCTAGCAAACGCAAGGTAAGACTTGACTTTTGTTAGCAGGTTTTATTGTAAAAAATGTATTGACAACCGTGTGATGAGCGAGTATATTATGTCTTGTGATTAGCACTCTCGCTTGACGAGTGCTAACAAAAGAAACAAACTTCAGGGAGGCAGGACATGGATCTGAGCGAAAGACAATTACAGATACTGCAGGCGATCATAACAGATTATGTAGAGAACGCCGAGCCGGTCGGTTCAAGATCGATCGCTAAGAAATATGATCTTGGTGTCAGCCCTGCGACAATAAGAAACGAGATGTCCGACCTTGAGGAAATGGGTTATCTTACCCATCCTCATACATCTGCGGGAAGGGTCCCTTCAGACAAGGCATACAGACTGTATGTAAACGAACTGATGAAAAAGAAGAACCTGAGCGCAAAGGACAAGCGCATGATCAACGACAGACTGTCGGCAAGCAGGGATGAGTTCGACAGGACCATCAGGCACGCTGCAGAGCTTCTGTCAGAGATCACGCATCTGGCATCGTTCGCAATGACGCCTGCAACAAATGAAGAGACGATCAGTTTCATCAAGCTTCTGCCTGTAGACGAGCGCACTCTCATCCTCATGATCGTGAGTGAAGGCGGACAGGTAACGAACACCACACTGAGACTGAACGTACCGTACACTCAGGAGGCACTCGATCTTCTGGGAAAGAATATGACAGTCAGCTACAAGGGACGGACGCTTGACGATGTTCTCAAGAGTGAGATCATCCACGATGTCGGTTCAGACATAGAGGCCCTGAGCGCACTTAAAGGCAGCGTCATGCCGAGCTTCCTCAGGACACTCGAGGACATGCTGAACGTCAACCTGTACATGGAGGGTATGACAAACATCTTCAATCTGCCTGAATATACCAGCATAGACAGGGCGAGGGACTTCATGGAGCTCTTCGCACGGAAGGACTGGTTCACGCAGAAGATGCTTGCAAGAGATAACGGAGTCGTTGTCACCATCGGTGAAGAGAACGACACCATGAAAGACTGCACGCTGATCACGGCGACATATCATGTGGACGGCAAGCTCGTCGGAAAGATCGGAGTCATAGGACCGACGAGAATGAAATATGACGAGATCACGTCCATCATGGAATATCTCACCAATAATCTGAGTGAGAGCTTCAGGCTGCCGGGCAGCACCGGTGAAGGAAACGCCGGCGACAAGAAGCAGATCAAATAAACCAATATACCGTATGAAAGGAAACATTACTGATGTCAGAAGACAAGAAAAAGCAGACCCCAATCGAAGAAGGCGCTGATGAAGCTGAAAAAGTAAATGCTGAAGACGCCGGAGAAAAAACTGAAGGCGAAGCTGCTGAGGAAGAAGCAAAGGAAGCAGAGGCTAAGAAGGCCGAAGAGGAAGCAAAGAAGGCTGAGGAAGCTGAATCCGAGCGTTACATGAGGCTGATGGCTGAGTTCCAGAACTTCAAGAGAAGAGTCGCAAAGGAAAAGTCGGACATCCATGCATATGCTAATGAGAAGATAGTCGGCGACCTGCTACCGGTTCTCGATAATTTCGAGAGAGCACTGAGTACAGAGACGGAAGACGAGGGCTATGCGAAAGGCATGCAGCTGATATTCGAACAGCTGAAGACAGCACTCGGAAATGCAGGTCTTGAAGAAATAAAGGCGATGGATGAGGAATTTGACCCTAACGTTCACAACGCGGTCATGACTGAGACCATCGAGGATAAAGAAGACGGTATCATAACGAAGGTCCTGCAGAAGGGCTACAGGCTGAAAGACAAGGTCGTAAGGCCGTCAATGGTAGCAGTCAACAAAAAATAATACAGTTAATAAACCTATTTGATACAGGAGGAAATACAAATGAGCAAAGTTATCGGAATCGATCTGGGCACCACCAACAGCTGCGTAGCAGTACTCGAAGGCGGAGAGCCTACAGTTATCACAAACGCTGAGGGTATGAGAACCACACCTTCGGTAGTATCATTCACAAAGAACGGCGAGAGACTCGTCGGCGAGACCGCAAAGAGAATAGCGATCACAGAGCCTGAAGGCACAGTATCTTCCATCAAGAGACACATGGGTGAGAACTACAAAGTCAACCTTCGCGGAAGAGACTACACACCACAGGACATCTCCGCTATGATCCTGCAGAAGCTGAAAGCTGATGCTGAAGCATATCTCGGCGAGAAGGTCACAGAGGCTGTTATCACAGTTCCTGCTTACTTCAGCGACGCTCAGAAGCAGGCTACAAAGGATGCCGGCAAGATCGCAGGTCTCGAGGTAAAGAGAATCATCAACGAGCCTACAGCTGCTTCGCTGGCATACGGACTCGACAAGGACACAGGAAGCCACAAGATCCTGGTTTATGACCTGGGCGGCGGCACATTCGATGTATCCGTACTCGAGCTCGGTGACGGAGTATTCGAAGTACTCGCTACAAACGGCGACACACATCTCGGCGGAGATGACTTCGACAACGCACTGATGAACTTCCTGGCAGACAGCTTCCAGAAGGAGAACGGAATCGACCTCAGACAGGACAAGATGGCTCTCCAGAGACTGAAAGAGGCTGCTGAAAAGGCAAAGAAGGAGCTCTCGACAGCTCAGACCACAAAGGTCAACCTGCCGTTCATCGCTGCAAACGCATCGGGTCCGCTCCACATGGATATGGACGTAACAAGAGCAAGATTCGAGCAGCTGACAAAGAACCTCGTAGACAGAACTATCGAGCCTATGCACAAGGCAATGAAGGATGCCGGCGTTACTTCTGCTGACCTCGAGAAGGTCATCTTGGTAGGCGGTTCAACAAGAATCCCGGCTGTTCAGGAAGCAGTAAGAAACGTAACAGGCAAGGAGCCTTTCAAGGGAATCAACCCTGACGAGTGCGTAGCTATCGGAGCTGCTATCCAGGCAGGAGTTCTCACAGGCGAAGTCAATGACATCCTGCTCCTCGACGTAACACCGCTGTCACTGTCGATCGAGACACTCGGCGGAGTTGCTACAAAGCTCATCGAGAGAAACACAACTATCCCTACAAAGAAGAGCCAGATCTTCTCAACAGCAGCAGATAACCAGACTGCAGTAGACATCCACGTCATGCAGGGTGAGAGAGAAATGGCTGCCGGAAACATCACACTCGGCAGATTCCAGCTCACAGGTATCGCACCTGCTCCACGCGGAATCCCTCAGATCGAGGTCACATTCGATATCGATGCTAACGGTATCGTAAATGTAAGCGCTAAGGACATGGCTACAGGCAAAGAGCAGAAGATCACCATTACATCTTCGACAAAGCTGTCTGAGGATGAGATCAACGCAAAGATCAAGGAAGCTGAACAGTTCGCAGAGCAGGACAAGAAGCAGAAAGAGACAGTTGAGACAAAGAACCAGTCCGAAGGAATGATCTTCGAGATCGAGAAGCAGCTCAAGGAACTCGGCGACAAGGTCACAGAGTCCGAGAAGGCAGCAGTAGAGGCTGCAAAGGATGAACTCCAGAAGGCAGTCGATGCCGGCAATGTTGAAGACATGAAGACAAAGATGGAAGCGCTCACAAACGCATTCTATCCAATCTCGACAAGGATCTATCAGGAAGCTCAGGCTGCACAGCAGGGCGCTGCAGGCGGACAGGGATTCAACCCTAACATGGGCGGCTTCGACCCTAACAACATGGGTGGATTCAACCCTGGCAACATGGGAGGAAACTCAGCCCCGAACGACGGCACAGTAGATGCTGATTACGAGGTTGTAGACGACTAATAAATTTGAAAGGGAATTACCCATATGGCAGACAAGAGGGATTATTACGAGGTCCTCGGGGTCAATAAGGGATCATCGGATGCTGAAATAAAGAAGGCTTACCATAAGCTGGCCATGAAGTATCACCCTGACAAAAATCCCGGTGACAAAGAGGCAGAAGAGAAGTTCAAGGAAGTCAACGAGGCTTACGAAGTTCTCTCAGATCCCGACAAAAAGGACAAATATGACAGATTCGGATTTGCGGGCGTAGACCCTAACTTCGGAGCAGGCCAGGGCGGATTCGGCGGTTTCGGCGGATTCGGAAACTTCGGCGGAGGCTTCGGCGGAGCCGGTATGAATTTCGATGACATATTCGATATGTTCGGAGGAATGGGCGGCGCAAGAAGATCTTCCAGAAGAGGAGGCCCGCAGAAGGGCAGAGATCTGCAGAAGACGATCACCATCGATTTCACCGATGCACTCTTCGGATGCAGCAAACAGATCGAGATCGCAAAGAACGTCAAGTGCAAGACCTGCGGCGGAACCGGAGCAAAGCCAGGCACGGGTAAGAAGACCTGCGATCAGTGCGGCGGAAGCGGCCAGATATCACAGGTAAGCAACACGCCTTTCGGAAGATTCCAGAACGTTACGACCTGCCCTAAGTGCGGAGGTACCGGTCAGATGATAGAGACTCCGTGCGCCGACTGCGGAGGCACGGGAGTCAACCGCAAGACTGTAAAGATCAAAATTGACATCCCTGCCGGAGTCGATACCGACAGCATCGTGACTGTAAGAGGTCAGGGTGAGCCGGGAGTCAACGGCGGTCCGGACGGCGATCTCTACATCGTAGTCAATGTGAGACCTCACAGCACATATAAGAGAAGGGGCGATGACCTTTACCTCGAAATGCCTATCACATTCGATGTGGCGGCTCTCGGAGGCAAGGTGCAGGTGCCGGGCTTCGGTGAGAGCTACAGCTACACCATCACTCCGGGCACTCAGACAGGATCCTCATTCAGACTGAAAGGCAAAGGCGTGCCTAATGTGAGGACCGGACGCAAGGGAGACCTGTACGTGAAGGTAGTCGTTGAGGTCCCGACCCATCTGAACCGCAAGGAGAAGAAAGCCATCGAGGAGATGGCTCAGAAGATCGGAAACGAATCCTATCCGAAGAAGGAAAGATTCAGCAAGCTGAAATTCTGAACAAAATAACAATTACAGAAGAGGCGCATCGCAAATCTCTGTGATGCGCCATTCTTATATCTAAAAAAGGGTAAAAAAAGGAGCAGAAATGATAGTAGTACCTGTATATAACATGATACTCGCGCCTGACGCGAACATATATTTCAACATTAATCAGGTGCGAAGGAACGCGGGCGACAAAGGGCTCGCGGTGGGAGAAAGAGTTGTTCTTATAGTAGCCAGAGATAACGAGAGCTACAGGAATCTGACCCCGGAGAGCTTCTATCCGATAGGAATATCCGGTGAAATAAAGGAGATAAACGGTCAGGGCTATGTCGTTATCCATACGTCTTACCGTGTAGACGTAGATAATATCGAGATAGGAACGGACGATGCCATAAGGCTCACCATGACCAGAAGAAACGATATAGACGATATGAGCAGAAACGTTGAGAAGGAAAAGCTTGACGGAATGCTCGAAGAGATGCGCAGGTTTGCATCAGGCTTCGAGTGGGCGGACTCGGCGGAATACTGGCTCAGACAGATCGATTCACTCGAAAGGGCTGCATGCGTCATGTCGCCGTGGATGGATATTTCGAATGCAGAGAGATATGCGATACTCGCTGAGGACAGCCGCATAAAAAGAGCGGAGCTCATCGAGGAGGCGCTGTACGGCTTCATGGAAGTGGGCCGTATAACAAATGAGGCGATGACATCTCAGCAGGAAGAGCATCAGAAGATGTACCGTGAGCAGGCCATAAAGCGCCAGATGGAACACCTGCAGAAAGAACTCGATGAGATGCATCCTGAGAACGTAACTGACATACAGAAGTTCGAGCAGAAGATCGCCGAATCGGGAATGAACGAGACCGCGAGGAAAGAGGCCGAGAAGGTCCTTAACCGCCTGAAACAGGAGGGCAGCCAGAGCGCGGAATCCGGAATGCTTTACGACTATCTTGATTTCGTGACGGGACTCGCGTGGAAAAAAGAAGAGGCTTCATATATCGATCTCGATCAGGCCCGTAAAATCCTTGATGAGGATCACTACGGACTCAACAAGGTAAAGGACCGCATAATACAGCAGATAGCGGTCATGGATCTCAAGAAAGAGCAGTCCGGCTCGATACTTCTCTTTGTAGGTGCGCCGGGAACAGGCAAGACCAGCATAGGAAAGAGCATAGCAAGGGCTCTCGGGCGCGAATACGTCAGAGTGAGCCTGGGAGGCATACACGATGAGTCAGACATCCGCGGACACCGCAGAACTTACATAGGCGCCATGCCGGGACGGATAATGGACGGCATCCACAAGAGCGGAGTGTCGAATCCGGTAATGGTCCTTGACGAAGTAGACAAGCTTTCGGCATCATACCACGGCAGTCCTGCAAGCGCTCTTCTCGAAGTGCTGGACCCTGAACAGAACAACACGTTCACAGATCACTATATGAACGTGCCTTACGATCTTTCAGACGTGATGTTCATATGCACGGCAAACACGACGGACACCATTCCGGAGCCGCTTCTGAACCGTATGGAGGTCATACAGTTCAACGGGTATACACCAATAGAAAAGCTTTCAATAGCGCGTGAGCATCTCGTGCCGAAGTCGATGGAAGCCATGGGCATCGATAAGCAGATAATGGAAATAACTGATGATGCGCTCAGAAAGATCATTTCGGACTACACCATGGAAGCCGGCGTGCGCGGGCTCAGAAAGCGCATAGACACGCTTTGCCGTGCACTTGCAGTCAAGGTAGCGGGCGAGCCTGACCGCAGGCTTGTAGTTACACCGGAAGTGGTGGATGAGGAGATCGATGCAAGGCCTGTACAGCACAGCAGGATCCTTCCTGAA
Organism: Anaerovoracaceae bacterium; assembly: GCA_045115935.1. GTDB lineage: Bacteria > Bacillota > Clostridia > Peptostreptococcales > Anaerovoracaceae > Crickella. The sequence continues at coordinate 6,817 of JBGULF010000093.1, forward strand.
CCGAAGGCCGGAGTCGTAACCGGACTTGCCTGGACACCGGTAGGCGGTGAGATACTGTATATCGAGACCATGTTTACAAAAGGCAAGGGAGAGATAATCATCACAGGCCAGCTCGGCGATGTCATGAAGGAATCCGCAAGGATAGCGGTGAGCCTTGTAAAAACTCTCTTCCCGGACAAGGCAGATATGTTCAGCAATAACGACCTGCACATCCATGTTCCTGAAGGTGCTGTGCCGAAGGACGGCCCGTCTGCAGGCATAGCGCTGACTACCGCGCTTTCGTCACTCGTGACAGGATGTGTGGTCGACCCGCACATAGCAATGACCGGAGAGGTCGCTCTCAGAGGCGCAGTAACACCGATAGGAGGTCTTCCTGAGAAACTGATGGCTGCTGAACGGGCAGGCATCACAAAGGTGTTCATACCTGAAGAGAATGAATACGATCTTAAGGATGTCGCAGATGAAGTCAAAGATAAAATAGAGATCAGAACGGTCTCAAAGGTCGGAGAAGTGCTGATGGCAACCGGAATACTTGCCGCAGAGGGGCAGCCGGCTTAAACACAGATCTGACAGCAGTGAAAAACCGGTGCGCGTGACGCACCGGTTTTTATTTACGATAATATTGTATAGGTAGAACAGTCTATTTGCCGTATTTTTCGATAAGACGTTTGAATCCCGGCATGGAATTCTTGATGGTTTCGTTGGAAACACAGTATGCAAGCCTCAGATAGCCAGGGCAGCCGAAGCCTGTACCCGGAACGATAAGGATGTTTTCCTCAAGTTTAGCAGCCTCGCTGAATGCCATGTCATCACCATTAGGAGCCTTCATGAACAGGTAGAACGCTCCGTCAGGCTTAGCGCATTCATAACCCATCTCTGTCAGGCCGTTGTAAAGGTCGTTTCTGTTCTCGTCATATGCAACGAGGTCAGGCATGCAGTCAACGCATTCTTCAACAACTCTCTGGATGAGTGTAGGAGGGCATACGGAACCGATCTCTCTTGCTGCACCGGCAACCGCACTGAGCACTCCGCGCTGATTGTCGCATACGGCCGGAACATATACATATCCGATACGCTCGCCAGGAAGCGACAGGCTCTTGGACCATGAGTAGCAGACGATGGTGTTGTCGTATACCTCAGGGATGAATGTGACTACCGCATCGCCGTAAACGAGTTCTCTGTAAGGTTCGTCAGCGATGATGTAAACAGGATGGCCGTATTCGAGCTCTTTCCTTTTGAGGACGGCAGCGATTTTCTCGAGTGTTTCTTTCGTATAAACTACTCCGGAAGGATTGTTAGGGGAGTTTATTACTAAAGCTACAGTGTCCTGATCGATAGTCGATTCAAGAGCTTCGAGGTTGATCTGGAAATCAGGAATGTCCGGATCGACTACTTTGACTTTGCCGCCGCCGGCTTTGAAGAATACGTTGTATTCAGGGAAATACGGAGCGATCACAACGAAGTTGTCGTCCGGCTTGGCGGTGAGCGCGCATGCTACAGAAACAAGGGCAGGTGCGCATCCGCAAGTCATAAAGAGTTCGCTTGCCTGAGCATTGGTATTGAATCTTTCTCTCAGGTTTGCAGCGATGGCTTCTCTTGTGCTCTCAAATCCCGGAGCCATTGAATAGCCATGCAGAAGGATGGAACTTTCTTCATCAACGAGTTTTTTGATGGTGTCGTTGACCTTTTTAGGAGCAGGTATGCTCGGATTGCCTAATGAATAATCGTAGACCTTGTCTCTTCCGAGTTTTTTTGCCTGCTCCAGTCCGTAGGCGAAGAGTTCGCGGATGATGCTTGGCGCGGTGCCATAGCCATAATATTTTTCATTTACCATAGCTGTTCTCCTTTATATAACGAATAATATGCTTAAGGTCTGTATGACCTTCACATTACTGATATTATTTTATCACAATGTATTGTACCTGAATGTATTTATTTCGGCGGTGGTCCCGTTATGCTACAATGAGGTGTCGGACCGGAGATTATTAAGTGAAAAGGAGATATTATGCTGTTCGGACACGATAAAGTTGAAATACTGCATCTGCCTACTCCTCTCGAGCGTCTCAACAACGTATCAGAGGATCTCGGCATCAATGTTTACTGCAAGAGAGATGATCTTACCAATCTTGCTACCGGAGGCAACAAGCTCCGCAAGCTGGAGTACTTCCTGAAGGACGCACAGGATAAGGGTGCCACGATGCTCATAACAGAAGGCGGTGCGCAGACCAACCACGGCAGGCTTACTGCCGCTGTAGCCGCAAAATTCGGGCTCAAATGCGCGATAATAACCGCAGATGATTATCCGGGCGAAATAAGCGCAAACCTGCTTCTGGACGGAATGATGGGTTGCCCGGTCTACTTCGTGAAGGACATGGAGACAGGCAGGCAGGCGGTCATCGATAAGTTCACTGCAGAGGGTGAAACAGTATACTATGTACCTATGGGAGGCTCCAATGAGATAGGAATGCTCGGTTATGTGGAATGTGCGATGGAACTCGATAAACAGGCAAGAGAGATGGGCATAGGTGATGCTGTCGTTTACACTACTGTAGGAAGCATGGGCACGTATCTCGGCATGCTGATCGGCCTGAAGGAGTGCAGGTCATCGCTTAAGCTTACAGGTGTCAATGTGCTGCCGTATGCTGAAGATGCTGCAGATGAAGAGGCCAACGAGAAAGCTCTCAGAGAAGCCCTCTGTGAATACTATGAAAAAGCATGTGAGGCATTTGCGGAATACAGCGGCAGCTGGAACATCACGCCTGATGATTTCAACATAACGACGCATTACATCCACGGAGCTTACAACAACGCCATAGACGAGGTGCGCGACGTAATGTACTATCTTGCACGCAGGGAAGCCATAATCATCGATCCTTGCTATACAGGCAAGACTTTCGAGGCGATAGTTGACGGGGCAAAAAACGGCAGCATCAAAAAGGGCTCTGACGTGATATTCATGCACACCGGAGGACTTCCGGGCATCTACACAAAGCATCACAGATTAGAGCTTGAGCGCGAGCTCATGCCGTACATGCATGTGGACGAGTTTTAGAGGTACGCCAATTGGCAGATAAAGAAGTTAAACAACCGGTTAAAAGGGATGCAAAAAGCATCCGGAAAAAGAAAATTTCATATATGTCGTCGATCCGGCTGATAACGGCAGTACTGCTCGTACTGATCATACTTATCGGGATCCTTAAGCTGATTTCGTATATAGGTGGCATTTCACGCACAAAGCTCAGCGGTGAAGGCCTGACGCATCAGGACCGTTTTAAGAACTGCGTGGTGGTGCACGGCATAGACGTTTCAGAGCATCAGGACGAGATAAAATGGAAAAAGGTAAAGTCGAGCGGAGCTGACTTCGTATTCATACGCGCCGGATACAGGAGCGCTGAGAGCGGAGAACTCAAGGAAGATGCTGATTTCAGGACAAACATGAAGAAGGCCGAAAAGGCCGGTGTCATGTGCGGTGCATATTTCTTCTCACAGGCGCTGAACGAGGCTGAGGCAGAAGAGGAGGCAGAATACCTGCTGGGACTTGTAAAGCGATACGACGTTGAGATGCCTCTGGTGATCGACTACGAACTCTATAACGGCGGCAGGCTGCAGCAGAAAGTGGAGGCAGGTGAGATGCCGGCTTCATCGATGTATCACGACGTAGTGCTGGCCTTCTGCCGCAGGGTAGAAAAAGCCGGATATGAGTCTGCGGTCTATGCCAACTACGACATGCTCACCAACTACATGGATTCTACTCTGCTGGACGATGAAGCAGTCATATGGGCAGCCCAGTACGGCGGAGCATGTGATGTGAAGGGAAACTATCTCTACTGGCAGTGTGCAGAGGATGCTGCAGTAGGCGGCATAGAAGGGAATGTGGATCACGATATATGGTACATAGAACCCGGGAAAGTCTACAGTACATCTGCAAAGGGTAAAAAAGACGCCGCATCTGTCGGTGACTGCACTGTCGATTTTGATGAGAGCAGCTATAAACTGAAGAATCACAGGGCGAAGCCGGAAGTCACGGTTACTTACGAAGGAAAAAAGCTCCGCAGGGGAAAAGATTATGTCCTTTCGTTCGTAAAGAACACCGAATCCGGAACAGGCTATGCCATAGTGCGCGGCAAAAAGAAATATAAGGACTGGATCGCAGTACCGTTCACGATAGAGTAAAAAGATCGGAGAAAAAGCATGAAATTCGTCAGCTGGAACGTCAACGGCTTCAGAGCCGTTCTGAAAAAGGGATTCGAAGAGATATTCAATGACCTTGATGCAGATTTCTTCTGTCTCCAGGAGACCAAGATGCAGGAAGGCCAGGCAGACTTTCACCCGGAAGACTATTTCGAATATTATAACTGCGCAGTGAAGAAGGGATACTCAGGTACTGCCGTGTTCGTAAAGAAAACGGCAGGAGAGCCCCTGTCGGTCGCCTATGGAATAAAAGGTGAACACGATGATGAGGGAAGGGTGATCACTCTTGAATATCCGGACTTCTACCTCATCTGCTGCTATGTTCCGAATGCGCAGGACGGGCTTGCCCGCATAGATTACAGATGCGAGTTTGAAGATGCGATGAGGGAGTACATGCGCGAACTCGACAGAACAAAGCCGGTCATCTACTGCGGAGACCTTAATGTGGCGCATAACGAGATAGACCTCAAAAACCCGGGCCCGAACAGGGGCAATGCAGGATTTTCGGATGAAGAACGCGGCAAGATGAGCGAGCTGCTCGGAGCGGGCTTTACCGATACATTCCGCTATCTGTATCCTGACACAGTGACATATTCCTGGTGGTCATACCGCATGAAGGCCAGGGAGAGGAACGCCGGGTGGCGCATAGACTACTTCATAATATCGGACCGTCTGACAGAAAAGCTTGAAGAAGCCGTGATACATACAGACATATACGGCAGCGATCATTGCCCTGTGTCTGTGACAATGGATCTGTAGATCATCGATAAAAAAGAAAGGTATATCAGAATGCATAAATTCATAACACGGGACGGGAAGAAAATATCCATAGATGTGGATCCCGTAAGCGATGAGATCATAAGCCTGCTGACAAATACCATACCGAGGCTGTCCTATGATGAGATCCTTGAAGGGGAGCTCGAAAAAAGGCTGAGCAAGGCTCACCTCGGGCAGGTAAAACTGTCTGCCGGCGATGACGTAAAACAGCTGATATTCAGCCTTGCCATGTTCAATACCATCTCAAAACCGCCTGGGTTTTAAGCGCATGGATCAGGGGAAAATATTTTTTTCGTGAATCCGATTTTTTGCTTGTATTATAAAATGCTATGTCATATAATACGCGTTGCGAATTAATGCATTAAAAAATGAAAGTGGGGTATAAATAATGGCAAACATTAAATCCGCAAAGAAAAGAATCAAGGTTATCGACAAGAAGACAGCCCGCAACATCAGAGTAAAGAACCACATCAAGGAAGCTGAGAAGGCATTCCTCGCAGCGGTTGAATCCGGTGATGCAGAAGCAGCAAAGGCAGCATTCCAGCACGCTGAAAAGAAGCTGATGCAGGCAGCAGCAAAGGGTACGTTCCACAAGAACGCAGTAGCTCGTAAGATTTCCAGATTCGAGAAGAAACTCAACGCGCTCAGCGCAAAGTAATTCTCACCCGTCCCCACATTGCGTATAAGTTAAATGCGCCTTCAGCCGGAGTGTCTCCCGGCTGTTTTTTTACGTCCAAATCGGTGGAAACGCTCGTAATAGGCTGCGTTTTTCTTTATAATTAAATGGATAATGTTCAAAAAAGGAATGTGAAAAATGAGTTATCTTGACAATATCAGAAATTTCAGCATAATCGCACACATCGATCACGGCAAGTCGACTCTGGCTGACCGCCTGATAGAAAAGACGGGGCTGGTCGAGGCACGCGACATGAAGGAGCAGTATCTCGACAACATGGACATAGAGCGTGAGAGGGGTATCACGATTAAACTTCAGACTACCCGCCTGCAGTACAAGGCAAAGGACGGTCAGGAGTATATACTCAACCTGATCGACACCCCGGGACACGTGGACTTCAATTACGAAGTATCGCGTTCGCTTGCGGCCTGCGACGGAGCGGTGCTTGTTGTGGACGCGACTCAGGGAGTAGAAGCGCAGACTCTCGGAAATGTATATCTTGCGCTGGATGAGGATCTGGAGATCCTTCCTGTGCTCAACAAAATGGATCTTGATTCGGCCCGTCCTGATGACGCCAGAGCGGAGATAGAGGATATCATCGGACTCGACGCGTCAGAGGCTCCGGAGATCTCCGCCAAGACGGGCATGGGCATAGATGACATGCTCGAGAAGCTGATTGAAGTGATACCGCCGCCGCAGGGAGATCCTGACGGGAAACTTAAGGCGCTGATCTTTGACTCCTATTATGACAGCTATAAGGGCGTCATCATTTATACACGCATCTTTGACGGCAGGGTCAAAAGAGGCGACACGATACGCATGATGAATACCGGCAAAAACTACGAGGTCACGGAGGTAGGCTACTGCATACCGGGCACCGTTCCGGCCGATGAACTCAAGGCAGGCGAAGTAGGGTACATCTGCGGCAGCATCAAGCAGGTAGCCGATGCGCGTGTAGGCGATACCATTACGCTTGCGGGCGATCCTGCAGATGCGCCTCTCAAGGGATATAAAAAGGCACAGTCGATGGTATACTGCGGCATATTCCCGGCTGAGGGAGAGAAGTACGAGAACGTCAAGGACGCTCTCGAGAAGCTGCAGGTCAACGATGCCGCTTTCAACTTTGAGCCGGAGAATTCCGCTGCGCTCGGATATGGCTACAGGTGCGGATTCCTGGGACTTCTGCACATGGACGTGATCACTGAGAGGCTCGCGAGGGAATTCGACCTTGATGTAATAACGACACTGCCGTCTGTAGTGTATAAAGTCGTGATGAAGGACGGAGAGGTCCTTGACATCCAGAACCCGTCAAACCTTCCGGCACCGGCACTCATAGCACACATAGAAGAGCCGATAGTCAAGGCAGACATAATGACTCCTAACGAATATGTCGGAAGCATCATGACACTCTGCCAGAACCGCCGCGGCAATATGATACACATGGAGTATCTTACAAAGACCAGGGTGCAGCTCCACTACGAGATGCCGCTCAACGAGGTAATATATGATTTCTTTGACGCGCTGAAATCCCGTACGAGGGGATATGCGTCACTGGATTACGAGTTTCTGAGATATCAGCCGGCAAAGCTCGTAAAGCTTGACATCCTGCTCAACCGCGAGCCGATAGATGCTCTTTCAACGATCGTACCTGAAGAGGAAGCGATGGCAAAGGGCAGAGGCATCTGCGAAAAACTCAAGGAGATCATACCTCGCCATCAGTTCGAAGTGCCGATCCAGGCTGCCATAGGCCAGAAGATCATAGCCCGTGAGACGGTAAGAGCTTACCGCAAGGACGTTCTTGCCAAGTGCTACGGCGGAGATATAACAAGAAAGAAGAAACTTCTCGAGAAGCAGAAGGCCGGAAAGAAGAGGATGAGGCAGTTCGGCTCCGTGACAGTTCCGCAGGAGGCGTTCACTGAGGTCCTTAAACTCGATGACGGCAGATAAAATGAAGAAAAAAAGAGGCATATACATACACATGCCTTTCTGCGTAAGGAAATGCAGGTACTGCGCGTTTCTTTCATTCGACGCGGAAGGTTCGCCGAGGAAAGAATACACGGATGCCCTTGAAAAGGAGATAAAACTCAGGGCGGCTCTTGAAAAAGAAAACGGGACCGACAGGCAGATAGACACGATCTACATCGGAGGAGGAACTCCTTCGGTAATGGATATATCGTCAATGTCCGAGATGGTAAAAACACTTAAGCGCTCGTTTGATGTGGATCCGGATGCTGAGTTCACGCTGGAGGCAAATCCGGCTACACTCGGCCGTAAGGACGGCGTGATGCTGGCAAAGCTGCAGGCGTATAAGTTTATGGGAGTCAACCGCTTTTCCATGGGGGTGCAGTCAATGGACAACGACAGGCTGCATTACCTGGGGCGTATCCATACGGCGGAAAACGTATCACGTGACATGGATATCATACGCAGAAAAGGATTTGACAACGTCAATCTCGATCTGATGTTTTCCGTTCCGGGCGAGAGCGGGGATGACGCGCTGAACGATCTTGAGAAAATACTCGCGTTCAAACCGGAACACATATCCTGCTACAGCCTGCAGATAGAAGAAGGCACACCGTTCGGCGAAATGGCGGAGTCAGGGGAACTGACAGAAGTACCCGATGAAGAGGACAGGGAGACCTATCACAGGATATGCCGCAGGCTCAGAGAAGCCGGATATGAGCATTATGAGATAAGCAATTTTGCGAAAAAAGGCGATGATCCCGATGCTCCGAGTCCGTACAGATCCGGGCACAACAGCCTTTACTGGAACATGGACGAGTATATCGGTCTGGGCCTCGGTGCGAGCGGATTCATAAACGGCGTGAGATACAAGAATACAGCGGACCTCGGAGAATACTTCAGGGCGCTGGATGAGGGCAGGCTTCCGGTCGCCGAGGAGCATGTTAATACTGCTTTTGACAACATAAGCGAAGCCGTGTTCACGGGACTCAGGAGAAGCGAGGGCATACGATATGAAGAGGCTGTCCGCGCATATATGGAAGCAGCTGATGCGGAGAAAAAAGATGTTTCAGCAGCTGACTGCCGGGATCTTTTCTGGGATGTCTTCGCTGAAGCGAGAGATGAAGCCCTTGAGTATGCGGAAAGAGGGCTCCTGATTATCGATGATGACGGCCTCAGGCTGACTGAACAGGGCATCGATATAAGCAATTCAATAATGTCGCTTTTTGTATAGAAAGGATAGCAGCATGGAAAAATACATAATGGCGCTTGACCAGGGCACAACGAGCTCCAGGACCATCATCTACGACAAAGCAGGCAATATCAAATCCGTCGTGCAGAGAGAATTCACACAGATATTCCCGCATGAGGGCTGGGTGGAGCATGATGCAATGGAGATCTGGGCATCCCAGATGGGTACTGCGCAGGAGGCTTTGCTCAGAGCCGGACTTACATATAAGAACATTGCGGCCATCGGCATCACCAATCAGAGAGAGACTACCGTAGTCTGGGATAAAAAGACGGGTATCCCTGTATACAACGCCATCGTGTGGCAGTGCCGCAGGACTGCTGATTATGCAGCTAAACTTAAGCCTCATGAAGAAATGATAAAGCAGAAGACCGGTCTGCTTGCAGACCCTTACTTCAGCGGTACGAAGCTTGCGTGGATACTCGAGAATGTTCCGGGTGTCAGAGCGAGAGCCGAAAAGGGAGAGCTTCTGTTCGGCACCATCGAATGCTGGCTCATCTGGAAACTTACAGGCGGAAAGGTACATGTGTCAGATTATTCCAACGCCTGCAGAACGATGCTCTTTGACATTAATACCCTGAAATGGGATGAAGAGCTCTGCGGGCTTCTGAACATACCGATGTGCATGCTGCCTGAACCTGTTGAGTGCTCACATCACTACGGAGATACCATAGATGAGATCTTCGGCGGTCCGATACCTATAACGGGATCCGCAGGAGACCAGCAGGCTGCTCTCTTCGGTGAGGCGTGCTTTAACGAAGGTGACGTAAAGAGCACATACGGTACGGGAAACTTCCTGCTGCTCAACACCGGATACAAGCCGGTGATGTCAGATAACGGACTTCTCACCACTATCGCATGGGGGCTTGACGGGAAGGTCACATATGCGCTTGAGGGTTCAGTGTTTGTATGCGGCGCGGCTATACAGTGGCTGAGAGACCAGCTGAGATTCTTCCGTGATGCTTCGGAATCAGAGGATATTGCAAAGCAGGTCCCTGACGCAGGCGGGGTATTCGTGGTTCCGGCTTTCGTCGGACTCGGAGCTCCTTACTGGGATCCTGAGGCAAGAGGCGCTATGTTCGGAATTACGAGAGGCACTACCCGCGAGCATATCGTAAGAGCCACACTACAGTCGCTGGTCTATCAGAATGAAGATCTTCTGTCAGCAATGGAGGCAGATACAGGAAAGGTGATCACAGCGCTCAAGGTAGATGGAGGTGCTGCAATGAACAACCTGCTGATGCAGTTCCAGGCGGACATTTCAGACGTGGATATCGTGAGATACGCTTCGATCGAGTCCACTTCTCTCGGAGCGGCATATCTCGCAGGACTGGCGGTAGGTTATTATGACAGCCTTGCGGATATAGTAGCAAGTAAGGAGATCGCAAAAACGTTCAGACCGTCTCTCGGAGAAAAGGAGAGAAAAGAAAAGCTGGACGGCTGGCACAAGGCGGTAAAAGCAGCGATAGCTTTCCACGAAGCATAGAACAGAGATAAATATAAAAGGTTCCCTTCAACGGGAACCTTTTTTTACACTGTGAGTTCGCCTCTGAGATCTGTCTGCATAAGCTTTCGTATCTCCGGCTTCGGAAGGTCTTTGCTCAGAAGGTAGGTGAGCTTGGTGATGGCAGCTTCGGTGGTCATATTGCCTCCGCTGACCGCACCGGCTTTGACAAGCGCCGAACCTGCTTCGTAAGTACCGAGGCTTACCGTGCCTGCCGGGCACTGGGTGCAGACCACTACGATAGTGCCGCACTTGCTTGCCTCGGTGATAAGGCGTGAAAGGGCAGGGTCATAATTCGGTATGTTTCCCTTGCCGAAAGTTTCAAGCACAAGTCCGTCAAGTGATTCACCCATGATCGGCTCAAAGATGTCAAACTGTATTCCCGGAACGACCTTGATGACAGCTATCCTGCTTTCTTTTAAGCTGACTGTATCAAAGAAACTATAATGTAAAGAACTCTTTACATAATCGTCTATGCATGCGTGGTTATATTCGATATTGATACCTGCATCAGCGAGTTTGCTGTAGTTAGGTGATGTGAAAGCCACCATGCCGTCCGCTGAGTACTTGATCGCCCGGTTGCCCCGCAGAACAGCGTCTCCGAAACACAGACTGACTTCGCGTATAACGCCGTCAGCAGCGATCATCATCGAAGTGATGAGATTGTCGCGCCCGTCACTCCTGAGCTCGCAGAGAGGTATCTGTGCGCCGGTAAAGACGACAGGCTTATCAAGTCCTTCGAGCATGAATGACAGAGCTGATGCGCTGTACGCGAGAGTATCGGTGCCGTGAAGCAATACGAATCCGTCGTATTTGTCATAGTTTTCGGCTATGGTATCGGCCATGGCGTTCCACTGCTCAACTCTGACGTTGGTAGAATCAAGCAGAGGGTCAAACTCGATGAGATCCCACAAAGGCATGTCAGGAGAGTTAAGATCACGGATCTGATTCAGCTCTTCAATAATGGCTCCCGCTTTTGGAGCAAAGCCGTTTTCCGTACGGACCATACCGATAGTGCCGCCTGTATGAATGATGAGTATTTTTTTCTTGTCCATAAACCAATGATAACATATTGCAGATCATAAATCTTGATAACTTTTTTTTAAAATTCCTGTAGACAAGCCAGTCCCTTTTGTTTATAATACTACTTGCGCATGAAAAACTGTGGCGCATTGGTCAAGAGGTCAAGACGTCGCCCTCTCACGGCGGAATCCAGGGTTCGATTCCCTGATGCGCTACCACGACATAAAGAACGGCTGATTGCCGTTCTTTTTCTTTTTGTTATTATCTTCATGTAGTAGAATGTGCCATAAGTATACAAAGAGTCATCATGGGAGAACCGGCATGAAAACCATAGGCATGATCGGCGGCATGAACTGGGATCGCTCATCGATCAGGCAGATGTTGAAATACCCGTATTTGATACGACGGTCATCCACGCTTTAAAAGCTGCAGAACTTGCACTGGAAGAATAAGTGGTTCATAAAGGGAAAAGGGGGTAAGAAGCAAATGAAGATCAATGGATTCCCGACACTGTGGTTTCCGCCTCTCACGTACTACAAAGAGGATGGAGTCATAGATACATGCAGAATGGCTGAGGCTCTTGAGGAAATCTATCCGTATAGCAAAGGTGTGCTTGTACCGGGCTCTACCGGAGACGGATGGGTATTATCACAGGACAGCCAGGAGGATATAGTGCGTTTCTTCCTGAAGGGCTTTGAGTTCGGCAGATTCTCCATGATGATAGGAGCTCTTAAGCCTTCTGCGGGCGAAACGATATCATCGATTAAAAGGTGGTGTGAGATCCTTTGCGAAGAATCCGGAATCACCGATCCGGCTGGAGCCATGAAAGAACTGGATGTCAAAGCCTTTGTATTCTGTGTTCCCGCAGGTATGGACGAAAGGGACAGACAGATCGCAGAAATGAGCAGGATCCTTGATCTCGGTCTGCCGATGGCTTTTTATCAGCTGCCGCTTGTAACGGGAGTAACAGTTGACCCTGCGGTAGTCAGAGAACTTGCAGACAAATACGATAACCTGATTATCGCCAAAGACAGCGGCGGAAAGGATGAAATGGCAGTATCGGGAATACTGAAGGACAGACTGATGCTGCTCAGAGGCGCAGAAGGAGATCCGTCCGGGATGATACTCGGAGATTCCCCGGTCTATGACGGTCTGCTGCTTTCAACGGTAAACTGTTTTGCGCGTGAGCACAGTGAACTTATGAACGGAAGGAGATCATATGCCGGATACGGTGATGTGATCAGTGAAGTGTTTGATGCGGTAACAGATCCTGTATCGAATCCGTTCTCCGATGCAGTAAGAGCCATATGCTGGGCAAAAAAATACGGCGAAGATGCCGCTGATACCGATTGTTATTGCTACAACGGAGAGAAGCTGCCTGCAGAGCTGACAGCAAAAGCGTATGACAGCATCTCCTCTAATCTGTAAATAATATTTTTAAATGTCACCGGTCTTCGGACCGGTTTTTTTAGTTGTTTTCTGTCAGGTCCCTGAAGGCATCGACTGCATTTGACAGAAAGCCCTCGATCTGAGGCGTAAGCACCTTGCTTTTGTGTGTAAGGAACTGCACATGCTGTGTCTGGGAAAAGCCTTCGACATTAAGCTTAGTGATCCGGCCTTCAAGGATGTCTTTCTTTACTGAAAATTCCGGAAGAACTGAAAGATAGTTGTTGTTATACAGAAGCTGTTTGGCTCCAAACGGGATCTGCACCTTGATACATGGTACTATTTCGATTTCTTCATCACGCAGCCAGTGGTTGAACGTGAGAACATACGGGGCGGAGTCTTCCATCATAATAAATTCCTGACCGTCCAGATCGCCCGGATCCAGCTTTAGACGTGAAGTCAGCGGATGGTCATTGTTTGAGACTATCACAATATCACATTCGATGCTGTCCCAGTAAAGGAGATCCTGATCCCTCAAATCGTCATTGACCATGCACACTATATCCAGCTGACCGCTGTGCAGCAGTTTCAACAAAGTCGTCGTTGAATCTGCAATCACTTCTACAGTGACCCGTGGGAACTCTCTGTGAAAAATACTCAGAGCATCTTTGAAAAGGCATTCGAAAAGAGACTCCACGAACCCTACCCGGAGATTTCCTGCCAGATTTTCCTTCTCCCTGAACATGTTATCTATAGTGGTCGTTGTTGAAACTATATTCTGCGCGTACGGGACAAGCATTTCGCCGTACTGGGTAAGATGCGCAGTTTTGCCTATACGGTCAAAAAGAGGGACTCCCAGCTCGCTCTCAAGCTGGCGGATCTGAAGACTGACGTTGGCCTGAGAGTAACCTAGCGAATCTCCGGCTTTTGTAAAGCTTTTGAGCATGGCCACCTGAAGAAAAGATATAAGATGTCGGATTTCCATTTTCAGCAGTCTCCGTAAAGGGTCATCGGAAAACAGGTTAACACTATTGTATCAGATAAAAAGCCGAAAGCAACAAAACGATAAGAATCTGTTATTAAAGGCATAAAAACGACTTGTTTAACATAAAAAAAAGCCGGTGTTAGTATTCGAATTAAGAAAAGGAAAGGAGGACCGTCATGAAAAAATACAATGTTGGAGTAATGGGCGCAACCGGTGCTGTAGGACAGCAGATGATAAAAGTTCTGGGAGAGAGAAATTTCCCCATAAATGAGCTGAGATGTCTGGCAAGCTCCAGATCAAAAGGAAAGGTCCTTCCGACTCCTTTCGGTGACATTACAGTACAGGAAACATGTGAGACTGCGTTTGAAGGACTGGACATAGTGCTTGGAGCTGCTGAAAACAACATAGCTGAGGCTATGGCACCTTATATAAAGGCTGCAGGAGCTGTTTTTGTAGACAACTCATCTGCTTTCAGACTGTGTGAGGATGTGCCTCTGGTGGTCCCTGAGATCAATCCTGAGGATGCGCTGAAGCACAACGGGATCATAAGTAACCCGAACTGTTCAACGATCATCACCCTGGTGGCAATAAATGCCATAAACAAATTATCCACGATAAAGACACTTTACGCCTCGACCTACCAGGCAACCAGCGGAGCCGGAGCAGCCGGCCCTGTTGAGATGTATGGTCAGGCTGAAGCCATCCTCAGGGCAAGAGAGGCCGGAGGAGAAGGTAACTCGTACGGGGCAGAAATAGAACCTAAGGTTTTCCAGCATCAGATCGCATTCAATGTGATACCTCAGATCGGCGGCTTCGGTGACAACCTGTACACATCTGAAGAAATGAAACTTCAGAATGAGGGACGCAAGATAATGCATCTCCCGGATCTCAAGGTTTCGTGCACATGCGTAAGAATACCTGTTGAAAGATCACACAGCATATCGGCGATAGTGATCACGGAAGACAAGCTTGATCTTGAAGATGTTAAGAAAGCTATTTCCGAAGCACCGGGAGCAAAGCTGTATGACGTTCCTGAAGAGAAGAAGTATCCAATGCCGATACTTACCTCTAATCAGGACATCGTATATGTCGGCAGGATCAGAAGAGATCTTGCAAATGAGAACGGTATAAACCTGTGGTGCTGCGGAGACCAGGTAAGGAAGGGCGCTGCTACGAATGCAGTGCAGATAGCGGAACTGATCATAGACAAAGACTGAATAGAAACTAAAAAAGATAAATCAGTTGAGCAAGCAGAAGGAGAGAGTACTATGAAAGTCGCTATTATCGGAATGGGAGTCGTAGGACGAGGCGCATACGAGATCATAAGGGACGAGTTAGCTCCGGAAATAGAAGTAAAGTATGTGATGGATCTTCGTCCGCTTAACGACGTAGACTGTATACTCACCACGGATATTGACCAGATCCTGTCCGATCCCGAGGTAGATCTGGTAGTAGAGTCCATTGGCGGACTCCATCCTGCATATGAATTTATCACATCATCTCTTAAGGCGGGCAAGAGCGTAGTGACCGCCAACAAACATCTGATTTCCAAATACTATAAAGACCTCCACACGTTAGCAAGGGAAAACGGCGCCTGCCTCGAATTTACTCCGAGCGCAGGCGGTGGGATCCCTTGGCTCTACAATCTTGACAGGACGCGCCGCTGCGGTCCTATCCACTCTATCAGCGGCATCATAAACGGAACAACAAATTACATTTTAGATAGAATGACACGCACCGGCGAATCGTTCAGTGCATCGCTCAAGCAGGCTCAGGAGTTCGGATATGCAGAGGCAGATCCGTCTGCAGACATAGACGGACTGGATGTTCAGCGCAAATGCGCCATATCCATAAACAGAGCATTCAACGTAGTGATCTCACCGGAGGACATCCCTACAGAAGGAATCCGTTATATCACGAAGGCTGATATCATTGCTTTCCGCTCTGCGGGGAAGGTTTGCAGGCTGATCTGCCGCGGATCAAATCAGGATGGAAAGATCACCGCTTTTGTAGAGCCGACACTGTATGACACGGATTCTCTTGAGGCCAGCGTACACGACAATAACAACCTGATCACTCTGATAGGCAAATATGTAGGACGCCTCAGCATATACGGTCAGGGTGCCGGCCGTTATCCTACTGCACATTCAATGGTCGAAGACATAGTGGATATATATAAAGGAAATACACACCGCGGCGACTTTTCTGAAGATGCTGCAGTGGATAACTCGGAGGTATTCCATTCCTACTATGTACGGGGCGACGATCTGTCATTCATAGAAGACCGTTTTGTACGCAGACTTGGAGACGGGATCGTAACCGGACCTATAAGTGTAAAGGAAATGCACAGCCTTGCTGAGGAACAGCTGGCAGCAGGAAAGATAGTATTCTTTGCATCACTGAGCGAATAAGGAGAAACAGCAATGTCACTGGTCGTTATGAAATTCGGAGGGTCTTCTGTCGCAACTGCCGAAAGCCGTGCGGCAGCTATAAGCCATATAAAGAAAGAACTTGAGCTGGGTAATCAGGTAGTAGTGGTAGTTTCAGCCATGGGAAGACGCGGCGATCCTTACGCAACTGACACGCTTCTGTCACTTGTAAAGGGCAGCGATCCACTGATGAAAGATCTGGTGTCGTCCTGCGGAGAGACTATATCCGCGTGTGTATTCGCAGACGAACTTATAGAGAACGGCGTTCCCGCAAAACCTTTTACAGGGGAAAGCGCTCATATACTGACGGATGGCACTTTTGGAAAAGCTTCCGTAACAGCAATTGAAACGGAGCCTATCAGAGAGACGCTGGCACAGGGAATTGTTCCGGTCATCACAGGATTCCAGGGCAGAACATCTGAAGGTGAGACTACGACACTCGGAAGAGGAGGCAGTGATACATCTGCAGCGCTTATCGGCGGGTATCTGCAGGCAGATGTTGTGGATATATATACAGACGTACCGGGGATCGCAAGGGCTGACCCGAGAATAGTACCCGGCGCCGCATTTATGGACTCCATATCTCAGCATGACATGAAGACACTGGCTGAGTGGGGAAGCCTGGTGATACATCCAAAGGCAATACAGGCCGCGATCGACTTTGATGTTCCTCTTCTGAGGGTTCGTTCTACATTTGATGATGAACCGGGAACGGCAATAGGCAGAGAAGATACAAACGGTTTTGCAGGAATTGCAGTGCTGAAGGATCCGGTCAATATTCCGGAAGACGAACTCGACTTTGTAAAGCAGCTTCCTGATGATTATACAGTCATTACAGCAGTCTGCCATGATGGCACGGAACCTGAACTCTGCGAAGAGATGCCTGTGATGAGACGCGGAGATGTGCTCCATATCGGTGTAGCAAAAGCTAAAACCGCTGAAACCGCAAACAAACTGTACAACAAGTACATAGGAGGGTAGGGACTATGGACAATAACAACGCGGATGGCTGTAAAAAGAATTTATACCCTGAATATTTGTTTTCCGATCCGCCTGTAGATCCGGATACACCGCCTGAAATCTTGTCAAGCTACAGCGCATTTGATTTCGTATCACACGGATCGCATGTTTACGGACAGATCATGTGGCCGGAACAGGATTTTGCGACAAAACGCCCATGCGTCATCATGTTCCACGGATATCCGGGAACCGCGCGCCACGATGACATTCTTCACGCTCTGGTGCGCATGGGGTGTGTGACTGTTTCACCGCATTTCCGCGGAGCATGGGGGAGTCAGGGCAAATATTCGATAACAAACTGCATCGAAGATGCTCAGGCGATAGCGGAATATGTTCACGGAGAGGAATTCAGCACGCGCTACAATGTGGACCCTGACTGGATCTACATCATGGGGCACAGCATGGGAGGAAATACATGCATACATGTCACCAATGATCTTCCGTGGGTCAGAGGAACCATACTTCTTGCTCCGTTTGATCCGACATATTTTGTCCGCAATGACAGAATGGATGATCAGCACTTTGTCCTTCAGGATGGTTATCCGCTGCATTATGACGGTGTAGAAGGTATCTGCAAAAATATTGAGGATAATCTGGACAGGCTGATATTTGACAGCGACCTGGAAAAAATGGCCAGAGAAAACAGAAATGTGTTATGCATCGTAGGTGATGCCGACATCATTGCTCCTCCTCAGGACATGGTACAGCCTATATGGGACCGCATCTGTTCAGATAAATTCCCGGGCATACGGCCTCTGCTGTATCTCCATACTGACCATGACCTGTTTGGCCAGAGGATCATAGCAACAGAAGCTATAGCAGAGTTCATCTGTGAAACAGCTTAAATATATACGGTATTAATAACTCTAAGTTTTTAATAAGAAAGAGGTGGAACTATGGGAGGTTTTTTACAATCATTAGACAACTTCTTTAATGCAGGTACAGGGTTCCTGTTCGGACCGATCATGCTGTGCGTGTTCTTCGGTACAGGTATTCTGATGACCGTCGTGACACGCGGCGTTCAGTTCCGTAAGTTCGGAGTCGCCATCCGTACGGTATTCGGAGCATTAAGGAAGAAAGGCGGCGAGGGCGACGGCCAGCTCAAACCTTATCAGGCTCTGGCAACAGCGCTTTCATCCTGCGTAGGCAACGGTAACGTTGTAGGTGTATCTGCAGCGCTGGTATCCGGAGGTCCGGGAGCGATCTTCTGGATGTGGATCGCGGCTATCACAGGTATGGCAACAAAGTACGCTGAAATCATGCTGGCGATGCATTTCCGTGAAAAAGACGAAAAAGGCATCTGGCGTGGTGGTGTAATGTACATCCTGACACGCGGCATGAGTGAAAAATGGAAATGGCTTGCAAAAATCATGGGTGTTATTTTCGCCGTATGCTGCGTACTTGTATCTTATATATCGTGTAATGCTGTACAGGCAAGCTCCGTAGCGGGCGTTATGGGAACTACTTTCCCTTCGGTTCCTCCGTTTGTATGGGGCCTGATCATCTGCATTCTTTCTGCACTCTGCATCATGGGCGGTATCCAGAAGATCGGTAAAGTCTGCACATATCTGACACCGATCATGGCGTGCGTATATGTATTCTTCGGACTTATAATTCTGGTACTTAACATCGGCGCTATCCCTGGAGCAATCGGACTCATCTTCAAGAGCGCGTTCAGCAACCAGGCTGCATGGGGCGGCATCACCGGTATTACAATCAAGACAGCTATCTCAAAGGGTGTTACAAGAGGTATCTTCTCCAACGAGGCCGGCGTCGGCGGAGCTCCGCTGGTACACGTTACATCTGATATCGAAGTTCCTGCACATCAGAGTCTGTACGGCATCGTAGAAGTATTCTTCGATACCATCGTGATCTGCACATTCACAGCTCTGGTCATCCTCTGCTCCGGCGTTGGAAGCCTTGTAGCAGACGGAACACTCGATGCAGCTCAGACAGCAGTCATCTCCAACACAGCATGGAAGCTGGCACTCGGCGGTATCGGAGACTTCGTAGTAACGATATGTCTCGCACTGTTCTGCTTCTCCACTATCATCGGATGGTGCACATACGGCGAGACTTCATGGGAGTATCTCTTCGGTTCAAAGTCACTGATCGTATTCCGTGTTCTGCACGTAATAATGACTTTCGTAGGATGCGTTGTATCGGCACAGGTTCTGTGGGATGCTGCTGACTTCTGCAACGGCGTAATGTGCATACCTAACTTGTTCTCGCTCATCCTGTTCGCCGGACTGATCGCCAAAGACACAAAGAAGTTTATCGATCCGTTGAAATGACAGAACAAATAACAGAACAAATAAACGAAAAAGGGTGTATATAAAAAAACGGGTATCCTTCAGTGACACCCGTTTTGTTTATGAAGTTAACGGCTAAAGCAGATCGCTCAGCTTTTTGCCGGAAAAGAAGTCGTGGGTAAGCTTATAATATTCTTTCCACAAAGGCAGCGTATGACAACCGGGAGCCAGAGGACAGGCTTTGGCGTTTTCTTCAAGGCATGCAACAGGAGCCAGCGTGCCTTCCATTACTTCAATTATTTCACATACGGTATATTCATCAGGCCTGCGGCACAGCTTATAGCCGCCGCCTTTCCCGCTGGTGCCCTCCACCATACCGCCTTTGACAAGATCTCTGACGATTATCTCCAGATATTTCTTTGAGATCTGCTGTCTCTCGGCAATATCCTTAAGCGCAACATTCCCGTTTTCACCATTCTGAGCGAGATCTATCATTATTCGAAGAGCATAACGTCCTTTTGTTGAAATCACTGCATTGCCCCTTTCCATAAAACTGATTTACATTATTTTACTATTGGTAAACGATGTGTTCAAGCATTCAAATATCTATCGATTTTCCCATCTGCTGTATATTATCAATGCTAAAACCGGATGTATTTTTGTTTTGCATAGGCTATAATATATATGGATGTTTTCGGCCCGACGGGCTGATCCAATCGCAAATGATTTCCTGAAGGAGGAGTTCAAAATGATAAATAAAATTCTCGTCGAAGCTTGCGTCAAAGCGTTCAAAACCATCCTTGAAAGAGAGAACGTGCCATATGTAATCAAAGATGATGAAGAATCCAGTTACTTCTTCCATCTTTGGGAAGATACTGACGAAGAAAGAGACTTGGCATACAGACAGGCTGCTCCTGCCATGGAGCGCATTGCCGAACATGAACCGTTTATTTTCGAAACAGAAGGCGAGCCGCTGCTCATACGTCTGAATTATCTCGACAGAAAGCTTGAAAGAGATTCTTTCGGAGAGATCCTGCTGGAGCGTCCTGATATTGACTGGCGTTTTGCAATATCCGTTAAAAACGATGCCAGGATCCTGGCCGCTCTGCCTGTCGCTGACCGCGAACTCGATATGAACAAGGATAAGATCATGAATTCGTTCAACGGTATCGATGATTTCGGTGACCGTGTTTTCGGCATCCCATGCTCAAATGAGTACTTTGATGACATGAACGAGATACTCATGAATATCGCACCGCGTGATTCAGAGAACTGGGGAGAACTGGTCAAGGATGAAAACTTTGTATACGGATCTCTTATCACCCCTATGCTCAGAGCCATCGGACGTGAATTCCCGCGCTTATTAAAGTTCCATCCAGAAGCTCCGCAGAGACTGTTTGACTACTTCTACGGAAAGATCGACTATTACTTCATCAATCCTATTGATGAACTGAAGGTTACACGCATCGGCTGCGTGAACTCGCGCGGATATCTCGGACGCATGCCGAACAGCAGAAACCTTAAAACTCCGAAAACAGGATTCCCTTCGGAACTCCTTGATGTGAGATTCGCTACCGGCAAGTACGGCGAGATCTCCAGAGATACACTTCAGCTGGCATTTGACGGCGGCTGGTCGCTGTGCATAACCATGTTCCCTGTATATGATACTTATGGCGAGCTTGGATTCGACATGCAGGTATATCTCCCTGTAACACCATTCGGAAGCTACCGTGATCAGGTGGACTGGTATCCGGAGGCATAACGCAATAATGTTAAGATCACCTAAAACAAAAGCAGGAAAATTTTTCAGAGAAACGCTGATCGTTCTGACGTCGGCGTTTTTCGGTTCGTCTGTACAGATATTCGTCATGATCCCGAACGGCATGACTTCAGGAGGAATGCCGGGTGTCGCAAGACTGATAACGCATTTTCTGCCGGTAAGCTACTCGCTTGTATACTATACACTTTCCATGGTCGTTCTGATCGTTGCGTATTTTGCTATGGGAAAAGCTGAGGTCAAACGCATTATAGCGCTGGGATTCGCCTACCCGATAATGCTCTTCATCTTTGAGCATATCGATTATGAATTCCTCAGGTCGCCGGATCCGTTCCTGGCTGCCTTGCTTATCGGACTTTTCTACGGTATTGCGACCGGAGTGGGGTACATAGGCGGATACTCTTCGGGAGGAACCGACACTCTGGCCAGAGTCATAAAGTTCAGGCTTCTCAATCATGTGAGAACCGGTGACATACAGATGGCTCTCGATGTAGCCATAATCACCATATCGGCTTTCGTCTTTGACACTAACATAGCGGTTTACGCGATCGTGACGGCTATAGTGGCTGCAAGGGTAATATCTGCTATTACGGTAGGATACGGCGGAAGGTACGTTCAGTTCGATATAATCACGAGCACAAAGGAAAAACGCGAAGAGATCACCGAATATATATTGAAAGATCTGAACAGGGCAGTGACTACACACGCTTCAAGAGGTGAGTATACCAAGGAGGAGAGGAGGACGCTGTCGATCATCTGCACTCCGGCAGAGAGCATAAAGCTGAAAAAGCACGTTGCTGAGGTGGATCCTGATGCATTCGCGACAGTCATGGCGCTGACGAATGTCTGGGGCAAACGCTTCCAGGATATCAATGAGGCAGATAATACATAGAAAAAAACATCCCTGCAAATGCGCAGGGATGTTTTTTTCAGATCAGATTCCTGAATTTTATTAACAGTCTACACCGCCGTCAACACGGAGCAGCTGCCCGTCCACAAATGAGGAATCGCTTGTAGCGAGGAACAGGGCAACAGTAGCGATCTCGCTTCCCTGACCTACGCGGCCAAGAGGTGAACGGCTTGTCATGAAATCAACAACAGGACCGCCTGCCTCATCAAACATGGCTGTCATGATGGCGCCCGGCTGAATACCGTTGACATGGATCTCAGGTCCGAGCTCAAGAGCCATGGCTTTTGTGAGTCCGTTCATGGCATGCTTGCTGGTGCAGTAAGCAATAGGACCCCAGTGCGCGGAGCAACCTGCTACAGAGGAAGTATTTATGATATGACCTTCACCTTTTTCTTTCATGACAGGAGCACAAAGCTTGGTCAGGATGAAAGCTGAAGTAAGGTTTACATTCATTACCTGTACGAACTCTTCAACACTGAGTTCGGTTATCGGTTTCATGCTGATCATGCCCGCATTATTGAAAAGAATATCTACAGTACCATAAGCCTCCATGGTGGCGTCAAATATCTTCTGCGGGGAATTCAGATCGCTGGTATCAGCTATCACATAGATAGCTTCGCCGCCTTCTGCTTTGATTTTTTCTACGGCGGCCCTGGCGCGTTCTTCATTACGTCCTGTTACAACGACCTTTGCACCTTCTTTAGCAAAAAGATAGGCGGTATCACGACCCATACCGGATGTTGATCCTGTAATAATTGCAACTTTACCATCTAATTTCCCCATACGAACCCTCCTTAAGAAAACGCTCATAAAAATCAGTTAGTTTGTATGGTCTAATTATAAGAAAGATGTGCGATCCGTACAACTCGGTTTTTCTATTATGCAAGTTGATCAGTGAAGATTGCTTTAAGAATCTGACAACACGGTTTTATGAATTATTAAAGCAAAATATGAAAATTTATTAGCTTTTAATAATGAAATGTGTATGAAAGGGTGCAAATCGGACCTAAAATTGATAAATAAATAACAATCTTTAAGGGTGACATTCTTCTCTTCTGCTGCCAAAAAGCCTTGAAATTTCAACACTTTCTGGGAACACAACAGTGCGGTATAAGCGTTAAATGCGGTGCTTATACGATAACTTAATATCAATTTTAGATTGACTTAAAGATACATTCGAGTGATAATATGTACATAATTGTTTATTGTCACCAAACCCATTCTTATGGCGATAATTCGAATCAATAAAGATAACTCGGATTTGAACATGCCGTAAAAAATAAAAACTCGAAATAAGCTAAGAGGTGACAATAGAAAAGGAGTATTATATGAGTTCTGAAATGTTAACCTTTATTTTGTACTTTGTGGCCCTGATGGGAGTAGTAATTTACTTCTACATCAAGGACAAACAAAGAAGCCAGGAGGACTACTTCCTTGGAGGACGTGCGATGGGACCTTGGGTAACAGCTCTTTCCGCACAGGCTTCCGATATGTCAGCATGGCTGCTGATGGGTCTTCCGGGCTCGATCCTGGCCTTCGGATTCGGCCAGATCTGGATCGGTATCGGACTTGCACTCGGTACAGCACTTAACTGGATCCTTTGCGCAAGAAGACTGAGAGTATTCTCGGAAGAAGCAAATGACTCGATCACGATCCCGCAGTTCCTTGCAAACAGATTCGATGCTGATACAAAGACACTGCAGGTCATCTGCGCGCTTATCTTCCTCTTTGCATATACCATTTATGTTGCATCTGCATTTGTAGCAGGTACTACGGTATTCGGAACACTGTTCCCGGGAATCTCCACCACACTCGCTATGGTGATCTTCGCACTGCTGATCGTATTCTACACGATCTTCGGAGGATTCACCGCTGTATGCTGGACAGACTTCTTCCAGGGCATGCTGATGATGATCGCTCTCATGGCAGTTCCTATCACAGTATGGATCACACATACCGAACTCGACACCTCGCTTCTCAGCCAGGTATATGAGTACACAGATGCAAGCGGCGCAGTAGTTACATGCGACTTCGGAAGCGGCATCTTCAGCGCAAGCTGGCAGGATATCGCAACCGGAATGGCATGGGGTCTCGGATACTTCGGTATGCCGCACATCATCGTAAGATTCATGTCGATCGAGAAGCCTTCGGAAATCAAGAAGTCCTCGACGATCGCTATCATCTGGGTAATCATCTCCCTTGGAAGTGCATGCCTCATCGCTTACATGGGCAGAATGCTCGTTGCTGATGAGCTGCTCCCACAGGGACTGCAGAAGCTGGTATTCATCACAATGGCAAGAAAGTTCTTCCCGCCGGCACTCTCGGGACTGCTGCTCGCAGCTATCATCGCTGCTTCGGTATCGACAGCAGACTCTCAGCTGCTCGTAGCTTCCAGCTCATTTACTGCTGACCTTTACTCGAACTTCAAGAAAGACGTAAGCGAGAAGGAAGGCGTAATGGTAGGACGTATCGTAGTAGTAGTTATCGCTGTTATCGCTTACCTGATCGCTTCTTCGAAGGGAGCAGGTGCTCAGGCTATCATGAACCTCGTAGAGAACGCATGGGGCGCATTCGGTGCTTCGTTCGGACCTGTTATCATCCTGTCGCTCTTCTGGAGAGAGTTCAACTACAAGGGAGCTATCGCAGGTATCATCACAGGCTTCGTAGTAGACCTCGGATGGCTGTTCGGCGGACTCTCCGCTTCAACAGGTGTTTACGAACTTCTGCCTGGATTCATCGCAGGCGGACTCGTTGCCTTCATCGTAGCAAAAGCAACACCGACACTCGACAAGGAAAGAGCAGTATTCGACAAGTCAAGAGAAAGAGATGCACTTGCTGACTAATACTGAATAACAAGCAGAATAACACGGATGCAGGCCATCGGGCCTGCATCTTTTTTATATGAAATCCCATGCTTTCCGCAGGGGTTTATTTTTTTGCTTTCTGAATAGCTGGTCCCGGATCTGCACCGGTATATTTCAATATGTTAAGAAAGGCCATAACAAGCATTTAGATTTATTTACGAATAAAGACAGCCGGATTATTCTGTGGCACAGTGGGGAACTGTTTGCTTTAGAAATGGGGGATAAAACCATGAAAAAGAGAATTATTACCATATTATTGACATTTGTGCTGATGATCCCGTTCGTGACATCCGCAGTATGTGCCGAAAGTCTGCTTGAATGCAGATCCGTCTACTACACCGATGAATCCGACTACATTGACGGAGACTGTATACTGACGGCTACAAGAATGATGATCAGAAGAGCAGCGATAATGCGCAACATAAGCGGCTGGTCAAACATCACGAATGAGTCGCTGCGTCCTGAAGCAACAACGGATGGACTGCTCCTTTACAGCTTTAACTACGAATCAGATGGCTTCACATACAGCGTATCCAGCGGTTCGTTTAAGGGAGAAGACAGCCACTCAAGGATAGGAGAGTTTGAGGAGCTTCTGAAACAACATCCTGAAGGCATAGTGGTCTGGGGCATAAATGCCGCCAGCACGGGTACTCACGGAGTGCTTGTGGTGAGAGCAGAAGACGGCAATGTATATGCGATGGATTCATCGCACAACATGGGCATGTTCAGCGAAGGCATCCAGAAATGGACAGATACCACGATGCTTGATCCCGGTATGTGCACCGATTACTGGTATATAGGGGAGGTTACAAGAAGCGGCGCTTCACTGGATGGTGCGGCTGTAGCCGTTTATGAACCTATACGTGCGCCTCATATCAAAATATTAAGATAACATAACATGTGTTTAGGTCTGTTTACGTTCGCCATAATAATGGCTATTCTATAAGGTGCGGAGGTATCTTATCATGAAGAAACGAATAACAGTATTAATGATAACACTTGCTCTTATCATTACAGCCATGCCTGTACCGGCTGCAGCTGCAACTGCTCCGGTGGACAGAAAATCCGTTTGCTATACTCCGGCTGCAGATTACAGAAGCGGAGACTGTATCCTTTCGGCAACAAAAGTAATGATCAGAAGAGCCATGCTATTGCGTGGGTCGACCAAGTGGAGCACCATATCAAACAAAACCATCAGAAAAAAAGCCACGATATTCGGACTTCTGCTTCACCGTTTTACCTTTGAAACTGACGGCATGTCATATAAAGTCAGAGTGGGCTTCTTCAAAGGAAACACAAATGCAGCAAGGATCAGGGAATTTGAGAGGCTTATAAAAGCGCACCCTGAGGGTGTAGTGATCTGGGGCAAAAATGCATCGGTGTTTGGCATGCATGGAGTGCTGCTTACTGATGTAAAGAAGGGAGTGCCGTATGTTATGGACTCCTGGTACAATCTCGGCCCGAGAAAGTGCGGCATACAGGTGTGGGATGATTCATCAATGAAAAGTCCTATCAAATGCACCCAGTACTGGCTCATAAAGGAAGTAGGACTGGCGAAGAAGGCAAAAGCTCCGGGCAAAGGCAAGCCTCTGGCACCGACTTCAGCAAAGAATGTTGAAACAAAATCCACCCTTACTATTAAGGATCATACGGTCCCGACAAAGATAAGACAAGGCAACGGATTCGGCGTGGAAGGCGTAATAAGTTCGAATTACAGGATCTCCAAAGTTACGGTCAAAATCATTGACTCAAACGGTAACACGGTTATAAGCAAAACCGTTAAGCCTGACAAATGGAATTACGATCTGGCAGGCGTTGACGCATCCATCAAATTCGGTACACTGTCCACCGGAACGTTCACTTACCGGATAACAGCAAAAGACGAGAAGAAGTCAAAAACTCTGGTAGATTCGAAATTCGTTGTATCACCTAAGCCGTCTGCCGGCAGCAGCAAACTGGCGATATCGAATGCTGTTTACCCGTCAGTTCTGTATAAGGGCGAAGCTTTCTCGATCGGCGGAAAGATCACATCAAACTACAGCATCAAAAAAGTGGTGGTTTCGGTAAACGATAAAGACGGCGATAAAGTAATAAGCGCAACAGCGAGACCGTATGCAAAGAAATACGATGTTCTGAAGCTGGATGCAAAGATAAAATTCGGCACACTGAGCACCGGTAAATATACGTATTCCGTTGTTGCAACGGACTCAAAGCAGAAGAGGACTCTTGTGAGCAGGCGGTTCGAGGTAATAGATAAGCCTACGTATTCCACGCTTAAAATCGAGTCATATAACTATCCTTCATCGATTACAAAAGGCACCCCATTCTCGATCAAGGGAAGTATCAGTTCAAACAAAACGATCAAAACGGTTACTGTAAAAGTGGTCGACAGCGACGGTAATGCTGTTTTATCAGCATCCGCAAATCCGGGTACAAAATCCTTCTCTGTAAGAGAACTTGACCCTAAGATAAAGTTCGGAACGCTGGCCAGGGGCACCTATACTTATAAGGTCGTCGCTAAAGATACGTTGAAGACACTTACTCTTGTGAAAAAGCGCTTCACCGTCAAATAAAATAAAAAATGGATCAGATCACTCTGATCCATTTTTTTGCTTTTTGTAAAAGACTTATTTAGCGATGTAGCGGGATTCGATGTAGTATCTCTTCTCGTTTGCTTCGCCCATTGAGAATGTCTTTCTAGGAAGAGCTCCGTCTGCTGCTACAGCAGGGAAGAGCATGAACTTATCCATCGGCGGAAGCATGAATCCTGCGTTGCCGTCTCTTGCGGACAGCTTCTCAACAGCCGCTGTGCCGTGAATATAGTCGATATCACAGACTTTTTCCTCTTTGACCATAATATCAAGGGCTGCCTGCAGTGCGCCTACCTCAAGCTTATTTTCAGGCTCCTCGATGATGATCTTTCCTCTCTGAGCTCCCGTGATATATGGGATCTCAAATGCGCCTTCAGGAACTGCTGCATCAGCGTCAGCGAGATATGCCTTGCCATTGAGCTTGCCAAGGTGATCTACGAGCTTGTTTACGAGATCCATTCCCGACTGTCCCTGGTTAGCGAAGATGACTCTGTGGATAGGCTCGAAAACGATGCCGTCATCGTGGATGTTTTCGATCTCGCAGAGAGCGTATCTTGCAGGATGTCCTTCGATCTCTTCAGGCGAGAGAGTCTTCTTGATGTTTTCCCATGCTGTCTTTGCTGTTGCGAGGGAGTGGTTGCCGTCGCCCATGGCCTGGAAAATAACATGGCCTGCGCCGTACTTCTCTTCAGCCTTGTCATAAAGTGCCGAGAGAGCTTCCTTTGCGCCTTCAAGATCTTTCTCTTCGATGAAGCATCCTGTGATGTGTCCGCCGTCCATCATGAGATCAGTGTCGTAGATGACTTCCTTAGGAGCATCAACGAGAGGCTCGATAACCGACTTGTCAGGGTCATCGATAAGGATAAGGATATGAGGCATCTCGATAGGAGCGTCTCCTCTGATTCTCAGGCGAGGCGGTATACGCTCTACTACGGTGCCTTCAGTAGCTCTTGTAAGTGAGCTGGAACCCTTGCTGAAGTCATATGCTTCGAGATCTGTAGCGATTACGAGACCGAGGCGGGAACGTCCTTCAGCTGTTCTCTTGATAAGCATGCAGCCCGGAACCATCTTTCTGAGGGTGCCGTCTTCGAGGTACTTATCCATTGTTGCGCGGATATCTTTGATCCTTTCAGCTTCACCCGGCTTGTCGAGATAAAGCTCAGGGAGCATAAGTCTTAGAGTCGATGGTGCATCGCCTACGATCTCCTCGACCTTATCCCAGTACTCAGGCTCGGAAGTGAACTGGTCGCATGCTACGACAGCCCATTTGAAATAGTCAGTGCCTTCCTTTGGAAGCATGATCTCAGGTACATGAAGGCCGAATTTGCTCCAATCATATTTTGCCATATGTATTCCTCCGTTTATAAATGAAACAATAGGGTAACATGCGCTTGGCGCAGCAGGCGCGAAGCACTGTTCTTATGGTTCAATTATCGAACAAAAGGGGGCTTTTTGCAAGTTCATATGTGATACAATTACAATAGAAAAAAGGGAATTATTTATAGGGGCAGTATTATTTTGTTTATGCTATTTCTTAGGAGGTCTTTTCAATGATTTCGAAAGCAATGGAGCCTTTCCTCGCCGGCAGTTCACAGATCAGAGCCATGTTTGAGGAAGGCAAAAAGATGGCAAAAATATACGGCGCTGAGAACGTATATGATTTCAGTATAGGTAATCCGGGGCTTAAACCGCCGCAGGAAGTTTTCGATGCCATCGACGAAATAAACCATAATCTTGATCCGCTACTTGTCCATGGCTATCCGTCAAACGCCGGATATGAGTCGACAAGAAAGGCCATAGCTGACGACCTTAATGAGAGGGCAGGCGGAGACTTCTTTGATGTTGACCATATAATCATGTCGTGCGGAGCTGCATACTCAATAAACATGATCAACAAGTGCATCTTCGATCCGGGCGATAAGCTGGTCGTGTTCGCACCGTATTTTGTAGAATACGGAAACTGGGCGCGTAACTGGGGCGCAGAGACACTGATGGTACCTGCCAATGAGAAGCTCGGATTTGATCCTGATGCAGATGCTCTCAGAGAGATCCTCGTACCGGAGGTCAAAGCGGTAATGCTAAACAATCCGAACAATCCTACGGGAAAGATCTACTCCAGAGAAGCTCTCGATAAGGTAGCTGACGTGCTCAGAGAGGCAGAGGAGAAATTCGGACATACCATTTACCTGATTTGCGATGAACCATACAGAGAGCTTGTCTACACTGATCAGGACGTGCCTTTCCCGGGTGACTATTATGCAGACTCGCTGATCGCCTATTCATGGTCAAAATCTCTTTCTATGCCTGGAGACCGTATCGGATATGTTGCCGTCCCGAAGTGTGCGGAAGGGCATGACGAATTAGCAGCAGCCCTGGTCGTAGCTTGCAGGGTGCTCGGAGGAACCAACGCTCCGACGATACAGGAGCTCATAGTAGAAAGATGCCTGAAGTGCAGATCAGATCTTGACTACTACAAGGTGAATGCTAAAGACCTCTATGAGATCGTTACGGGAGCCGGACTCGAGGCGCTGTATCCGCAGGGTGCTTTCTACATGTGGATCAAATCCCCGGTAGAGGATGAATATGAGTTTGTTAAAGCTGCAAAAGAGGAGAGGATACTCATAACTCCGGGAAGTGCATTCCACGGTCCGGGCTGGGTGAGAGCTTCCTTCTGCGGAAAGAATGAGACCATCAAGAGATCAAAGGAATCATGGATGAACCTCGGAAAGAAGTTCGGCCTGATCAAGTAAATAAAACAGCCTTTAGCCAAAATAAAACACGCTTTTGTCAGCGCATCTGTCAAAAGCGTGTTTTTTTATTCAATGATTTGACTGCTTTATGTTAACGTGCAGGAGCGGTGAACGGTTCTACGCCCGGATAGATGCGGATGCGGTCTGTTGCTGCTGCAGCGATCTCACCGAAGTCCTGAAGTTCTTCTTCGCCTCTGAGGACTCTGAGACAGCCTGCTGCCAGCGCTTCCATTTCATATTCACCGGCCATGACTTCTACAGGGCAGATGAACTCAACGTGCTCCCTGATGTAGTCCGAAACGTACTTCGAATATGAAATACCGCCTGTCAGGATTATGCGGTCAACTTTGCCGCATACGGTCGCTGCGAGCTTTGCGATATCCTTTGCCACGCTGAGACACATAGCCTCATATACTATTGCGGCATATCCGTCACCGTCAGATATCATCTTTTCGACATCACGTGCATCTGCTGTTCCGAGGTGTGCGATAAGTCCTCCCTTGCCGTGGAAGAGCTTCATGGCTTCCTTATACGAATACTTTCCGCTGTAGCAGAGATCTACCAGACGCTTTGCGCTGACTCCGCCGCCTCTCTCAGGAGTGAAGTTGCCTTCATCATCGTTGACGCTGTCGATGTTGACGCCGTCTTTATAGAGTCTGATCGAGCTTCCGCCGCCGAGGTGCGCAACGATAAATGTGCATTCGTCGAATTTCTTTCCCAGTCTTTCTTCTGCGCACTTTATAGCCATGGCTCTGGTGTTGAGTGTATGGCCTACCGTGAAGTGAGGTATCTCCGGAACTCCGCTGACTCTGGCTACAGGCATCTTCTCGTCTGTTCCGATGGCATCGTAAATGCATACTGGAATGCCGAACTCTTTGTTAAGGTCGAATGCGATCATGCTTCCGATGAGCGACGGATGTTTTGCAAGATCCTCAGGTCTGGTCAGGAAGTCTATCATAGCCTGGTCGATGCCGATGGCTCCGTGAGGGCAAGGAACTATGTTTCCGCCTCTGGATACTGCGGCTGTCAGTGAATCTATGCTTACACCGTTTGACTCAAGTGATTCTTTGATCTTGTTATATCTGAACTCGTACTGTTCCGTTACATCTCCGAAAGGCGCCAGCTCTTCCGTTGAATGACGGATGGTATCGTTGAATACTTCCTTATCGTCGTCGTAAACTGCGATCTTACTTGAGGTGGAACCCAAATTCATAACCAATATTCTCTCTGCCATTTTTTCCTCCGTGCTGTGATTATTTGTTCAATTCTGTCTAAACAATTGTATCACAGAATAAATAATAAAAGTGAGCCGTTTGTGAAAACGACTCACTTGCGAAATCATGTATAAATTATCTGGATGAGGCGAATGTCTTCAGCTTTTCCTGATCTTCGTCAACTTCATCGTACTCATTTGTAAGCTTGAATTTGTCGAGCAGGTACATGATGAGTCCGAGAAGCATTCCGACTAATGCAGCGAGGCTCATTCCCTTGAGCTGGACCTGTCCGAGGTTGATGGCGATGCCGGAGAGTCCGACTACGAATACAACGGAAGTCATTGCAAGGTTCCTCGCCTTGGAATAGTCGATCTTGGAGTCGACCATAAGTCTGATTCCGGATGCTCCTATCATACCGTAGAGCAGGAAACTTACGCCGCCCATTACAGGACCCGGAATGGTCTGGATGAGAGCGGAAGCCTTGCCGATGAACGAGAGGAGGATCGAG
Source organism: Anaerovoracaceae bacterium (assembly GCA_045115935.1). Taxonomy (GTDB): domain Bacteria; phylum Bacillota; class Clostridia; order Peptostreptococcales; family Anaerovoracaceae; genus Crickella. The sequence continues at coordinate 38,885 of JBGULF010000093.1, forward strand.
AATGCCGCAGCTCCTCCGATGACCCATACGCTGTAGACCTTTGTGATAGCCATGACACCGATGTTCTCGCCATATGTGGTTGTAGGGCAGGATCCGCAGAATCCCGAGAGTGCTGTCGAGAAACCGTCAGCAAACATGGATCTGTGGAGTCCCGGATCTTTCAGTAGATCCTTTCCGACTACTTCGGATGTTACTACCTGATGTCCGATATGCTCGGAAACGACTACCAGGGTAGCCGGTATGATTACGGCGATCGCCTGGGCGCTCCACTGTGGGGTCTGGAATGCAGGCAGTTCGAACATGCTTGAGCTTCCTACCGAGCTGAAGTCAACAAGGCCCAGAATGAGGGCAAGCACATAACCTGATACGATAGAGATCAGTATGGCGATCGCACTTGCGAATCCTCTGTAAAGTACTCCTCCGAATATGGCAAGCAGCAGCGTTACGAGAAACACTATCACAACCTTAGGATCGAGGTCCTTGACCATTTCTTTGGTTTCAGGATCGATCAGACCGGCTGTCTGAGCCGCGTTGCCCGCGAGTTCAAGACCTATGAGCGCTACTATAGGACCCATTGCTGCAGGAGGCAGTATCGCATCGATCCACCTTGTGCCTACCAGTTTGATGATGCCTGCAATCATACACATCAGAAGACCCGTGACGACGAATCCGCCGAGGGCATATCTGTAGCCGAGATCAGGCTGTGAAATGACTATCAGGGCCGGTGAGATGAATGCGAAAGATGAACCGAGGTATGCCGGTGCTCCGCCTTTAGTGACAAAAATAAAGATAAGTGTTCCGATGCCGTTCATGAGCAGGGCGATGGAAGGACTTATCCCGAGAATGTAAGGAACGAGTACAGAAGCACTGAACATAGCGAATGTGTGCTGGATGGAGAGCGGAATGCCCTTGCTCAGAGGCACTTTCTCCTGGATCTGGATGATCTGTCTTGATGACTTAGCCATAATCTCTCTCTTTCGTTAGATAGTCTGAAAATACATTATGAAGATTATACAAACCCGTTCTTCTGAAGACAATAGAAAAAAACACAATATCTTGTATTAAAAAAAGAAGAAAGGTGATATTATACACATATATGGGTAAAGAGATAGACGATAAAATTTTACAGGAAGCAAAAGAAAAACTTGCGTGTCACATAGAGCCTCCTAAACCGAAGGCTCCTGATTTTGTTGACTCAAAAGGCCAGGTCCTTTTGACACAGATGACTACTGCCGGTGGTTGAGGCGCCAAAATAGGGCCGGGAGTCCTATCAAACATTCTGGCGGGCCTGCCGAAGATAAGCGACCCGCGCATCCTCGTCGGTTTTGAGAGCAGCGATGATGCCTGCGTTTATAAACTTACCGACGATATAGCCATAATAAACACAGTGGATTTCTTCCCGCCTATAGTAGACGATCCTTACATGTTCGGGCAGATCGCTGCAGCGAATGCCCTGAGCGATGTCTATGCAATGGGAGGGCAGCCTAAGCTGGCCATGAACCTGCTGACATTCCCGAACGGAAAGCTTCCGCTCGATGCGGTAAAGGGAATTCTTGAAGGCGGAAATGATAAGGTGTGCGAGGCGGGTGCCACGATAGTAGGCGGACACAGTATCGACGACAAGGAGCCGAAGTACGGCCTTTCAGTGACCGGCTTTGCTCATCCTGACGATATACTGAGCAACAGTGCAAGCGCAGGAGACCTTCTGGTTATCACAAAGAAGATCGGAACCGGAGTCCTGACCACCGCTGCCAAAGTAGATCTTCTCACTGAAGAGGAGAATGCAGAGATCGAGGCTACGATGGCATTCCTGAACAAATATGCCTGGGAGGCAATGCAGGGAGTCAAGGTGGACGGCTGTACCGACATCACCGGATTCGGCCTCATGGGGCATGCGGCCGAGATGGCAAGGGCAGGCGGGGTCACGCTTGAGCTGTACAGCCACAAGGTGCCGATATTCCCGAGAGCCCTCGAGATGGCAGCCATGGGTATAATCCCGGCAGGGGCTTACCGCAACATGGACTACGTAGGTGCCGAGGTAATGGAGTTCCTGTCAAAGGATCCGAACAGAGATCCGGATCTCAGAGCCCGCATAGACTGCCTGTATGACCCGCAGTCATCGGGAGGACTTCTGATAGCCGCTAAGGAAAGCGAGATACCGAGACTTATAGAGCAGCTTGGAGAAAGAGGCTGCGAGACGGATGTTATCGGATGCTTCAAACCGGGCAACGGCAGGTATTCCGTGGAGATCCACGACTGACAGATCAAAAAAACGGTGTTACTTCAGTAACACCGATTTGTATTGCAAATATTTTTTATTCTGCGTTCAGCTGTTTTTCATGACCGACTTTACATATGAACTGAAAGCCTCTGCAGCAGGGGAGTAGGATGTGCTCTTAAGGCTTATCATATAGAAGACGCGGTCTTCGTTGAAGTCTTCGATTTCGGAAACCTTCACTCTGCCTCCTATGGATGAAGCGACCTTCTCCGATATGATCGCAACACCGAGTCCCGCTTCGACCGAACGGATCATGGTGTCCATGTCGTCCACCAGGGCTGCAACTTCGAATTCTTCCTTTTCAAATCCTGACTTGAGGGCTGTCTGCTCGAAGATCCTTCTTGTAGCAGAGCCCGTCTCACGCCAGATGAAAGGATACTGGATCACATCGGCAAGCTTTATGCGTGAAGGTATGTTGTAATCGACAGGTGCAATGAGCACGGATTTGTCTGCTGCGACTTTTGTGCATTCGATCGTTGAAGAGTTTATCTTCTCACCGATAAAGCCTACTTCACCTCTGCGCTCTGTAATGTTGTCGATAACAGTCTGAGTATCAGATACTGATACATAATACTGGATGCGAGGGTGTACCGCACGGAATCCGGAGAGAAGATCAGGCAGGAATGTGACGGCAGGAATGGAAGAGGTCTGGATCTCGAGTATTCCTCCGATGCTTTCGCTGCTGTCGTTCAGCGCATCAAAAGCCTGAGCGCGTGCATTGATCATCTCAACAGCATACTTGTAGAACTTGCTGCCCTGCGGAGTCATTTCAACAACTCTGCTCTTGCGGTCAAGCAGTTTTACTCCAAGTTCCTTTTCAAGATTGCGAATGTGGGTGCTGATGGTGGGCTGCGTAAAGAATGTCGCGTCAGCGGCCTTGCTAAAACTTTTGTATCTTACTACATTGACAAAAGCTTCGATCTGTTTGAAATCCATTTATCCTCCTAATCCATACCAAGCAGCTGCACCCTGGAAAGACCGGGCGCATCTGTAATTTCTCTCAACATGCTGTCGAGACTTGCTGCATCCTCTCCAAGCTCAAGCGTGATGACCACGTTTGCCCTGGAGTCTACGGGAGGATTCTGGGTTATAGTCCAGACACTGTAACAATAACGTGAGATGATGTTAAGTACAGTGGAAAGAGTACCGACACTATGGCTCATCATCATTGAAATGATGGCATGGCGACCCATTGAGACTGTGCTTATGTCTCTGACCATGTCCCGGTACTTGTAAAAAGTGCTGCGTGAAATACCGACCATCCTGACGGCTTCACTGACATCTGCGGCCTTTCCCTCTTCCAGCAGTTCTTTGGCGAGGGCGACCTTCTCACAATATGAAGGCAGAAGAGCCTTATCTACGATCAAATATTTGCCTTCCATATAATGTTATCCTCTGCCATTGCTCTTTTCAATAACATACGATTTCATATCAGATATTTCGATAACGTCGTTATGAACTATAGGTTTTTTAAATATTCCAGCCAGCCCTGCAGGAATCTCCGCACCGGTAATATCGTGACATTTCTGCATATTGCCTTCGTCGCTGCCGGTGAGTTCTTCTCCAAGCGCTTCAAGAACGGCTGCTGAGAATTTGTAAGGGGAAGCTGTCGACAGCACTACGGCAGGGACCTCCGAATAATCAGGGGCTTCCTTATATTTTTCCATGCAGGCCCAGGCAATAGATGTATGAGTATCCATCAGATAGTGATCCGCCACGAAGACATCCTTGATAGCTGATGCTCCTTCGTCATCACCGGCGTATATTCCCGTGAAGACTGATTTCAGTTCTGCGAGCTCATCATCTGTTATCGTGTATTCGCCGTTCTGCTCCAGCTGCTTCATGTACTCAACGGTGTGTTCAGGACCGCAAATGTAATAAAGCAGACGTTCCAGATTGCTGGATACGAGAATATCCATGGAAGGGGATGTCGTTTTATAGAAATCGCGCTTCCTGTCATAATGGCCTGTGTTTAGGAATTCAGTAAGTACGTCGTTCTTGTTTGAAGCACAGACAAGTCTGCGGACAGGGAGTCCCATCCTGAGCGCAAACCATCCGGCCATTATATCGCCGAAGTTGCCTGTAGGCACAACGAAGTCTATTTTGTCTCCGTCAGCTATGACTCCGGCCTCGAGAAGCTGGGCATATGCTGAGAAGTAATAGACGATCTGAGGAACAAGTCTGCCGATATTGATGGAATTTGCACTTGAAAGAGAAACACCTTTTACAGGCTCAGGTATTTCACGGAAGAGGCGCTTGACTCCTGTCTGTGCATCGTCAAAATTGCCGCGAATGGCGCATGCTGTAACATTTGCGCTTGCAGGCGTCACCATCTGCAGCTTCTGTGTATCGGAAACTCCTCCGTAAGGGTAGAATACGATGATGCCGGTACCCGAAACATCCCTGAAACCCTGTATGGCAGCGCTTCCCGTATCACCGGAAGTAGCTGTCAGTATCAGAATGTCGTCAGTGAAATCATTCATGCTGCGTGCTGCGCTCATCAGGTTAGGCAGGGCAGAGAGCGCAACATCCTTAAAAGCGGATGTAGGACCGTGATAAAGTTCAAGCACAAAGCCTTCAGCCTTGCTGCTGTGCGTCTTTACTACAGGGGTGATATCCTCGGAAGTGAATTTATCTTTATAACTTCTTTCTACAAGATTATCAATGAGCTCTTCGCCGTAGTCATCGAAGAAGATGTTCCATACGGTCTTTGCCATGCTTCTGAAGTCTCCGCTGATGATCTCGTGATAATCAGCTTTTATCTGATCGAGATCGGAAGGAACATAAAGACCGCCGCCTTCAGCCTGGCCGTCAAGGATGGCCCTGCTTGATCTGACTCTGATGGATGGGTTTCTCGTACTTACATATTCGATCATTTTACTGCCTTTCTTATCTGTTTATTCTATATAAGGGTATGTAGACCCTGACAGGTAACAAATTGTTGAATTACGACATTGATTATGATACATTACTTTTGTCTTAAAGACAAGTGTTTTCACATCGCGGACACAGATGATGTATTTGTCCTTGAGACACGGAACACACCAAAAAAGTGTACTAAATTTTGTGCAATACAACAAAAAGGTTGGTGCTGAGAACGAAAAAACAGAAGAAACAAATTGCATGTTTTTCCGTACAAAGCACTTTTGATAAACATAAACACATCGGAGGTATATCAGATGAAGATCGCTATCATGGGCTTCGGCACGGTCGGAAGCGGTGCGTACGAAACGGCTATGAATGCAGGAGGAATAGAGGTAGTAAAGATACTTGCCAGACACGGAAGGGAAGGCTACGAGTTCCTTAATGACATCATTACGCCTGATATAGACGATATTGCCGGTGACCCTGAGATCGAACTGGTTATCGAATCAATAGGGGGGATAGATCCGGCAAGAGAGTATGTGCTCAAATGCCTCAGGGCAGGCAAGCATGTCGTTACACCTAATAAGAACCTTATAAGCGCATGCTACAAGGAACTCATGGATGAGGCTGATGCAAACGGCGTCAAGATCAGATTCACCTCTGCTGTAGGAGGAGGGATCCCGTGGCTTTTCAATCTCGTCAGAACAAAGCGCTGTGATGAGATCCTAAAAGTCAGGGGAATAGTAAACGGCACATGCAACTACATTCTGGACGCGATGTATGACAAAGGCGCGGACTTCAGCGAAATGCTTAAGATAGCTCAGGAACTGGGCTATGCCGAAACGGATCCTTCATCAGATATCGAAGGTACCGACACCCTGAGAAAAACCGTTATCAGCACGAACCTTGCATTCGATGCGGCTATCAGGGAAGAGGATGTTCCTTGCTATGGCATAGACACCATACAGGCCTGCGATATCGCATACCTTAAGAAGAAGGGCCTGGTGTGCAAGCTCATGATGAATGCGGAAAAGAACGGAGATGCGATCGAGGTCTATGTTGAGCCGACAGCTTTCCCTGAAGGCTCGCTCGAAGCAAATGTAAAGCTGAACAACAACCTGATCACGCTGACTGCGAAGTATCTGGGAACACAGAGCTACTTCGGACAGGGTGCCGGCATGATGCCTACAGGAGAATCCGTCATCCAGGACGTGATAGACATACGCGATGGTAAGGAGATGAAGAAAGTCTCCGGATCGGATGCTCTCAAAGCCGATAACAGCAATGCGGTCCACAGGTATTACATAAGGCACGACCGTATGTGCGAGCATATCGAGCCTCTGGTTGACTCATATGAAGAAAAAGACGGTATTTATTACTGCATCTCAAAACCGATCCCGGTAGAGAAGATGCATGAAATGGGACATCACCGCAAGGAAAAGGGCAGGGAAATGTTCTTTGCAGCACTTGCCGATTAATGAAAGAAGGGAATAAATAAATGCTTAAGGTACTGAAATTCGGAGGATCCAGCCTGGCAGACAGCTCACAGTTCGCCAAGGTAAAAGAAATAGTAGAATCTGACAGCTCCCGCGAAGTGGTCATAGTGTCTGCACCGGGCAAGAGAAACAGCGACGATAACAAGATAACCGATCTGCTTTATCTTGTACATGCGCACCTGCGTTACGGCGTGGGACATGAAGGCGTGCTATCCATGATAAAGAAGAGATATTCCGAGATCAGAAAGGGATGCGGACTTGAAACAAACATCGAGTCAATAATAGACGAGACATTTGCTTCTGTTAATAAAAAGACGCCGGTAGATTTCATAGCCTCAAGAGGAGAGTACTTCAGCGCAAGACTTATGGCAGAGTATCTCGGCTATGAGTTCGTTGATGCGGTCGACTGGCTGTGCTTCGAATACAACGGAAAGGTAAATGCGGAAAAGTCAGAAGCGAAGCTCCGTGAACTCAAGAACAAATACGGCAGGATCGTGACTCCGGGCTTCTACGGTGTTATGCCGGATGGAGAAATACACGTGTTCCCGAGAGGCGGATCGGATATAACGGGAGCTCTTGCAGCAGCTTATCTCGGCGCTGATGTATATGAAAACTGGACTGATGTATCGGGAATACTCATGGTAGACCCGAGGATCGTGAAGGATCCTAAGACGATCGCCAGAGTTACTTATGACGAGCTGAGAGAGCTCAGCTACATGGGGGCATCCGTGCTGCATGAGGATACCGTGTTCCCGGTAAGGATAAGAGACATCCCTGTAAATATCCGCAATACCAATGCACCGGATGATCCGGGCACGATCATCAGAGAAAAGTTTGATGACGAACTCGAGGAAGAGAGTGAAAGATTCATCACCGGAATAGCCGGAAAGCGCAATTTCTCGATCATCAGTATCTATAAAAGCAGGATCGGCGAGGAGAAGCTCGGACTTCTCATGGAAGTGCTCGAGGTATTCGCCCGCTATGAGATCCCTGTAGAGCAGGTACCTAGCGGTGTGGACAGTTTCTCGGTGGTATTCCCGAGCGGCAGCATCGGAGGCAGAAAACACGAGCTCATGCAGGAACTGTCAGAGTTCGAGAGCATCGACAACTGCACTCTCACTGAGGGAGTCAGCCTCATAGCTATCGTAGGCCGTCAGATGGCTTACAAGGTAGGCATCTCGGGCAAGATATTCAGGACTCTCGGAGTGAACAAGATCAACATAAGAACAATAGAGCAGTGCGCTGACGAGATCAACATCATGGTGGGAGTATATGATGAAGACTTCGATAAGGCCATACGCGTGCTCTATGAAAGCTTTGCTAAATAATTTAAATAACATAGAAAAGGAAGGGTAGACATGAAGAAGTACAACGTTGGAGTAATGGGTGCGACCGGAGCAGTCGGACAGCAGATGATCAAGGTCCTCGGTGAGAGGAATTTCCCGGTAGGCGAACTCAGATGCCTGGCAAGTGAAAGGTCCGAGGGTAAGGTTCTCAGCACACCGTTTGGTGATGTTAAAGTCCAGAGAACCTGCGAGACAGCGTTCGATGGCCTCGACATCGTTCTCGGAGCATCGGAAAATGACATCGCAGAGGCAATGGCACCTCACATCAAGGCGGCAGGAGCGGTATTTGTTGACAACTCGTCGGCATTCAGACTGTATGATGATGTTCCGCTGGTAGTTCCTGAGATCAATCCTGAAGACGTTGAGTGGAATAACGGCATCATAAGCAATCCTAACTGCACTACCATTATCTCACTTGTTGCGATCAACGCCATTAACCAGCTGTCAAAGATCGAAGGTATTTACGCTTCGTCATATCAGGCTACAAGCGGAGCCGGCGCAGCAGGTCCTATAGAGATGTACGACCAGTCCGCGGCAGTTCTGAAAGCAAGAGCAGCAGGCGGAGAGGGCAATTCGTACGGAGCAGATATTGACCCTAAGGTATTCCAGTATCAGATCGCATACAACGTTATTCCTCAGATCGGCGGATTCGGTGAGAATCTGTATTCGTCCGAGGAGATGAAGCTGCAGAATGAAGGACGCAAGATCATGCATCTGCCTGAACTCAAGGTCAGCTGCACATGTGTAAGAGTTCCTGTTGAGAGATCACATGCAGTATCCATAGACGTTATCACTGAGAAGAAGCTCGATCTCTCCGAGGTAAGAGCGGCAATCAAGCAGGCTCCTGGATGCAGACTGTATGACGAGCCATCCGAGAAGATCTATCCGATGCCTATCCTGACATCCAACCAGGATATAGTATACGTAGGAAGGATCCGCCGCGACCTCGTCAATGAGAACGGAATCAACCTCTGGTGCTGCGGCGATCAGGTTCGCAAAGGCGCTGCAACCAATGCAGTACAGATCGCAGAGCTGCTTATCAAATAAACAGGCACAGAAAATCCAAAGCCCCGCTGCACGAGCAGCGGGGCATTACTTTTGTCAGCAACAATAAGGGGACGGGTTTTCCCGTCCCTTGTAACTTCCTATATTCTGTTGTGTCTCCGCTGTACATATCTCCAATACAGCTTTGAATGTTTTTTTGTTTTGTGGTTTTTCCAGGCTGCCCCGCGATCACATCTGCTGATAATGATTTGGTGTCCCGTTATTCGTCACCTTCGGGTTGCCTGTAAGTCGGCCTGCCTTGCAGTGTCTTTATAGCGGAACAGCCCCTTTCTCAAATGCTCCCATTGGTCTGTCCTCCATATTCTGCGCGCTGCGCGCTTATCATTTGCCGGATCACTTCCTTTAACTTGCTTTTATTATATATTTAACTCCGTCCGGCTCTTTGTTTCTCTCTTGTTGTCTCCATTGTACCGATATAAAAACAAAATGCAATACCTTTTCGGAAATCTTAATGTATTAAAATAATACAAAAAATTTCTTGATTTTTTGTGCGGGTTAACAATAATTTGCCCAAAACCACCCGATATAACAAAAAACGCCATGATCTGTGCTATCATATATGCATTACACGATCAGTAAGGCGGACATGAAATGAACTATATACAGCATCCGTTCGGACCATTATTCAATGAGGAAAGCAGGGTATTGATACTCGGATCATTTCCATCGGTCAAATCCAGGGAACAGAACTTTTTCTACGGCCACCCGCAGAACCGTTTCTGGAGGGTCATTGCTGCTGTTTTCGATCAGCCCCTTCCGCATAGCATAGAAGAGAAGAAACGGCTCATACTGACAAACGGGCTTGCGCTCTGGGATTCGATCGCGGGCTGCGAGATAACAGGCTCCTCGGATGCAAGCATAAAAAATGCGCAGGTGAATGATATAAGCATAATACTGAACAGCTGCAGCATTGAGCTGATCTGCTGCAACGGGCGTAAATCACATGAACTGTACTGCAGATATATTGAACCGCAGACCGGACGCGAGGCGGTTTGTCTTCCGTCTACCAGCCCGGCGAACGCGCAGTGGAATCTTGAAAGACTTACAGAAGCCTGGTCGGTAATATCGCTTGAAGGAATGAATGATGTTTATTGACGAATTGCTTCAAAAACCATGCTGGATCATCGACATTCTTCCGGAACAGGTCCCGAAAGACAGTCCCGGACAGTTTTTTGCGGTAGAAAAGTATTTTCTCGGCAAAGAGCGGATGTCTGAGATAAAACAGAAACACATAAACCTGGTGCTGAAGCTGAACTGCTACAGGCGAGTGTCGATAGATGAGGAAAAGGAAGGCAATCCGGCTCCGGAACGGATAGCGGAGGAGATGAGGACCAGGTATCTGTACATTATGCTGGATGACGCGATTATCCTGTCGGAACCGGACGATACCCACATGACGTTTTTCGGTTCTGATGGGGAAACACTGGAACTGATCAGGAAACTGGCTCCATCCGAAGGGCTTTTTGTGTGGCAGCCGCCGGAATACAGAACGGACGAAACGATTTAAACAGCGGAGGAAATGAACCGTGATAATTCTGATAGATATGGATGACACCATAGAACAGCTTCTGAGGGCATGGCTCAAAGGAGTAAATGACAGGTACGGGTACTCGGTGCGGTATGAAGACATCACATCCTGGGATGTGTCGGCTCCGTATCCGGGTCTTACTAAAGAACAGGTCTATGCGATCCCCGATGAACCGGGGTTCTGGGGCACGGTCGAACCGATCGAAGGTGCAGCAGAGGCGATACGCCGCTTTATGGATGAAGGACACGAAGTATACATCGTAACAGCTACACCTTATATCTCCGTGGTAGAGAAGATGGAGGATCTTCTGTTCAGGTGGTTCCCGTTCATCACATGGGATCAGGTGATAATCGCTAAACGAAAGCAGCTGATCAGAGGCGATGTGCTGATCGACGACGGTATCCATAATCTCGAGGGCGGAGATTATATAAAGATCCTTATGACGGCTCCGCATAACCGCAGTTACGATGCGGAAGGCAACGGAATGATACGCGTAAACAGCTGGAAAGAGATAGAGAAAGTGATAGACGGACTGTCTGCCGGTGAATAAGGGTAAACAGCGGAGGTGTCATGACGATAGAAGAATACTTTGAGATCAATAATAAGGTTGCGATCGCCTTTTCCGGAGGCGTCGACTCGGCATATCTGCTTTATGCTGCAGCAAAAGCAGGTGCTGAAGTAAAGGCTTACTACGTAAGGTCGGCATTTCAGCCGGAATTCGAGTTTGAAGATGCTAAGAGAATGGCGGACATGATCGGCTGCAGACTTATGGTGATAGAAGCTGACGTGCTTTCCGACGAGAAGGTAGCGTCCAATCCGGAGAACCGCTGCTATTATTGCAAACAACATATAATGAGTGCCATAACCGATGCTGCAGCGGCAGACGGGTTTGATATCATATGCGACGGAACAAATGCATCTGATGACGCTGATGACAGACCGGGCTTCAAGGCGCTTGGAGAATATGGTATAAGATCGCCGCTCAGAGAGTGCGGTCTCACAAAAGCGGATATCAGAAAGGCATCGAGGGAAGCAGGGCTGCCGACATGGAACAAGCCGGCTTACGCATGCCTTGCCACACGCATACGTACAGGTGAGGTCATCACTGAAGAGAAGCTCGAGATCACGGAACGGGCAGAGGGTATTTTATATGACATGGGGTTCAGAGACTTCAGGGTCAGGATGAGAGGAAACGATGCGCTTGTGCAGATAGAGGAAAGCCGGCACGCAGAGGCGCTGAGACATGAAGACGAGATAAAGGAAGCCCTGTCAGGGCTTTATGCTGAAGTAAAAATTGACGAAAGTCCGCGCATTTCACGCTGAATCCGGTCAGTATGTCATTGACCGGGACCGCCTGAAAATTATATTATTAAACGGGTATGGGCTTTCGTCTTTTTTGTGTTTAAAATCGGAGGAATATCCTGATGGATTGCTTGATCATAGGTGTTGCCGGCGGAACAGGTTCCGGCAAATCGACATTCACAAACCGTATCAAAGATGAGTTCGGCGACAGAGTCACAGTCATTTATTATGACAATTATTACAGGGCTCATGATGACATCCCGTTTGAGCAGCGCAAGCTTATCAACTATGACCATCCTGATGCTTTTGAAACGGATCTCTTCATAGAGCATCTGAGAAAGCTGAGGAATGGTGAGGCTGTCGAATGTCCTGTATATGACTATACGATCCACAACAGGAGCAATGAGACTGTCACAATAAAGCCTTCACCGGTCATCATAGTCGAGGGTATCATGGTGCTCCAGAACGAAGAACTCAGGGATCTTCTGGATATAAAGATCTACGTAGAGGCGGACGCTGACGAGAGGATACTTCGCCGTGTTATCCGCGACGTAAAGTACCGCGGCAGAGATGTTGAGGGCATTGCGCAGCAGTATCTGACTACCGTAAAGCCGATGCATTATATTTACGTTGAACCTACAAAGTACCTTGCTGACATCGTACTTAACAGCGGCATGAACGACGTAGTGTTTGACGTCATCAAGGTAAAGATACTGTCACATCTTGCAAAGCAGATATATTAACAAATGAAAGACAGGATTTGTGAATTTGAATGCAATATTGACGACATGACTGCGGAGGAGCTCGCTTTCGCTGCCGAAAGGCTGATGGAGGAGGGCGCCAGGGATGTGACGCTGAGACCGCTGCAGATGAAGAAGGGCCGGCCGGCTACGCTTATGACTGTCATGTGTGCGGATGAAGAGGCTGAGAAGGAACGCTTCGTACGCCTCATATTCAAATACACAACGACGATCGGTATACGCGAACTCATATCCGAGAGGTTTATACTCGACCGGAAAGAAGAAATACTTGACACCGCTTACGGTAAGGTCAGATGCAAAAGAGTCAGCGGATACGGAGTGGAAAGAAGCAAACTCGAGTATGAGGACCTTGCGCGCATCGCGAGAGAATGCGGGATCAGCATAGCAGAGGCGCGGGAGCTTGTTCTCGGATCACAGAAATGAGAGGGCAGGACAGATGAAAACAGGCATGACAAAACCGCTCGAAGACCGTGTAAGAGAGACTGCTGTTTTTCTTTACAGCAAAGGCGTGCTCAAACCGGAGATCGGGATAATTCTCGGATCGGGTCTGAATGACTTCGCCGACAGGATCAAAAATCCGCTGATATTCTCATATAATGACGTGCCTAACATGGAGGCCGGGCTTGTATCCGACCACCGGGGACAGGTCGTATACGGGGAATACAAGGGCAAAAAAGTCATAATCATGGCAGGCAGGTTCCATTACTATGAGAACCACGACATGGACAAGACGGCATTTCCGGCAAGAGTCATGGTTTCGCTCGGAGTGAAGCGCTTTATCATCACCAATGCCGCGGGATGCGTAAACACTGAATGGAACGCCGGTGAGCTCATGCTCATAAGCGACCACATAAATCTTTCGGGAAACAATCCGCTCATAGGTAAAAACCACGACAAGTTCGGCCCGAGGTTCCCTGACATGACATATACATACAACGGGGAACTGCGTGAAAAGCTCAAGAAGGAAGCGTCTGCAAAAGGCATACAGCTTCGCGAAGGAGTATACGCGATGTTTACCGGCCCGAGCTTTGAGACGCCTGCTGAGATCAGATTTGCCAGGATCATAGGCGCTGACGCTGTGGGCATGTCGACTGTTCCGGAAGCGATCATCGCAAATCACGCAGGTCTTGAAATCATTGGCATTTCGTTCCTGTCGAACATGGCAGCCGGAGTTCTCGACAAACCGCTTACAGGCGCGGAAGTCACGGAAGCTGCCATGCGCATAAAAGATACTTTCGCCGAAGTAGTAGACATGGCGATAGAGATATAAATAAAAAGCACTATCAATAAGTTAAAGGAGATAATCAACCCCAAATGGAAGCAAAACTTACAAGAGAGCAGGCGAACGAACTCCTGCACAAATACGTTAAAGGTGAAAACTACATCACTCACAGCTATGCTGTAGAGGCAATAATGAGGGGCCTGGCAAAGAAGCTGGCACCTGAAGATGTCGAATACTGGGGCATCTGCGGACTGCTGCACGACCTGGATGAGGAGACAGCTCCGTGGAGAGACGATTTCGGCACACACGGCCCTACCTCGGCAAAGATCCTCAGAGAAGAGGGTTTCGGAGATCCGGTCATGGAGAATGCGATCATGTCGCATAACCCTGCATGCGGCAAAAACCCTGAGACACAGCTTGAGTATGCCCTCATAGCCGCAGATCCGATGTCGGGATTCCTGAAAGCAATCGCCCAGATCTATCCAGACAAGAAGATCGCAAGTGTAAAACATAAATCCGTCAACAAGAGATTCAAGGAGACCCGCTTTGCTGCAGGTGCCAACAGACAGTTCATGAGTCTGATAGAAAAGGCCGGCATGGAATGGGACGAATTCGTAGATGTTTCACTCGAGGCAATGAGAGAGATCGCTGATGAGATCGGACTGTAGGCGGTAAGGAAATAAAAGATAATGGGAAAGATGTTTACTTTTTATCCTGAAGGCGTCTGCTCTATGATGATAGAGATAGAACTTGACGGAGATACGATAAACGATGTTGTGTTTACCGGAGGATGCAACGGCAACCTGAGCGGCATATCAAAGCTTATTAAAGGAATGAAGGCTGAGGATGTGATCGAAAAGCTCGAAGGAACAAGATGCGGCTTCAAGGATACTTCGTGTCCTGATCAGCTCAGCAAGGCGCTCAGACTTGCCCTCGATGAAGCTCGGGCATAACAGACAGGAAGGACGCAGCATATTATGACGATGGAGAACAGGGGTGCCAGGGCAGCGCATCTCGAGGAACTTGCATCAAGAATGACAGAGATAGACACCAGGCCTATAGACGGTCATCTGCTTGGAATGCAGGAACAGGTCGCGGAGGCTCTGGATCATCTGAAGAGAGCCATGTTCCCGTACCATTTCGGCAAATCACGCGCAAGATTTGCTGAGACGGAAAAGCGGACATATGAGCTTATGCGTGCATATGATGCGCTTCAGCAGACGCTCGAACTGGTGATCAAGGACCGGGAGGAAGCAACACAAAAGGTCGAGGAGCTGATCAACTCCCTGCCTGACATTCTTGAGATCCTTAAGACTGACATACAGGCAGGATACGAAGGAGACCCTGCTGCGAAGAGCCTGGATGAGGTCGTAATGACGTATCCGGCTTTCATAGCCATCTTTACATACAGGATCGCTCATAAACTCTACGAGCTGGGAGTCCCGATGATCCCGAGAGTCATGACGGAACAGGCTCATGAGGTCACAGGTATCGACATACACCCCGGGGCAACGATAGGAAAGTATTTCTTTATTGACCACGGAACCGGCGTAGTGATAGGCGAGACTACTACAATAGGTGAGCATGTAAAGCTTTATCAGCATGTCACTCTGGGCGCTAAGAGCTTCCCGGTCGGACCTGACGGCGCACCTGTAAAGGGCATAAAGCGTCATCCTGACCTGGGAGACAGGGTAGTGGTATACGCAGGAGCCACGATACTCGGAGGCGATACCAGGATAGGCGATGACTGCGTGGTCGGCGGCAACGTATGGCTCACACACTCGCTGGATCCGGGAGTTTCCATAGTTACAAAGCCTAGCGGACAGGCCATGTCGACGGACAATCTCGGACCTGAGGATTCGATAGAATGGTTTATCTGAAACTGTGTAAAATGAGCGCTGCGGTATTGATACAGCAGCGCTTTTTTGATACAATTTTTTGAGTGCGGTCAGCACAACCGAAGTGCTGGTTTCACCGCGACCTGGGGGTAGATAGGTGCTGGTGTGCCTCGCGGTCTTCAAAACCGTTTGCAGGGGGTTGGTAGCCTCCCGGGTGGGTTCGATTCCCACGTACTCCCGCCAAATTGATTACGGAGGTCGGATGCCATGACAAAGAAAGAATTACTGAGAGGACTCCCGAAGATCGATGAAGTGATGAAGCAGGAGTCTCTTGTTGTATTGTCAGAAGAGAAGGGTGATCTTCTGGTAACGGATGCCGTACGCGCGGTCATAGCAGACCTGAGAGCTTCCATTCTTGATCTTAAGGACGGCGAAGCTGAGAAATTCGATGCAGGCGTTCTTGAGACCGGAGCGGTGGCAGAGGCTGCAGAAGCAAGGATCTTTCAGGACGAGGAACTGAATCTGTATCCGCTCATAAACGCGACCGGCACCATACTCCATACGAATCTCGGAAGAGCGCCTCTCTGCAGGGACGCTGTTGAGAACGTTGCGAGAGTGTCAAAGGGCTATTCCGACCTTGAATATAATGTGCCTAAGGGCAAGCGCGGCTCGCGCCATGACCTCGTCGGTGATCTCATCGCAGACCTGACCGGAGCTGAGGACGCCATGGTGGTCAACAACAACGCAGCTGCCACGATGATAGTCCTTGCTACTCTCGGAAAGGGCAAGGAGATAGTGGTCTCGAGAGGTGAGCTAGTAGAGATCGGAGGAGCGTTCAGGATCCCTGACATAATGAGGCAGTCCGGTGCTTTCCTGCAGGAAGTAGGAACCAGCAACAAGACAAAGGCTTCTGACTACGAGAATGCCATAATGACGAAAGCCATGCTCGAGAAGGGTGACTGGTACGATGAGGATCCACGTCACGGCAAGCGATTTGAGACCGGAGCTCTCATGAAGGTCCATAAGTCCAACTACGATATAGTGGGATTCACAGAGGAAGCATCGCTTGAAGATCTGGTGGAGATAGGCAAAAAGCACGGCCTTCCGGTCATTTTCGACATGGGCAACGGCCTGATGCTCGACATGTCGGAATTCGGTCTGAATGAGCCTAACATACCGGCATCGCTGTCCACGGGCATAGACGTGATGCTCTTCAGCGGTGATAAGCTGCTGGGCGGACCGCAGGCAGGCATCATCGTCGGAAAAAAGAAATACATCAAGGCAATGAAGAAGCATCCGCTTGCGAGAGCAATGAGGGTAGACAAAATGACCTTTGCAGCTCTTGAAGCGACGCTCATGAAATACAGAGACCGCAAGACGGCGCTCAGAGATATCCCGGTGCTCCGCATGATCTCCGCATCAAATGAAGACATGAGGAAGAAGGCCGGAAGACTCGCCGATGCCATCAAGAGAGTGGATCCTTCGATCTCGCTGGAACTCGTGCCTGTTGAAGATCAGATAGGAGGCGGCTCCGCACCTATGGTAAGGCTTCCGGGATGGGCCGTATCCGTAAAGGACGGCAATAAATCCGCGGACAGAACGGAGAGGAATCTCCGCAAGGCGGATGTCCCTGTAATTGCCAGAATAAACGAAGACAGACTGCTTCTGTGTGTGCGCACCATAGCTGATGACGAGATAGAGACAGTAGCAGAGGCTTTCAGAAAGTAAGAATGAAGAATATAATCATCGGCACGGCCGGACATGTCGATCACGGCAAGACTACGCTTATCAAAGCGCTCAGCGGGATCGACACGGACAGGCTGGTAGAAGAGAAAAAACGCGGCATCACGATCGAACTGGGCTTTGCTCATATTCCGAACGGTGCCGGATACAACATCGGAGTCATCGATGTTCCGGGACATGAGAAATTCATAAAGCACATGCTTGCCGGAATCGGAGGGATCGACTTCGTACTCTTTGTAGTTGCAGCTGATGAAGGAATAATGCCTCAGACAAGAGAGCATTTTGAAATACTGAATTCCCTGGGAATAGATGACGGCATAATCGCGGTAACGAAGACCGACATGGTCGAGGAGGAATGGCTCGAGATGCTCCTTGAGGAAGTCGATGACTACTTCAAAGGATCATTCCTCGAAGGAAAGCCGGTAATTCCGGTAAGCGCTGCCACGGGCGAAGGCCTTGACGAACTCAAGGCGGAGATCATAGCTAAATGTGACAGAGAAAACAAACGCCGAGAGGAGAAAGAACTGTTCAGGCTGCCGGTAGACAGAGTGTTTACAATGCAGGGCTTCGGCACTGTCGTGACGGGTACTCTTATGGACGGCAATGTCAGGGTCGGCGACGATATAATCATCTACCCTGAAGGCAGCAAAGCAAAGGTCAGAGGCATACAGACTTACGGAAAAGATGCGGATATTGCTGTTGCAGGCCAGAGAACTGCCATAAATCTTTCCGGCGTTTCGAAGGAAGACATCGACAGGGGCGACATAATAGCGTATCCTGATGCGGTGACTGTAACAAACATGATAGATACCGAGCTGAGTATCTTCAGCTCAACTGACAGAGTTGTTCTTAACAACAGCAGAGTACACCTCTACTGCGGATCGGATGAAGTGCTTTGTAAAGTAATACTTCTTGACAGGGACGCGCTTTCAGCCGGTGAAACGGCATATGCACAGCTGAGGCTGGAGGAACCCGCTGCCGTCAGACGCGGGGACAGGTTTATCATAAGGTTCTATTCACCTGTCATCACAGTAGGAGGAGGCCGCATAATCGACGTGCTCCCGGCAAAGCACAAGAGAAACAAACCTGAGATACTTGCGGCGATGGACGTGCTAACGAACGGATCCGTCAGTGAGATCATTTACGCCAAGGCCTGTGAAAGACGTTTTGTGAAGCAGAAAGAACTCGCTTCAGAGCTTGGCATATTAAGCCATGAAATGAAAGCGGCTGCTGAGGACGGTATAGCAGACGGATCACTGGTGGTGCTGCCTGATGATACGATCGTCAGCGATGTCAAATATGAACGGCTGAAGAGTGACACTGAGAAGATAATAAACGATTATCACGCGGACAATCCTCTTGCAGACGGCATACCACGCCAGGAGCTTCTTTCCAGACTTAAGGAAAGATGGTTCACCGATGATGACAGACTCGTGCAGGCGGTATTGAAGGATCTTCTTGGAAAAGGCTTTATAGAAGACCGGGGAAAGAGTATCGCCATAAGCGGCTTCAGCATAGAATACACAGACGAGCAGAAAGCTCTGAAAGATAAAATTGAAGCCATGTATGCCGGTGCAGGCATCGAAATGATAAAGAACGATGAGGTGTTTGCGCTTTATAAAGACGGCAGAATAGTGCGCGCGATACTTGAGGATCTCGAGTCAGAGGATAAGATCTACAAGGTGAATCCGTCGTACTACGTCGATAAGAATGCATGGGACCGGGCTGTCAGTGCAGCAAGATCCTTTGAAGGAGGATTCACGCTTGCAGAGTACAGAGACAGGCTCGGGACTTCGAGAAAATACGCCGCTGAATTCCTGCCGGCGATGGACAAAGCCGGAATAACAGTGTTCGACGGTGAAACAAGAAGGGTAGTAAAGTAAAAAGTCATGACCGGCAAAGAAAGATTATCGGTAAACAAAATCGTGATCAGGACAATAGCGGCGGTAATCGCTGTTCTGTTGTGCTTGCCGGTGCTTACAGGCTGCAGTCCGATGAACGATGCTGAAAAAAAGGTGTCAAATGAGCTCAAGGCGCTGCAGACATCTGATTATACAGGCGCTGAGGTGATGAATCTCAGGGACTCATTGTCAGATGAAGGGAAGGAAAACTTCGACGGATTTCTGAAAAAGCTGAAATCTTTTGATTTCGAGATAACCGGAAGCGAAGAGGACGAGGAAAAAGAAGACGATTATACTCTGGTAAGCGTAAAGATCCGGACATATGATTTCGGCAGGGAATATCTTGCGGTGTGGACTGAGTTCCTTAAAGCAGATAAAGGCGCAAAGTCTGAAGACATGACAGAGTTCTACGAAATGCTCTTTGCCAGGCTGAATTCTCTTGATGAGAAAGACCACATAAATTATGTAAATATCGTATGTATCGATCCGCTTGATAACGGAGAGTGGATCGCCAACATAAAAGAAAACGAAGAACTGCAGGATGCCATCTTCGGTGGCATGTTGAGTGAAATGAAGACGCTCGCTGCGGAAAAATAAATCATTCTGGAGGAATATAAGATGATCAACAAGTACAGGAACATTTGCATGCACCAAGACGCAAACGAGGGCGGAGCAGCTCCTGAGGGCTGCACGCATGACTGCAGCACCTGCGGTGCAGACTGCTCTTCAAGAGAAGGCGGCATACAGAAAGCCGTTCTCAATCCGTACAGCTCCGTAAAGAAAGTTATCGGAGTAGTCTCGGGCAAGGGCGGAGTCGGAAAGTCGATGGTAACAGCACTTTCAGCGCTGGCTGCAACCAGAAACGGTTTTAAGACCGGTATCATGGATGCGGATATCACAGGACCTTCGATCCCGAAAATGTTCGGAGTACATTCAAAAGCTTTCGGCAGCGATTACGGCATCCTGCCTGAAGAAACTCCTATGGATATCAAGCTGATGTCCATCAACCTGCTTGTTGAGAACGAGACAGACCCTGTTGTGTGGAGAGGACCTGTCATCGGCGGCGTAGTCGAACAGTTCTGGACAGAGGTATATTGGGGAGATCTCGATGTTCTCTTCATCGACATGCCTCCGGGGACCGGCGACGTACCTCTGACAGTGTTCCAGTCGATCCCTATCGACGGAATCATCGTAGTCACATCGCCTCAGGATCTCGTATCCATGATAGTTGCAAAGGCAGTCAAGATGGCTAATCTGATGAACATTCCTGTTCTCGGAATGGTAGAGAACATGAGCTACATCACTTGCCCTGACTGCGGACGCAAGATAGAGATGTTCGGACCTAGCCAGGCAAAGGCAGTTGCAGCCACATACGGCATCAAACTGCTCGAACAGCTCCCTATAGATCCGCTCCTCTCACAGGAAGCAGACCTTGGCAAGATCGAATTCAACGAAGGCACTCAGATGGAATCCATTCTTGAAGTGCTTGACGACCTCGGTCTCAAGGCAGAATAGTATCAGCTTATACACGTTTTCTTAAAGAAAGGGAAACTTCATTGGGCGAACTGATAAGACTTGAAGGAATAGTAAAAAGTTTTGACGACACTGTAGTACTGAACGGCATCGACCTCAGCGTGGACGAAAATGAATTCGTCACACTGCTAGGGCCTTCAGGCTGCGGAAAAACGACAACCCTCCGTATAATCGCAGGCTTTGAAAAACCTGACGAAGGCAGGGTGTACTTTGAAGGCAAGGATATAACGGATCTTCCGGCTAATAAGCGTCCGGTAAATACCGTGTTCCAGAATTATGCTCTTTTCCCGCATATGACAGTGGGAGAGAACATAGCGTTCAGCCTCAGGGTAAAGAACAGACCGGAAGCTGAGATAAAGGAAAAAGTAGCAAACGCTCTCAAGCTCGTGAACCTCAAAGGCTTTGAAAACAGGCGCATAGATCAGCTCTCAGGCGGTCAGCAGCAGAGGATCGCAATGGCAAGAGCGATAGTCAATGAGCCGAGAGTCCTGCTCCTTGACGAGCCGCTTGGTGCGCTTGACCTGAAGCTCCGTCAGGAGATGGAGTATGAGCTGGTGCGCCTTAAAAAGGAACTCGGCATCACGTTCATCTATATCACTCACGACCAGGAAGAAGCGCTGACGATGTCCGATAAGGTCGTTGTAATGAACGAGGGCTACATACAGCAGGAGGGTACTCCTCAGCAGATCTATGATGAGCCTGTAAATGCGTTCGTAGCTGACTTCATCGGCGACAGCAACATCCTTTCGGGCCAGATGGTTGATGAAAAAGTTGTAAGCATCGACGGCGTCGACTATCCGTGTATCGACGGAAGAGAGGAAGGATTCCCGCCGGGACGCAGAGTCGATGTCGTTATCAGACCGGAGGACATCGATATAGTTCCGTATGGAAAGGGCCTCTGGAACGGCACCATTGTTTCAAAGCTCTTCATTGGAGTCCACTATGAGATGCTGGTGCAGAGCGAGCACGGCAAAGTTGAATGGCTGCTGCAGAACTACGACCAGCACGATGTAGGAGAGAAGATCGGCATGTATGTCGATCCTGAGAATATACAGATAATGCACAAGCCTAAGAGCGAGGCAGAACACGCTATGGAACTTGATCTATGATAGCAAAAAAATCATATTCGATTCCCTTCATAATATGGATAATCGCCGGAACCATCATTCCGCTCGCATCGATCGCCTATTACGGCTTTACTGACAGGAGCGGCAGTTTTACTTTTGATAACATCATGGCGATGTTCAGGGGCGATCACCTTCAGGCGCTCGGCCTCTCGCTTTTGCTTGCTTTCATCAGCACGACGATCTGTCTTTTGCTGGCGTTTCCTATGGCAATGGTCCTCAGGGAGAGCAAATACGGCAAACAGGGATTCCTCATATTCGTCATAATACTGCCGATGTGGATGAACTTCCTGCTGCGTACGATGGCATGGCAGGTGCTCCTCGAAAGACAGGGCGTTATAAACGCGCTCATAACAGCAGTCGGCCTTCCGCGCCAGGAGATGATGAACACTCCGGGAGCCATAGTGCTCGGCATGGTCTATGACTTTCTGCCGTTCATGATACTTCCGATCTACAACACCGTATCGAAGATCGACAATCACCTCATAGAGGCTGCTTACGATCTCGGTGCCACAAAGAGCAAGGTATACACAAAGGTCATCCTGCCGCTGACCGTACCGGGAATAGTAAGCGGGATCACCATGGTGTTCATTCCTGCGCTGACAACATTCGTTATCTCGAACATGCTGGGCGGAGGAAAGATAAATCTCATCGGAAATATCATCGAGCAGGAGTTTACGGTCAATTCCAACTGGTATCTCGGATCCGGACTGTCGCTGGTAATGATGGTGTTCATCATACTGAGCATGCTCTTGCTTCAGAAATTTGACAAAACAGGCGGCGCAAATCTTATTTAGTAAAAATGAAAAAGACTATAGGACGTATATACATCTTAATAATAATGCTTTTCCTGTACCTGCCGATCGTAGCTCTCATTGTTCTCTCGTTCAATGAATCGAAGTCCATGTCGGTATGGGGCGGATTCAGCATGCGCTGGTATCAGGAACTCTTCAGAAGCAGGATCATGATGGGAGCCATAGCAAACACTTTCTCGATAGCGATCCTGGCGGCTCTGACAGCGACCATTGTGGGAACGCTTGCTGTTCTCGGAATGGCTGCAATGAGACCGCGTACACAGAATGTGCTTCTGGGATTAAACAACATCCCTATGCTGAACGCCGACATAGTCACAGGTATCGCGCTCATGCTCTTTTTCCTGATGATAAGAGCCCCGCGCGGCTATATGACGATACTTTTCAGCCATGCAACGTTCTGCATACCTTATGTGATATTATCGGTAAGGCCGCGTGTGAACAAAAATACGGACAGACTGTTTGAGGCTGCGCTCGACCTCGGGGCTTCCGAGAAATATGCATTCCGCAAAATAGTGCTTCCTGAGCTTCGGCCGGGGATAATGTCCGGTTTCCTTTTGAGCTTTACGATGTCAGTAGATGATTTCATCATCACGTATTTCACCAGGGGAGCAGGAATAAACACTATTTCCACGCTGATCTACAGCGAAGTGAAAGTAGGTATCAGACCGAGCCTGTTTGCGCTTTCCACCATTATTTTCGTGGTGGCGCTCGTAGTGCTCCTGTCCGTGAACTTCAGACAGGATAAGATAAATAAGCAAAGGATGGCAGAAACTGCACTTTAAAAATGTAAAGAATGCTTTACGTTTTAGTTAATTAATAAACCGAAGGGATCAGAAGACAGAATGTTCAGAGAACTACCCGGCGATGGAGTAAAACACGAAATAGATGCATACATCAGGGAGTCCGTAAGGAACTTTGCCGCTGAAGGCATCGTTCCGAAGCTTGCTGTGATAAGAGCGGGTGACGATGACGGCCAGAAGTATTACGAGAACGCCATTCTCAGGCAGAGTAACTGGTACGGTATCGAGACTCAGGCCATCAATTTTACCAGCAATATAGGACAGGCGCTTGTAGAAGTAACACTGCAGGCCATCAATGAAGACGAGAGCGTGCACGGAATCATACTTCTCAGACCTCTTCCGGGAGGGATCAACAGCGAGAGGCTCCGCACCATGCTCAATCCTGCAAAAGACGTTGATGCCATAACGGATATCTCGATCGCTGAGCTTTTCGCAGGTAAAGAAGATGCCTTTTTCGCCTGCACCGCAGAAGCCTGCATGGAAGTGATGCGCTACCACGGCATAGATCCATCCGGCCGCAGGGTAACCATACTGGGCAGGAGCCTCACGGTAGGAAAACCTCTCGCCATCATGATGTTAAACGCAGATGCGACAGTGACTGTATGTCACTCGCGTACACCTGAAGAAGATCAGATAAAGGCGTGCAGGGAGGCAGACATAGTCGTCCTTGCCACCGGACGTACCCAGGGATATGGAAGCAAATACTTCAGGGACGGACAGATAATCCTGGACGTCGGTACGGGGACCGGCAGAGACGGAAAGATGCACGGAGACCTCGACATTGAAGAAATAAAGGAAACAGGAGAGATAAGCGACCTTGCTTATACCCCTGTACCGGGAGGTATCGGGAGAGTAACCACGGCGATACTGCTCCGCAATATCATTAAAGCCGCTAAGAAAGGGTAAAAAATGGGATTCAGGTATTATTACGCAGACAGGATACGTGAGAAGATGCCCGGATTCAGGGGCACTGATGAAGAACTGCAGTCAGCTATCGATGATGTAAGCCTGCTTTACAACTCAGCCATAAAGGAGCTGGAGACCAGGCTCAACATTCTGTCGGATGATTTTGACAAGAAGCATTCGTACATGCCGATACACCATGTGCATTCGAGGCTCAAGTCCTTCGAAAGCATTATGGAAAAAGCTACGAGATACGGGATCGAGGATCCTCTCAATAACCTTGATACGGTAAAGAGGGAGATACTCGATATCGCCGGCATAAGAGTGGTATGCAACTACGAGGAAGATCTGTCGACGATGTCAAGCCTTCTGCTCTCGCAGGAAGACATAGAGATGATCAGGGTAAAGGACTACTGTGATCAGCCTAAAGAGAGCGGTTACCGCAGCATGCATGTGGTAGTGGCCGTGCCGGTCTATCTCGTAAACAGAAGAAAAATGGTTCCGGTCGAGATACAGTTCAGGAGCGTCATGATGGATGCCTGGGCAAGCCTCGAGCACGAACTCAGATATAAAAACAAAGGCCGCCTCGCGCAGGAGATAGTGGATACGCTCAAAGACTGCGCGGAGAACCTTCACGAAGTGGATGAAAGAATGTCGAGAGTACGTCACGAAGTACTTAAGACAGGTAACAAATACAGCGATTATTAAGGAGTAACGTAGTAACAATGAAGAATCTTGCAAAGACCTACAACCCAAAGGATTTTGAGGACCGCATCTATGAGATGTGGGAAACGGAAGGCGCTTTTGACGCGGAAGTTGACAAGGATAAAAAACCTTTCACTATCGTAATGCCGCCTCCGAATATCACAGGACAGCTCCATATGGGACACGCGCTTGACCAGACTCTGCAGGATGTTCTGACAAGATGGAAGAGAATGCAGGGCTACAGCGCTCTCTGGCTTCCGGGATCGGATCATGCCAGCATTGCGACAGAGGTCAAGGTAGCGAACGAGCTCAGAGAAAAAACAGGACGTGACAAGAGGGACTTCACAAGAGAAGAGTTCCTGGAGCACGCATGGGCATGGAAAAAAGAGTACGGCGGCCGCATCACAAAGCAGTGCCGCAAGCTCGGCGATTCCTGCGACTGGAGACGTGAGCGCTTTACCATGGACGAAACATGCAACAAGGCCGTTGTCAGATTCTTCATCAATCTTTATGAGAAGGGCTGGATCTACAAGGGCAACCGCCTCATCAACTGGTGTCCTTGCTGCAAGACATCGCTGTCCGATGCAGAAGTAGAGCATGAGGATGAGAACGGAAAGTACTGGTACTTCAGATATCCTGCAAAGGACGGAGGCGAAGGCATCACCGTAGCTACATCCAGACCTGAGACAATGTTCGGAGATATAGCGATCGCCGTTCATCCAAGCGACGAGAGATATAAGGATCTTGTAGGCAAGACAGTCATTCTTCCGCTGGTCGGAAGAGAGATCCCTGTGATCGCAGACGAGTATCCGGATCCTGAAAAGGGTACCGGTGCAGTTAAGATCACTCCGGCTCACGACCCTAACGACTTTGAAGTCGGACAGAGGCACAACCTCGAGATGATCTCGTGCATGAATGACGATGCCACGATGAACGAATATGCAGGCAAGTATGCCGGCATGGACAGATACGAATGCAGAAAGGCATGGGTAAAAGACCTCGAAGAGGCCGGCTTCCTCGTGAAGACCGAAGACATGGTCATCCCTGTCGGAAAGTGCTACAGATGCCACAGTGCAGTTGAACCTATGATGAGCGATCAGTGGTTCGTAAAGATGAGCGAGCTCGCAAAGCCTGCCATCAATGCTGTGGAATCCGGACGCATGAAATTCGTGCCTGAGAGATTCAGCAAAGTATACCTGAAGTGGCTCTATGAGATACGCGACTGGTGCATCAGCCGTCAGCTCTGGTGGGGACACAGGATCCCTGCATATTACTGCGATGACTGCGGCGAGATCGTCGTTTCAGCAGGAATGCCTGAAGTATGTCCTAAGTGCGGATGCAGGCATTTCACTCAGGATGAAGACGTTCTTGATACCTGGTTCAGCTCGGCTCTCTGGCCGTTCTCGACACTCGGCTGGCCTGAGAAGACACCTGATCTGGATTACTTCTATCCGAACAGCGTGCTCGTAACAGGTTACGACATCATCTTCTTCTGGGTAGTCAGAATGGTATTCTCGGGCTATGAGTGCATGGGCGATGCGCCTTATGACTATGTGTTCGTTCACGGCCTTGTAAGGGATGAGCTCGGACGCAAGATGTCGAAGTCGCTCGGAAACGGCGTTGATCCGCTCGAGTCGATCGACCAGTACGGAGCCGATGCTCTGAGATTCATGCTCTGCACCGGAATCTCTCCTGGTAATGACACGCGCTATATCCCGAAGAGGATCGAAGCTGCACGTAATTTTGCAAACAAACTCTGGAACGCTTCCAGATTCACGATAATGAACCTGCAGGACGAGTCCGGCGAGTGGCTGCCTATGGGATATGAAGAGGCAGACCTCAGGGACGAGGACAAGTGGATCCTTCACATGTTAAACAAAGGAGTCGGTTATGTTACCGACCAGCTCGACAAGTTCGAACTCGGTCTTGCCGGACAGAGAGTTTATGAGCTCATCTGGGATGTTTACTGCGACTGGTACATCGAGATGGTGAAGGGCAGACTCTATGGTAACGATGAAGAAGACAAGAAGGTAGCAAGAGCCGTTCTTACAAAGGTGCTCAAAGACCTTCTGAAGCTCCTGCACCCGTTCATGCCGTTCATAACAGAGGAGATCTGGGGCGTTCTGCCTCAGGACGGCGAAGAGACAGGCCGCGACGCCATGCTTATAAGGGCAGACTGGCCGGTATATGATGAATCGATGGATTATGCTGATTCGGTACGCAGGGTAGAGACGGCAATGGCTGTCGTAAAGGCGGTACGTAATATCCGTGCCGAGGCTGAGGCTGCTCCGGGCAGAAAGCTCAACCTCATAATCAAGACTGACACACTCGGCTCTGACATCGAAGCTGTTGCTGACCGCATCAGAAAACTTGCCAACGTCGTGGACATCGATATTAAGGGAACAGACTTCGAGATGCCTTCAGATGTAATGACTGCAGTCATCGACGGTGCTGAGATCGCCGTAAAACTCGATGACCTGGTCGACAGGGATGCTGAGATCGAAAGACTCACAAAGGAAAAAGCAAGACTCGAGAGCGAAGTCCAGCGTGTAGAAAAGAAGCTGGCAAACCAGGGCTTCGTTGCCAAGGCTCCTCAGAAGCTTGTAGAAGAAGAAAAGGCAAAGGGCGAGAAATACCGTGAGATGCTCGCCACAGTCATCGCACGTCTTGATTCACTGAAGTAAAAATGGCGAGCTTTGACGGACTTGACAGAATGAAAGCGCTGCTGTCCGCACTCGGCAATCCCGAGGCGGACTTCAGAGCCATACATATCGCGGGAACGAACGGAAAGGGTTCGACCGCAGTGATGACGGCTTCCATATTAGAGGAGGCCGGTTTCACTGTTGGCCTTTATACTTCTCCGCATCTTGAAGACGAGTGCGAGAGAGTCCAGATATGGGACGGTACCCACCGGATGATCGACCAGGCTTATTTTGATGAGCTGAAAGACAGGGCGAGGTCAATAGAACCCAACGCAACCGTATTCGAGGTATATACCGCTGCTGCATATCTGTATTTTGCGGAGATGCAGCCCGATTACGTGGTGCTTGAGACCGGACTGGGCGGAAGGCTGGACTCGACAAATACCATAGAAAAGCCTCTGGTATCGGTCATTACTCAGGTGGGACTCGACCACACTGCTGAGCTCGGAAGCACTATCTTTAAGATCGCACGCGAGAAAGCAGGTATCATAAAGCCCGGAGTACCGGTAGTTTCACAGACGCCGGATCTCAATGTCAAAAACATATTCAGAAGGACAGCTGCCGGGAAGGGCTGCGAGTTTATCGATGTATCTGAAGTGTACGACAGATATAGAGGCTTTGAGCTTTCCATGAAGGGCCCGCACCAGATCAGAAACGCCGCTACAGCTGCTGAGGCGATCAGGGCTGCCGGCATAGAAGTATCTGAAGATGCTGTCAGAACGGGGCTTGCGAATGCTTATCTTCCGGGAAGATTTGAAGTCCTAAATGAGGAGAGCGCGGGCACCGGTGAGCCATACTTTATTATTGACGGCGCTCATAACCCGGATGCGGCAGGAGCACTTGCTGAAACATTTACTGCATTCACGCGGGAGCATAAAAGCAAAAGAAATTTAGTAATTTTTGGCTGTATGAAAGACAAAAATTACACTCGTATGATACAATTATTGGCAGAAAACATGAAAGGCTGCACCTACGCAACGGCTGCCGTGGAATACGGAAGGGCAGAAGATCCGGAGCATCTGGGAGAGGTGTTTGCAGCATGCGGCAGAAGCTGTATTGTATGCGAATCGGCTGCAGAGGCATATGAGATCTCAAAAGACGGGAACTACGGTTGTGTGCTCGTGACCGGCTCGATTTATCTTGCCGGTGAATTGAGGAGTCTGTATTTGCAGGATCATAAATCACTGTAATATATATATTAACCAAATTGTTTTATCTCAAAAGGAGAGAAAGGATCGGCGTATGTTTGACAGAAACGGTAATGACAACAGCAACTATAATCAGATGATAGTTGAGGAGATCAGCAAAAGTTCCGAGAAAGTCGCAGATCTCGTAAACAGAGAGTATCTGAGACAGAAGAACAATGTAGAGCTCATCGCATCTGAAAACTACTGCTCCGAAGCTGTAATGGCTGCCTGCGGAAGCTGCCTCTCATGGAAATATGCAGAGGGCTACCCACAGAAGCCTATTGAAAGATATTCCGGAAACAAGGGCAGATACTATGGCGGAACGATCGTCGTAGACGAGCTCGAAGAGTACTGCTGCGACCTCTGGAGAAAAGTGTTCAACACAGACTATCACGTTAACGTTCAGCCTCATTCGGGTTCACAGGCAAACTTCGCTGCATACAAGGCAGTGCTTGAGCCGGGCGACACGGTTCTTGGTCTCAGCCTCGACAACGGCGGACACCTCACACACGGTTCCGGCGTTAACTTCAGCGGCAAGCTGTATAATGTTATCTCCTATGATGTGGACGAAAACGGCCGCATCGATATGGAAGATGTCAGAAAGAAAGCTCTTGAGTTCAAGCCAAAGCTGATCCTTACAGGTGCATCCGCTTATGCAAGAATCATCGATTTCCCTGCATTCGCAGAGATCGCTAAGGAGGTCGGAGCATACTTCATGGTAGACATGGCTCATATCGCAGGTCTCGTAGCTGCAGGCGAGCATCCGTCACCATTCGGATATGCTGACATCGTTACAACAACTACTCACAAGACACTCAGAGGACCTCGCGGCGGACTGATCTTCGCAAGAGTTGATCTCGCCAAGAAGGTAGACTCTGCAGTATTCCCATACGCACAGGGCGGCCCGCTCTGCCACATCATCGCAGGTAAGGCTGTATGCGCTGAGGAAGCCCTGAAGCCTGAGTTCAAGACATATGCGCGCCAGGTAAGACTCAACTGCGCTGCACTTGCTGACGAATTCATCAAGATGGGTTACAAGATCGTTACAGGCGGAACAGACAACCACGTATTCCTGCTCGATCTCCTCGACGAGCCATTCTCGGGCAAGGAACTCCAGGCAGCATGCGACGAGGTAGGAATCACACTCAACAAGAACTGCGTTCCTAATGAGAAGAGATCACCGTTCCAGACATCCGGCGTTCGTATCGGAACAGCTCCGATGACAACAAGAGGATATCTTGAAGATGATTTCCGCAATGTTGCACACAGAATCGATGACGTTGTTAAGGAACTCAGAGCCCAGAAGGCTGCAGAGGCTGAAGAGGCTAAATAGTAAACAGCGAAAAACTGATTGTTTATAATTAAATGCCCCGCCTTGCTAAAAAAGGCGGGGCAAATCATTGATTATGTTTTTTTGCTGTTGTAGAATGAAAAAAATATCACAACAGAGAAAAGAGGAGGTACTGACCTATGGTGAAGCTTTTGATTGGACATAAAGGAAGCGGCAAGACCAAGAGAATGATCGAACTCGCAAATGAAACAGTCCAGACAGCCAGAGGCAGCATCGTATTTATAAATAAGAATTCCAGACTGATTTACGATCTCGATTACAAGATCAGAGTAGTGTGCATGGAAGATTTTCCGCACATCACAAACGAAGACGAGTACATTGGCTTCCTGTTCGGGATCATGAGCTCTGACAACGACATCGAGACCATCTTCCTCGACGGAATCATGAGGCACAGAGACTTTGCTCTTGAGGTGCTCCCAAGTTTCATTGAGAAGATCAAGATCATCTCCAAGGAATCGGGAATCGATTTCGTTCTCAGCGTGAGCGCTGAGCTCGAAGAGATGATAGGCGTCGTGTTCGACGGTGTGGAAGTGCTCAACTGATATGACAGTAATAGAACAAATACTTGAGGGAATCAACAAAGGCAGAGCCATGTACGAGAGTGTGCATGGCTCTATTACAACTGCAGAGGAATACCCGGCAGCTGACACCAGCGAACTTTGCCTCGGGGACAATGTCGAGTATATGAAAAATCTGCTGGAACGCGGATATGCAGGGGCATTCAGGCTGATCTACATCGATCCGCCGTTCTTTACGCGTTCGAGTTTCAATGCATCGATAAGTGTTAAAGACGCGCACGGGGCAAGCCACAAGGTTCATCATCTTGCATATGACGACAAGTTTGACAGGAGCCTCGAGTACTATATTGAGAATATGACGGTAAGGATCCTCATGATGAAGGATCTTCTCTCTTATGACGGCCTGATGTGGATACATCTGGACTGGCACTCATCGCATTATATCAAACTGGTGCTCGATGAGCTCATGGGCGAAAAGAATTTCGTCAATGAGATAATCTGGCAGTACAAGTCCGGCGGTTCGGGAAAGAGGCATTTTGCGCGCAAGCATGATACTGTTCTGGTCTACTCAAAGACTTCAAAATACCGCATCAATGTCCCTAAGGAAAAGTCATATAACAGAGACCGCAAGCCGTACAGATTCAGGGGAGTCGCAGAATACAAGGACGAAGGCGGCTGGTATACGCTTGTAAACATGAAAGATGTATGGAGCATCGACATGGTCGGACGCACATCAGCTGAGCGCACGGGCTATGCGACACAGAAGCCTCTGGAGCTTATGAAACGCATAATAGAGTCATCCACTTCTGAAGGCGATCTGGTTGGAGATTTCTTCTGCGGAAGCGGAAGTCTGCCTGAGGCTGCGCATCTGCTCGGACGCAGATGGATAGCCTGTGACAGTGAAGAAATGGCAGCTGCCATGTCCAGACGCAGGCTCAGAAAAGCAGGGGCGGATTTCAGATTCGTAAGGCTCGACGACGCAAAGCCTTGCAGCGGAAGGGCAGACATACAGGTGCTGAGCAGGGATGCTCTTGAAGACGGCAGATCGCTCTATAAATGCAGACTGAGGGATCTTGTTCCTGATATCGATACCGGGTCCATACAGCTGAAAGACCGCGGCTATGTTGAGGAGGCTCTCAGGACTGACAGGCTGCAGTTTGCAGATCACATAATGATAGATCCTGACTATAACGGGACTTTTGAAAGCAGATATATATTTGATGCAGCGTCAGACAGCATCAGCTTTATTTCAGGTGGAAACTTTGCTGTGATAGTAGTAGACAGGTTCGGCAGGGAGTATCCTGCGGAGATCATATATTGATTTGCAGAGAAGGTGATAAATAATGAGCAATACAGATGAGAATAAAGCAGTCAGCTCTCTCGACAAAAAACTCGAGAAAGAAGCTGCGGTTAATAAAAAGGTCAATGAAATATACGCAATGGATCCTGAACTTCACGGCAAGTCCAGATTCCAGGTCAGAGCACAGGAAATAGGCCTGGCATTGCTTGCTGTCGTTATAGGATCTCTGGGAACGATAGGAATACTTATTCCAAACGGCATGACTTTCGGCGGGATAACCGGAATCGCAAGAATCATACAGAAGTTGACCGGGGTGAATTATTCGTTAATTTACTATGCGCTCGCTCTGACGGTACT
This sequence comes from Anaerovoracaceae bacterium, assembly GCA_045115935.1. Taxonomy (GTDB): domain Bacteria; phylum Bacillota; class Clostridia; order Peptostreptococcales; family Anaerovoracaceae; genus Crickella. The sequence goes on from JBGULF010000093.1 coordinate 71,525, forward strand.
GGTAATAGTCTGGATGTTTCTGGGATTCAGGGAAGTCAGAAAGATAATACTGATGTCGCTGTCGTATCCGACTATCCAGCTGATACTTGACATGAATCATGTAGTGCTGATAGAGAGCGATGACCTCTTTCTGGTCGCCGTATTCTGCGGAGTAGTGTTCGGAGTATCCAATGGCCTCACTTTCAAGGCAGGATTCTCCTCAGGAGGAACTGATTCGCTTGCTAAGGTAATAAAATACAGGTGGCTTCCTCACCTTGGCATAAATGATATTACTTTTGCCATAAATGCTCTTATTGTGCTGGTGAGCGCATTTGTATTCGGTCTGCAGATTGCTCTGTATGCTGTAATAATCATATTCGTTTCCATGAGAGTGGGTGAAGCTGTGATGTTCGGTTTCAGTGACAAGATAGTAGAACTCGACATAATACCGGGAGATCCCGAGGCACTGGCCGATTTCATAATGAACGAACTCGGACGCGGAGTATCCAGCATCGAAGTGACCGGAGAGTATACCGGTGACAAGAGAAAACAGCTCAAGATCCTTTGTTCACCGCGCGAGAGCTTCCTTATAAAGAGACATCTGGCAAAGGAGGATCCGAAGTCATTCGTTTCGGTAATAAGCATCAAGTCTGTATGGGGCAGAGGACGCGGATTCTCGGATATCAGGAGCCTGGACAGCTAAAAAAAGAAAACGCTTTTACGGCATATCATGCTGAAAAGCGTTTTTTATTTGAGCAGATAATATTCAGAGAGTGCTTTGGATACCAGATTGACGGTGCGCGGATTCAGTATTAGGTAGTTACCTATGCGATCCGGATCATTCAGAAGTGAAGGATGGTCAATAAACGATATGTCCATGTACAGATCATCATCGTGGCTGTTTACGGGTGCGACGATCTCGAACGAGGAGGATGCTGCATTGAACGTTACAGTCAGCGGCTCGTCAGCGTCAGGGAAGTAGGCTGCTGATACAGGTTCTGTGATCTGTTCTCCTGTGATGCGGAGTATCCTTGCAAAATTCTTTACCTTTGGACGCACGCTGAGCCTGCCTCCTGCGGCAGGGAAGCCGTATCCGGCGAGCGCCTGATGTATATCGGGAACATCAGCCAGCGTCAGATACATAAGTCTGTTGAGATGCAGCACATCCTCACGGTTGTGAGTAAGGATTATCTTCTCTATGGTGCTGTTGCCGCTGATGGCATACTGATTAAAGAGAGCCACACTTTCTTTTCCGGTTATCGTATCTCCGCGGTCTGAGAGAATGCCGTAATGGTTTTCGATCGACATCTGGCTCATAGACTCAAGACGTTCCCTCATATCGGTACATTTGCGCAGGAACCTGTAAAGGTCGAAGTGGTACATTTTAAGCTGTCTGCCGAGAAAATTTGCGTCCAGACGGGCATTCAGAAACGGTACATCAAATGCGCATCCGTTGAATGTGATAAGGTAGCCGGCATCGTTTTCTTCCAGATAGTCCATGGCTGCATCGAGGACCTTCGCTTCCTCGTAATGGTTCTCTGCCAGGAACTGGGTGATACGCACGCCGCTGCCGGTCCTCATCAGAAGCCCTATGAGAATGGCCTTGCATCTGCTGCGGTCAAGACCGGTGGCTTCGATATCCAGCACGCACGGCTTCATGCCGTCAAAATAGACGTCCCATTCCGGATGATATTCACCTGTTATTCTGTAATCTCTTGTAAAAACCTTCATCGATTTGATTTTAGCCTATCTTCGTGATAGAGTAAATCGGCACATAAAAAAGGAGATTCAAAAAATGAAACTAGGTATAGTAGGACTTCCGAACGTAGGAAAGAGCACACTGTTCAATGCTATAACAAAAGCCGGCGCCGAAGCCGCCAATTATCCGTTCTGCACGATCGAGCCGAACGTAGGTGTCGTGACCGTGCCGGATGAACGCGTTACAACGCTTTCAAATGTCTATCACTCAAAAAGAACTATATATACGACTATCGAGTTCAGTGATATAGCCGGCCTTGTCAAAGGTGCGTCGAAAGGCGAGGGACTCGGAAACAAATTCCTCGGACATATCAGGGAAGTCGAAGCCATAGTGCATGTGGTAAGATGCTTTGACGACGATAACGTTGTGCATGTGGACGGAAAGATAGACCCTGTGAACGATATCGAGGTCATAAATACAGAACTTATCATCGCTGACATGGAAGTCATGGAGCGCAGGATCGCCAAAACAGAGAAGCAGGCCAAGGCTGACAAGTCTGCCAGAGGCGAGCTTGAACTTCTTAAGCGCATATATGAACTTCTCTCGGAGGGCAGGCGAGCAAGAGAGATAGATGATCTCAGCGATGAGGAAGCGGTATTCGTAAAGTCTCTTGACCTTCTTACATATAAGCCGGTTATCTATGCGGCAAATGTATCGGAAGATGATGCTTCCGGAGAGGATAACGAATACGTAAAAGCCGTGAGGGAATATGCTGAAGCTGAAGGTTCTCAGGTAGTTGTGATCAGCGCAAAGGTAGAGTCGGAACTCGCAGAGCTCGAAGAAGATGAGCGGGAGATGTTCATGGAGGAACTCGGCATAGAAGAGTCCGGCCTCGATAAACTGATAAAGTCTTCATATGCACTCCTTGATCTCATAAGCTTCCTTACGACAGGAGAAGACGAGACGAGGGCATGGACCATCAAACGGGGAACGCTTGCTCCTCAGGCTGCAGGAAAGATCCACAGCGACTTCGAGAAGGGCTTTATCCGTGCTGAGACAATAGCCTATGACAAGCTCATGGAGGTCGAAGGAAAGCTTTCTGCAGCGAAGGAAAAAGGCTGGCTGAGATCAGAAGGAAAGGAATATGTCGTTAAAGACGGCGATGTAATGCATTTCCTCTTTAACGTGTAGCGGTTGACAATAAAGGCTTTCGGGCCTTTTTTGTATTAATAAAGCTGATTATGTTTTTTTGAAGTACACAAGCATTGCAAAAGTATTGTAAGGCCCCTATAATGCACATAGGGATTGCAAAAGCAATCCTATCTCTAGTCCCAATACCCTTTTTCGAAAGAGACTGCACCCCTTGCAGTTTCTTTCATTTTTTGCAGATCACTGTTCGTCGGGTGTTTCGATACGCTTATGAACTGATGCATATCTGTAAAGAAAGATGCCGAGAATGATGGCGCAGACGCTTATCACCTGAGCCTGCTTAAACGGACCGATCATGAGAGAATCCGTACGCAGGGCCTCGACCAGGAAGCGTTCAAGAGAATAGAAAATACAGTACAGAGCGATAGTCTGACCGTAGGCATACCTTTTATTGTTATTGAACCAGCTCAGCGCAAAAAAGAGCAGCAGGCACCATATGGATTCATAGAGGAAGGTAGGGTGCACCCTGACTCCGTCCACCATTATTCCCCATGGGAGATCTGTAGGACCTCCGTGAGCCTCGCCGTTGAAGTAGTTGCCCCATCTGCCTATGGACTGAGCCAGGGCAACAGTCGGTATGAAAAGATCGAATACATTGAGAGTATCGATTTTTTTCCGCCTGCAGAGCACATATATGGTAATGGCACTGAAGATCAGTCCGCCGTGTATTGCCAGCCCGCCGCTCCTGATATCGAGCATCGAAGACAGAGTCTTATAATAATCGAGGTTGAAGATAACATAATAAACACGTGCGCCGATAACACCTATAGGCAGCATCCATATGGCTATATCGAGAACGTCCTCGTCGGTGATGCCGTGGCGGGGAGCTCTTTTGCACGATATGAGCACGGCAAGCAGCATGCCGCAGGCTATGAGTATGCCATACCATCTTATGTCGATGCCGAATATGGTGAATGCTATCGGGTCTGGATGTCCCATTTTTACCTCCATTGCCGGTTTATTCCGGTTCACAAATGCAGAATACTGGAATAGTATAACATAATTTTGTAAAATTTGTTGACAAGCCCGTTTTCTTTTGCTACTATAATCAAGCGCGATTGAATGAATCAAGCGATATGGCGGCGTAGCTTAGCTGGCTAGAGCGTCCGGTTCATACCCGGAAGGTCACTGGTTCAAGTCCAGTCGCCGCTACCATCATGGGATCATAGCTCAGCTGGGAGAGCACCTGCCTTACAAGCAGGGGGTCATAGGTTCGAGCCCTATTGGTCCCACCATTTCGCGGCCGGGTAGTTCAGCTGGTTAGAATGCCAGCCTGTCACGCTGGAGGTCGACGGTTCGAGCCCGTTCCCGGTCGCCACCTTTTTAAAAATGGCATGGTGGGTGTCGTCAAGTGGTTAAGACCCTGGGTTGTGGCTCCAGTATTCGTGGGTTCGAATCCCACCATCCACCCCAATTCTTATTTAACACAATGAAAAGTTGTGGTAAAATAGCAAAAACAAATACTGATGGGGTATAGCCAAGCGGTAAGGCAACGGATTCTGATTCCGTCATTCGTAGGTTCGAATCCTACTACCCTAGCCAAGAATAGAGGGACTCTTATGAGTCCCTCATCTATAAGGCGACATAGCCAAGTGGTAAGGCAGAGGTCTGCAAAACCTTCACCCCCGGTTCAAATCCGGGTGTCGCCTCCAGCAAAAAAGACTGCGGAAGCGGTCTTTTTCTTTAGAAATAATCACAATTACGGTGTGGTTAGTATATAATTACAAAAAGTTATTTTTGAAACCAGTGAGGGTCATAAAAGAATGAAAAAAGCAAGAGAAAACCGCAGGTTCAGAAGGTTTGCAGCTCTTTTGGCTGTATTCATGATGCTGACATCATTTACAGTCTTTCTGAGCGGCTGCAGAAGCGGCGCCAACGGAGAGGTATATGTGTATTGCTATGGAGATTATTTCGATCCTGAACTGATCGAAGATTTCGAGGAAGAGACCGGCATCAAGGTAATACCGGACTATTTCGACACGGCAGAGGAAATGTATACGGTTCTCGAAAACAATGCCACCACATATGACTGCGTATGCACATCGGACTATATGATACAGCGCATGATAGGAAACGATATGCTCGCAGAACTCGATATGAACAATATTCCGGAAATAAAGAACATCGCCGATGTATACATGAAAAAGTCGGAGGAGTTCGATCCGGGCAACAAGTATTCCGTGCCTTACCAGCTGGGAATTGCCGGCATACTTTATAACAAAGAGATGGTAGGCGATGTCGAGATCGACTCGTGGGACGATCTGTGGAATGAAAAGTTCAAAGACAGCCTGGTTATGCCTGACAGTGTCCGAGACGCATTCATGATAGCACTCAAAAAGCTCGGATACTCTGAAAACTCCACAAATGAAGATGAAATAAAGGCAGCAGCTGAAGAACTCATAAAGCAGAAGCCGCTGGTATATAAGTATGCAAATGACTCTGCGCGCGACCTCCTTGCTAACGGCTCGGCTGCAGTCGGCGTCGTATGGAACGGTGAATATATCTATACAAAGGATCTGAACGACGATGTTGAATTTGTCATTCCTAAAGAGGGTTCGGAATTCTTTGTAGATTCCTGGGTCATACCTAAGGATGTTGTGAACAAGGAAAACGCAGAAGCATGGATCAATTATCTCTGCAAAGCCGAAGTAGCATCGAAGAACTTCGACTATCTGTACTATACGACTCCTAACGAAGCTGCTCTCGATCTGATAGATGAGGAATACCTTAACGAAAAGGCAGTATTCCCTGACAAGAAGACGATCGAAAGCTGCGAGTCCCTGGTTTCGCTTGATCCGGAGACGACAGAGCTTTACAGTGACTACTGGAAGAAGATCAAGGCAGAGTAGAGCAGATGAAAAACATTGCCGGTGCAGCGGATAAAAATCATTTGTTTAACAGGATCGCCCTCGTTTTAGGGGGCAATCTGCTTTTTGCGGTCGGTATAAATATGATAATCACGCCCATGAACCTCTACAGCAGCGGATTTACAGGTATGTCAATGCTGCTGAGAATGCTCCTTGTAGACGTGCTGCATGTTCCGCAGATACCGGGAGTTGATTATCTGGGCATCATTTACTACCTGCTCAACATGCCGCTGTTCGTACTTGCCTATAAATCGCTGGGCAAGGAATTCTGCGTTACGACCGTGATCTCGATCGGAATAGCATCGCTCTGCATGTCGCTCGTACCGGTAGCTTCCAAGCCTATATTCGATGATTACCTTACCGCCTGCCTGGTAGGAGGTCTTGTGTCAGGAACGGGTGCCGGAATGGTGCTGAAGGGAGGCACGTCGGGCGGAGGCCAGGATATTATAGGTGTCGCGCTGTCGAAGACTCATCCTAACTTCAGTGTCGGAAAGATATCCATCGCCATAAACACGGTTATTTACGGAGTATGCTTCTTCCTGTTTGACATACGCATCGTGGTTTATTCCATGATATTCGCAGTCGTAAATGCCATTGCTCTGGACTATCAGCACACGCAGAACAGAAACGTACAGGTGATGATCTTTACCAAAAAGGAAGGTATCACCGACAAGGTAATAAGTGAAGTAAGGAGGGGACTGACTTACTGGCATGGAGCCGGCGGGTATACCGATGAAGACACTTACGTGCTTACGACAATGGTGACAAAATACGAGCTTCCAAGGCTTATCAACATTGTAAAAGAAGTCGATCCGAATGCCTTTGTGATGGTGAATGAAGGCACTAAGATATACGGAAACTTTGAAAAGCGGTTTACTGAGTAAAAGAAAAAATAAGAAAGCCTTCGCAGTCTGCGAAGGCTTCTTTTGTTATTTGTTTTTTCTGCCTCTTTTAGCTTTTTCCTTTTTTCCGGTCTCTTCGCCCGGCTCTTCAGGCTCCTTTTTCGGGATCTCCTTTGTTTCCGGTATCGCTGCCAGAGCCTTGAAGTACTTGCTGTGATCGTCGTTGTAATTCTGCAGGTACTCCTGGGTTGCGGAGTGATGCAGCTCGTGCACGAAGGAGTGCTCCTGACCGAAGATCGAATCATCTTCGCCTTCCATTATGTAAATGGCGATGTCGCTGCACTTGTCGGATATGTGCTCTACGTTGGTAAGGATGGACTGATAGCGAATGCCGTTGATCGGATCGCACAGATTGTTGACCATTCTGTATACATGTCTGGCATTCAGTTCCTCTACGAGGTCATCTATTACTTCCTCAAGAGGTTCTACATTTGCTGCCAGGGCGGAGCTCTTGGACTTGTATGCGCGCGCAGTTACGTCCATGATCTCGTAAATTGAATCGAATGCTACGCGGAGCTCTGCCAGAGCCGTATCGGAGAACACCTTGTTTTCGCTCCTGAGCAGGTTTACTTCTTCGTTTATGTTGACTGCAAGGTCGCCTATGCGCTCATAGCATATAAGCGATTTAAGGACTCTGTTCTGATGATGGTTGTCGACGTCTCTGGTTACATAAGGCGAGAGGGAGACGACATATTTATTGGTTGCGTCAGTCATGCTGTCGAGCAGATCCTCACGTGTCTCTATGCGTCCGTTTCGCTTAGGATCGAAATTATATATCTGCTGTACAGCGGCGTCGAAGTTGTGAGCTGCGATATCACTCATCTCTACCACAACTCTTTCAGCCTGATCAAGAGCAAGAGCAGGGGATGTGAAAAGACGTTCGTCGAGAGCATCGAGCGCTTCGATCGCATGCTTGTCTTCGTCGTTGATAGGCTCTTCCTTCACAAGCGCTATGCTTATCCTTTCCATCAGACCTGTGAAAGGAAGCAGGAGCACTGCCGGGATGAGCCTGAAACATCCGTGAATGTTGGCGACTCCGCCGGAGTTAAGTGTTCCCGACCACAGCGCATCGCTGATGATGCCTGTCTTTCTGCCTATGAATACGAGAAGGAAGCAGATGACAGCTGCAAAAACGTTGTATACGATGTGAACGACAGCAGTGCGTCTCTGTACAGGCTTTGCACCTATACGGCTTACAAGGTATGTCGTGAGGCAGTCTCCGATGTTGACACCGATGATAACTGCGAATACCGCACTGAATGTGACGCCGACCGAGCTTGCGATCGACTGTATGATACCGACTACCGCGGATGAACTCTGTACTACACCCGTTACAAGGACACCCGAGAGGAAACCAAGCACGTAGTTGTTGGAAAAGGCGGTAAGCAGATGGCTGAGTGACTCTCCGAAGCCGGAAACTACATTGCTCATGTAGATAAGGCCCATGAAGAGAATGCCGAATCCGCAGGCTACCGAGCCGATCGTCTTGTATGCACCGGATTTAAGGAACATGATGCATACTATACCTATAACCAGCGCCAGAGGAGCGAGGTTATCAGCCTTGAAGAAATAGAGAGGACTGTCCATGCCGGAACTTACGTCCATGAGCCTGATGATCTGAGCGGTTATGGCCGTTCCTACATTAGCTCCGAGTACAATGCCTACTGACTGATGGAATGTGAGGAATCCGGCGCCTACCAGGCCTACGGTGATTACAATTGTCGCCGTCGAGCTCTGGATGATACATGCAACGAGCATACCCAGCAAAAATCCCATAACAGGCTTGTTTGTGACTTTTGCAAGAGCTGTTTTCATTGCTCCGCCGGAAGAACTCTTGAGTCCGTCGCCCATGACTCTCATACCGTAAAGGAACATCGAGAGTCCGCCTAGAAAGGCGATCATGTTATAGAAAATCTCCATTAAATATTGATCCTCCAATCTGGAATGAAACTGAATGAAAGTTCCGATCCCAATCTCCCACAAATATATTATAAGGAGCAGACCTGTCAAAAAGCAATTGCGGCAGTCACGAAAGATTCACGAAATTGACTGTTGACATATTCCTACCGTGAGAGTAGGATTTATTTGGTCGATTCCGCATCAGATGCGGAACAGAACAAAACAGAAAGGGGAACTTCAGATATGATGGTTTCGACCAAGGGCAGATACGCTCTGACCATAATGGTTGATCTGGCACGCAAAGGAGAGAACGGATATGTTTCGCTTTCAGATATAGCTGAGAGTGAGAACCTCTCCATGAAGTATCTTGAGAGCATCATCGCCATATTAAACAAGGGCGGCATGCTCAAAAGCCTGAGAGGAAAGAACGGCGGCTACATGCTTGCCCGCGACCCGAAAGACTATACTATCAATGAGATCCTTCTGCTGACAGAGGGAACGCTGGCTCCGGTCAACTGCATAATGCAGGAGGGCGTACAGTGTGATAAGGCTGCCACCTGCAGCACACTTCCGCTGTGGGCAGGACTCGACAAGGTGATAGAGAATTACCTGAAGGGAATCACCCTTGAAGATATAATCACAGGCAACCGTAAAAAAATGCTCGGCGAATACTGCGAGAGCTGTGAGCCGGCAGAATAGATATCCAGGAGGAACAATTATAATGAGAGTTTATGCTGACAACGCCGCAACAACGTATCTCAGCAAGACAGCAAGAGACAAGCTCATACAGTGTCTTGATGAGTTCAACGGCAATCCTAACAGCCTTCACAGCGACGGACAGCGCACGCAGGAAGCGCTCGACGAGGCAAGAGCGATAGTCGCAAAGTGCCTCAACGCTGCAAGACCTAACGAGATCTACTTCACGTCAGGCGGTTCCGAGGCGGACAACCAGGCGCTGATCTCTGCAGCAAGAGGACTGAAGGCAAAGGGCAAGAAACACCTTATAACGCTCAACATAGAGCATCATGCCATACTTCATACAATGCGCAAGCTTGAAGGCGAAGGCTTTGAGGTCACATATCTTGCTCCGCAGTCAAACGGCGTAGTTGATGTCAAAGACGTAGAAGATGCCATCAGAGACGATACAGCGCTGGTGAGCATAATGTTCGCAAACAATGAGATGGGCGCTGTTCAGCCGATACCTGAGATCGGTGCGATCTGCAAGGCAAGAAAGGTGCTGTTCCACACAGACGCGGTACAGGCTGCAGCTCATCTGCCTATAGACGTACAGGCGATGAACATCGACATGCTTTCGATGTCAGGTCACAAATTCCACGGCCCTAAGGGTGTCGGCATCCTTTACGCACGCAACGGCATCAAGCTGGTGAACGTGATCGAAGGCGGAGCCCAGGAGAGAGGCAAGCGCGCCGGAACAGTCAACGTGCCGGGCATCGCAGCCATGGCAGTCGCACTCAAGGAAGGATGCGACAACATGGAAGAGAACATGAGCAAGGTAAGAGCTCTGAGAGACAGACTCATCGAAGGCCTCAGGGACATCCCTTATTCACAGCTCAACGGAGATCCGGTAAAGAGACTGCCGGGCAACGTCAACTGGTCGTTCGAGGGTGTTGAGGGTGAGAGCCTGCTGCTCCATCTCGACATGTACGGCATCGAATGCTCATCAGGAAGCGCGTGCACGAGCGAATCCCTCGACCCGTCGCACGTTCTGCTGGGAATGGGAGTACCTGTCGAGGCAGCTCACGGATCGCTGAGATTCAGCCTGGATATCGACAACACTGAGGAACAGATCGACTACATCATAGAAAAGGTGCATCAGGTAGTCGAACTTTACAGGGGAATGTCCCCATATTGGGAAGACCTGCTGACAGGCAAGAGAGAGCACTGCATACCGGAATACTGGAATAAATAGGAGGAACAGAACATGTCACTATATACAGATAAAGTAATGGATCATTTCGAGCACCCGCGCAATGTAGGCGTTATCGAGGATGCTGACGGAGTAGGCGAAGTCGGAAACCCTGTCTGCGGAGACATCATGAAGATGTACCTCAAGGTAGAGGACGATAAGATTGTAGACGTAAAGTTTAAGACTTTCGGATGCGGAAGCGCTATTGCTACGAGCTCAATGGCAACAGAACTCATCAAGGGAAAATCCCTGGATGAAGCGCTTGAGCTTACAAACAAAGCTGTAGTTGATGCGCTTGACGGACTTCCGGCAAGAAAGATCCACTGCTCGGTACTCGCAGAAGATGCGATCAAGGCAGCTCTCGTCGACTACTATACAAGAAGCGGCAGGGAAATGCCTGAAAGCCTGGTCGGCTTCGAACCAAGGGAAGACTGATCTGTGAACAGTTCAGTCTTATGACGCAGAATACAGGATCACGCTTTTGGTTGCTGATGACTGAAAGCGTGATTCTTTCGTGTATTTCCGCAGGCTATCAAAAAGGACACGGAAATTCATCAAATCTATAAAAAAGTTAACAATTGTGGTGTATAATTTGTTGATAGTCCGGCGGGAAGCCGGACTGCACTATAATCAATAGGCTGGAGATCATTTTAATGACAGAAAAAAGAGTAATGAAGCTTGCTTCAAGAGGCAAGCGGTTCGGAGCAGCGTGCATCGATGCTTTTGTACCGTTTGTAAGCTATCTGCTTTATACGGCTGTGATGGCTGCAAACGGATACAGAAACTACTCTCCGGGATACGGATACGGTTTCGGCAACGATTTCGGATATGGCTACGGTTACGGGTTCGGGTATGGAAACGGATTCGGAAGCCATCATCTGAGCGGAGCATCCGCTGCGATCATGGTAGTCGTTTTCTTCATCCTGATGGCATACATCATTGCACAGCTGGTCCTCTTCGCAAAAGGCAAGTCGATCGGCAAGGCTATACTGGGACTCCAGGTCATATCCAGCACTGACGGAAAGCCTTTCAGGTTCTGGAAGATGTTTTTCAGAGAATGCTTTGTAAAAAGTGCATCAGGCTCGGTCTTCGGGCTCGGATATATCTGGATACTGGTCGATGACAAAAACAGAGGCTGGCACGATAAGATACTGGACTCATATGTAGTGGATCTGAAGGAGTCCGAGAGGATGACTTACATGCGGCATATGGCACAGGCAAAACAGACTCCGCCTGTACCGGACACTCCGGCAGTACCGGAGACCTCACCGGAACCGGAGCCTGAAATCAAAGAGGAGATTTCCATGATGCCTGAAGTGATACCATCAGATGAACCGGCGATAGAGGTGACACCTGAGATAGCAGACGGCGAAGACGCAGAAGCGCCCGGAGATCCCGAAGAACCAGAAGCAAGCATAACTGAAGAAGAGAAAGATTTATAAAGCATGAAAAAGACAGGCAAGATCGTATATAACGACAATCTTGTTCGCGATATATACAAGATGACATTTGACATGGGGGAGTGTGATTTCAGGCTTCCCGGACAATATGCTATGATAGAAGCAGGCGGAGTGCGCAGACCTTATCAGGTGTGCGACTTCGACAGCAACCGATTCACCGTGGTGTTCCCGGCAGACGGCAAGGAAAGCAAAATTCTGGCTGCACAGGAACCCGGCGATGAGGTCATCGTAAACATGGGACTGGGCAACGGATTCGATCTGGATGCAATGCCTGAGGAGGTCCTGCTTGTGGCAGACGACCTCGGCATCCCTGAAATGCTGGGACTCTCCCGTGCACTTCTGGTACGCGGCATAAGATGCAAGCTCATACTCAGTTACCCGAGCAAGAACGATATCTACATGCTTGAGTCTTTCAGGCACCTGGTGAATGAGATCGAAGTGATGACACTTGACGGCAGCAATGGCCGTGAGGGAAGCGCATCTGATGCGGTAAGACACGTTCCGTACATATGCGCAAGCGGATCACTCAAAATGCTGAAATCTCTTGCCGATAAGGCAGACGCAGGACAGTTCAGCATGAGCAGCACCATACTTGCCGAATCAGCAGATTATGATGACTGCTTTATTGAAACCACCGAGGGAAGGCTCAACTGCAGCGACGCCGGCCCGGTGTTCGACAAGAATATAATCAGATGGGACATACTGGTCTGATCTGAACATACAAAGAGAGGTATTGCCGATGTATGCTGTGACGGCAAAAGGAATGAAATACATGGATCAGTTTGCTTCGCAGGCCGGACTTCCGGGCGTGGTTCTCATGGAGAACGCAGCCAGGGGAGTCGCTGATGAAGTTGCTGAAAGGATCCCTGATAAATCTGCAAAGATCCTTGTTCTTGCCGGCCATGGCAACAACGGAGGAGATGCGGTAGCTGCAGCGAGATGGCTTGCGCAGAAAGGGTATTCCGGAGTCAGTGTGTATTTTGCCGGAAAGATTGAGAAGGCAAGCGATGAGCTGAAGCGTCAGATGAGCATACTCGTGAACGCTCACAGGGAAGTGAGGATCTCGGGACTCAGAGGTGTGGAGCGCAGCATCCTCAATGCGAAATATGACTGCATAATCGACGGAATGTACGGCATCGGCCTTAACAAGATCCTCAGTGACGATGATATAAGGCTTGTGAAGTACATCAACTCGAAGGCAGCCTACAGGGTGGCAGTCGATATCCCTTCGGGACTCAATGCAACCAGCGGTCTCATAATGGGGGAGGCAATCAGAGCTGACCTTACCGTTACCTTCGGATGCTACAAGACCGGCATGTTCTTCGGAGCAGGCAGGGAATGCTGCGGAGAAGTAAAAGTCATTGATATCGGTCTTATGAACGACGGCTACGAAAATGTTGCCGACAAGCTCGAAGTGCTAGACAGCGCATTTCTGGACGAAACGATCGACAGGGCACTGGTACCTCGCGCTGAGAACGGCCATAAAGGCACTTTCGGCACTGTCGGACTGGTCATAAGCTCCAACGGCATGCTGGGAGCAGGCATGCTGGCTGCAAGGGCTGCATACAGAGCAGGCTGCGGTCTGGTGAAGATCTTCTGTCCGTCGAAATACACAGGATTCTTCAATGTCTCCATTCCGGAGGCGGTAGCTGTTCCTTACAAATCCGATGATGTTCTGGGAGCCTTTGAGGGATTCAGTGACGGAGTGGACGTTATCCTGATAGGACCGGGACTCAGGGAGGATTCGGTCGGCAGACTGCTCGTAAAGCAGATACTCGCAGGCAAAAAGCCTGCTGTATTCGATGCCGGAGCACTCAACCTGATAGCAAAGAATCTCAAATCGCTGCGCAAAAGGAAGTGCCAGTGCGTCATAACACCTCATCTTGGCGAAATGGCAAGGCTCTGCGGCGAAGACATCAACATAGTTGCAAGAAGCAGGATAGGCTATACACGCAAGTTCTCGGAGAAGTTCGAAGTGAGCATGGTAGTCAAATCGGATGTATCGCTCATTGCGCTCAGAGATGCCGGAGAAGGCCAGCAGCTATATCTTAATACAGTAGGAAACTCGGGTCTGGCGACTGCGGGCTCGGGAGATGTCCTGGCAGGAGTAATCGCATCACTCATAGCTCAGGGCAATACACTCGACACAAGTCTTATGTACGGAGTGATGATACACGGCAAAGCGGCAGAAAAGTTTGCGCAGGACGGAGATTCAAGGCGCAAAATGATGGCCGGAGATATTATTGACAATCTCTTTTAAGAGTAGTACAATCACTTCGTTGCGGCCTTGAGCCGTAATAATCCCATGACGAACGGAGGTGAGACAAGAATATGGCACAGGTAATAGTAAGAGAAAACGAGAGCCTGGAGAGTGCTCTTAAGAGATTTAAGAGATCTTGCGCTCGCGACGGCGTCATGGCCGAGCTTCGCAAGAGAGAGCACTACGAGAAGCCAAGCGTAAGACGCAAAAAGAAATCTGAGGCTGCTCGCAAGAAAGCTCGTAAGTACTAATAAGTCATAAGGATGCGAACCTCGATTGGTTCGCATTTTTTCTGTTTTTAATCAACCTTAAAACCAAGGAGAAAACAATGAGTCTTAAAGAACAACTTATGCAGGATTATAAGGATGCCATGAAGGCAGCCGACAGCGTAAAGAAAGAGACGGTCAACATGGTAAGAGCCGCCAT
>JBGULF010000094.1:0-12307 GCA_045115935.1 Anaerovoracaceae bacterium
GGCAATAGAAAAGCGCCTTTAGGCGCCGCCTGAGAATAGAGATGCGGTTGGCAGTCTATTCGGCGCGTCTTAAGACGCTTGCAAGCATTATGCCCTTTTAGGGCTAGTGCATACCACCAGTTTAACTGGTGGTTATGATTTATTGATTTTTTTATGAAGAAAAGTCTTATCTCTTGTGGCTGTACTTTGAATAATAGTAGCACTTTCCAACAAATACTCCGATAAATGACATTACTACGATTGCGTTCATCATGGCGGTACCTCCCTTTAAACCCTTATCCGCTGAAAAGCGTCCTACATTTTCCACGAGTGCGGATCCGATGATCCTTACCTCTTTTCAATTACATTGTATCTAATTAGAAACGTAAGTAAAGTTAATAATATTAACGCAGTCTTTTAGTTGCACTTAAAGAAAAACAACGGCTGGATCTCCGGATGATTATAACTATAATCAATAACTTCAAAGCCTCATATCAAGCTAACCAATAGTTGCGGTTTTTGTTCATAGACTATAATAAATAAGTAAACTACACCTAACGCATTCAAGAGGACTTCACTATGACTTATGAAGAACTGAAAAAAGAAATGGAGAAATACCCTGAGACCATGTCTGAGGGAGAAAGAATGAAAAAGTATGCCGCAGGAGAGACCGTAGACCACATTCCGTTCTCGCTGCAGAGCAATGAAGAGGCTATGGCCAACATCTTCGGCTATACTACAGCACAGTGGAGAAATGATGTAAAAGTCCACATCGATGTTATCAAAAGAAGAAAAGAAGAGTTCAATATCGGGGGACTTGCTTCGGGACTCAGACTCAGGACCATGGCACAGGCTGTCGGCTCCGAGATCTATTTCCCTGAAGTCGGGATCGACCGCGTTGTAAAGCCTGTACTTACCGACTGGTCACTGCTTCCTGAACTCATGAAAGATGATCCTAAAAAGAATCCGGTGTTCCTCGCAGTTCTTCAGAGAGGTATTGATCTCAAGATGGCATTCCCTGAAATGGGTATAGCCATGCCGGTAGCAGGACCATTCACAAATGCGTCACTGATCAGACCTGTAGAGATGATCCTCAGGGATACAGTCAGAAATCCCGAGAAACTGAATGATCTGCTTAAGTGGACTGTTGATTATACAGTAGCATATGCAGAGATGTTTGCTGCTGAATTCGGAGGAGGCGGATGCACCATCTGCGACCCGATCAGCTGTGCCGACATTCTCGGAAAGAGAAACTACAAGAAGTTCTCGGAGCCTTGGCTCGAGTATCTGATCGAAGGCCTCACCCAGACCCTCGGAAGAAAGCCTGGCATCCACATCTGCGGAAAGACTTCGCCTCTGTGGGATGACATGCTCAAGCTCAAGGTCGCTAACTTCAGCGTAGACAATATGGAAGACCTCGCTGCTGCAAGGGACAAGATGGGGCCTGTCTTCGGACTAGTAGGAAACGTTGCTCCGGTAGACGTCATGCTCAACGGTACCATCGATGATGTCATCGAAACGTGCAAGCAGTGCATCATAAAGGGCTCTGAGGCCGAGAACGGCTATACGCTCGGAACCGGATGTCAGGTCCCTATCGGAACATCACGCGAGAACTTCGATGCTTTCATATATGCTGCACGCAAGTACGGCAGAGGTGCGCGTAAGGGAATGCTTCCTCTCGGCATAGCTGAGGAAGCTGCAAATGAAGTAGTAATGAATAAAGCCTGATAAAGGTTTGAAGTATAAAGGAGAAAAAAATATAATGGCAACTAAAGAAGAACTGCTGCAGAAGATGTCCGACATGGTTTTTGAGATGGAGGACGAGGAGATCGCTGATGTATGTGAGGAGTATATCGAAGCCGGACACGACGCGCTTGACGGTATCCTTCACGGACTCGTAGACGGCATGAACCGCGCGAGTGAAATGTACGATCAGGAAGAGTATTTCGTAACAGACCTGCTGCTCTGCTCTGATGCGATGTATGCCGGCCTGGATGTGCTGAGACCTCATCTGCCTGAAGACGCATCGGTAGGCGAAGCAAAGAAAGCTGTTATCGGAGTAGTCGAGGGAGACACTCATGATATCGGGAAGAACCTCGTCAAGATCATGATGGAGACTGCGGGCTTTGAAATGTTCGATCTCGGAAGAGACGTTCCTCTTGACAGCTTTGTTGAAAAGGCTAAAGAAGTCGATGCTGACCTTATCATGATGTCCACCCTGATGACCACGACCATGCCTGGAATGAAAGAAGTCATCAACAAGCTCAAGGAGCAGGGCATCAGAGACAGCATCAAGGTCATGGTAGGCGGAAGCCCTATTTCACAGAAATACGCTGAGGACATAGGTGCTGATGGCTACTCCAGAAATGCTGTCGAAGCTGTGGAAGTCGCAAAGAGACTCTGCGGAGTAGAATAAAAAACAAAAGGAAATCAAAAGTAATGCCTATTTTGAATGTTATGCCGGAGGGAAAGCAATACGATTTTGCCTCCGGCAAAAATTTGATGGAAATAATGCTGGATGCAGGCCTGTTCATAGATAATGCCTGCGGAGGCAAGGGACTCTGCGGAAAGTGCAGGGTCCGGATCACAGAGGGCGATGCAGGTGAAGCAGGTGAAACTGAACGCGGCATTCTGAAAGCTGAGGAAATTGAGCAGGGAGTAAGGCTTGCATGCCTTGCTTATCCGGCTTCGGACATAACCATAGAGCTGCTGCAGAAGGAAAAGAAGCACGATGTGCTCGCGTCCGGATACATGCCTGACTTCAGTTTTGAGCCGGACATCGTTAAAGCGCCGGTAACGATCCATAAGCCGACACTTGCAGATCAGACACCATTTGAAAACCAGATCATAGAACAGGTCGGAGCGGAAGCTCTTGTAGGTCATGACGGTGCTACAGGCTATCTGGGTTTCGACTATACAGCTCTGAGTGAATCTTCGATGCTGCCGGGTGAATATACTGCCGTGATCCATGACGGCAAAGTCATAGCGCTCGAACCGGGTGATACGGCCGATTCGCTGTATGGAGTTGCCATAGACATAGGAACGACCACGGTCGTATGCTCACTTGTTGACATGCTGACGGGCGAAGAGCTCGGTCACGCATCTGAGATCAACGCTCAGAAGTTCTTCGGCCTTGACGTTCTCACGAGAATCACCTATGAGATCGAAAATCCCGAAGACGGAAGGGAAAAGCTGCAGAAGGCCATCGTCGGATCCATCAACAAGATGGTGAAGTCGATATGTGACAGGCATGGTCTTACGCAGGATCAGATATATGAAGTGACGGTCGGCGCAAACTGCACCATGATGCACATGCTGATGGGTGTCGATGCAAGGCCTATAGGCAAAGCTCCGTTCGCTCCTGTTTTTGCGCGCGCCAAAGATGTAAAGGCTTCGGATATAGGCCTGAAAGCTGCGCCGGGAGCAAGACTCTATTGCCTGCCTTCAGTATCCGCATACATCGGAGCGGACATTGTGGCCGGTGCATATGTCTGCGATCTGAAGCATCAGAAGGGAAATGTGATGTTCATCGACATCGGAACGAACGGTGAGATCGTTCTTGCCGCTGACGGAAAACTGATGTCGTGCTCATGCGCTGCAGGACCTGCACTTGAAGGAATGAACATAAGCTCCGGAATGCGCGCTGCAGAAGGAGCCATCGAAGACATCCATATAAATGAGGATGGAATTGATCTTAAGATAATCGGTGACTGCGAGCCTGCGGGCATCTGTGGAAGCGGCATCCTGACAGTAACGAAAGAGCTGCTCAGGACAGGCATAGTCAGAAAGACAGGAGCCTTTGTCAAAGCGGACAAGTTCAGTGAAGACGACTACAGGTCAAAATATATTGCCGTGGATGAAGACGGAAAGAGATCGTTCAGAATGACGGAGGGCGGAAACGGAGCCGATCCTCTGTATATCACACAGGGCGATGTGCGGCAGGTCCAGCTTGCAAAAGGTGCGATACTATCCGGATTCATGGCGCTGATGAAGAAAGCCGGGATCGGAATGGCAGATCTCGACAGGGTCCTGATCGCAGGACAGTTCGGGGCGCATCTTCCGGCAGAAAGCATAACCGGGACAGGCATACTTCCGTTTGAAGTCGAGAACCGCATAGAGTATGTGGGCAACACATCGAAGACAGGAGCCTACATGGCGCTCATGTCCGGCAGTGTAAAGAGGCAGATGGAAGCACTTGCCCATGAAATGGACTATCTGGAACTGGGAGCAACTGACAATTACGAAAGACTGCTTTCGGAATGCCTTATATTCCCGGTATTCAAATAATAAAGAGGAAACAAGATGACAACAGCTAATGAAAGACTTATAAAGATCCTTTCAGGCATGAAAGCGGACAGACCTGCCTGCATATGCCCGGGAGGAATGATGAACATGGTCACAAAGGCCCTTCAGGATGTATGCGGAGTATACCTGCCTGAGGCTCACACTGACGCGAGGATGATGGCCGATCTCGCAAAGGCTATCTACGATAACGAATGCTTTGAGAACTACGGCGTGCCTTTCTGCATGACTGTCGAAGCTGAGGCTCTCGGCGCAAGCTGCACCATGGGTACACAGTATTTTGAGCCGCATGTGACCGGCTATGCGATAGACACTGTAGAGGATTACAAAAAGCTCAGTCCCATGGATCTGAATGCTGGCAGGGCAAAGGTGACGCTTGACGCAATAAGGATCCTGAAGGCAGAGACAAAGGATGTGCCTATAATAGGAAACATCGTGGGTCCTGTAAGCGTGGCAAGTTCCGTATGCGAGCCGACAAGGTATTACAAGCAGCTCAGACAGAAGAGGGAGCTTGCTCACGAATACATGCAGTTCGTAACCGATGACCTCATCAGATTCGCTCTGGCAATGGTCGAGGCCGGAGCTGACGTGATAGCCCTGTCCGATCCGAGCGGGACCGGAGAGATACTGGGACCTAAATTTTTCGATGAATACGCGGTCACATATATAAATCAGGTGGTGGATGCAGTCAAAGAGACCGGCGCTAAGACCATAGTCCACATCTGCGGACAGATGAAGTCCGTATATGACAAGGTGGCTAAGATCCACAGCGATGCATTCAGCTTCGATGCAGTCGTATCTCTGAGAGAAGCAAAAAAGAACCTGCCGGATAAAGTCATAATGGGCAATGTAAGTACATTTGCTATCGAGATGCAGGAGGAGAAGACCGTGGACAAGCTGACGAGAGCCAGCTATGCAAACGGATCGGACATTATTTCACCTGCATGCGGGCTCGGAATGGGTTCACCGCTGAACAACGTTCAGCAGGTGCTCAGGACCGTAAAGACATTTGCAGAATAATCACTGGATAATATGGCAGAGAATGGCGGTTTACCGGAATACACGGGAAGCGAAAGAGAGTACACTGTTGTTGACGGTACTGTAAGCATAAGCGATCTTGCTTTTGCAGGTGCGGACAGGCTTGAGAAGCTGTTCATACCCGATTCAGTCAGGCAGATAGGCAATTATGCCTTCATGAACTGCTATGCGCTTCGCGAGATAAGAATGCCTGTACGGGCAGACCGGATTGGCGCGGGCCTTTTTCAGAACTGCTGGCAGCTGAGAAGAATAAAAATGCCTGAAGGCACACTGACTTTAGGTACCGACATGTTTGAAAACTGCCATGCTCTTGAGGAACTGTGGCTTCCGCTCTCACTTAAAGAGGCGGCAAGGACTTCTCTCAGCGGGTGCCGGAGCCTGAGATCCATACATATCAGCCCGGAACAGATCGGGATACTTCCGCCCTCTGCGCGATATACAGCGGTGCTTACATATATGGAGGAGCATGCTGCAGATACAGCAGCTGAAGGCGCTGAGATAATAGAAAGCTATGTAAGAGAACGGCAGAAATCGTTCCTGGATCTGGCAATAAACAGAAGAAGCACTGAAGCCGTAAAATACATGGTCTCACGCGGACTTGCCGATGAAGCGGCAATGAGAGAATACCTCGACAGATCGGCTGCCTCAGGCAGAGTGGAGATAACCGCTGTCCTGCTGGACAGCCTGAAAGATGCAGGAACTGCCGGAGGACTCGGTGCTGATCCGTTTGAATAAATAAGGAAGAAAAAATGACAGAGATAAGAGAATACAAATGCACATATTCCAATTCGGTAGGCATAAGCGCTGAAGTGACATCGGGACTTGGCCTTGAATTTCCGGATGCATACATGCACAGCGAAACGATGCAGATCCTGGCTAAGGCAATAAAGGAACATGACGGAGCAGAATTCTGCCTGCTGCCTTTCTGCCGTACGGTCGAGGCCGAGGCAATGGGAGCTGTCCTCAACTACGGTGATGCCAATACGGGACCGAGAGCCAAGGATCCTATCTGCAGCAGCTGTGATGAGGTGCTGGCTCTTCCTGACGCGGATGTGACTAAGGGAAGAATGGCGGAAGTGCTCGATGCATGCGCAAAGATGAAGGCCGAAGGAGAAACGGTTTGCCTTGAAGTGACCGGGCCGTTCACCATGCTCAATGCTCTGATGGAGCCGAGAAAGGTTTTCAAGGCATACAGAAAAGACCATGACGGCATGGTAAAAGTGTTTGAGAAGCTTGGGGATTCGCTGCTTGCATATATCGAAGCAGGCAAGAAAGCAGGCGTGGACGTATTTATTTTCTCAGACTCTGCAGGTGCTCCGGAGCTTTTGGGACCAAAGTTTATGACTCAGGCAGTAGAAGACTTCTATCATCCTTTCCTTAAAAAGGTTGAAGGACTCATGGATGACAGCTGCATATTTCTTCTTTGCCCGAAGTTTACTTTTGCCGTGATAGATACTGGATTCGGAGAATTCAGAGAACATGAGCTTGAGCCGGGGATCGATTTCCTGCAGGCCATGCTTCAGATGCGCGGAAAGGTGAAGATCGGCGGTCAGGTCTGCATTAAGAACATAGGTGTTAAGCTTGCAAATGGAAGATTCAGGGAGATCGTACTCAAATAACAAGGAGAAAAACTTGGATCTGTCAGCATATAAAAAGAAGATATTGATAGCATGTTCAATGATCGAAGACGAGATCAATGCCGTCTTCGATTGTTTTAATATAAGAGACATTGAGGTGCGCTGGCAGGAGAGGGGTCATCATAATGATCCTGACAAGCTCCGTGATGTTGTGCAGACAGAGATATACAAGGCTGAGGAGGACGGAGCGGATCTCATCATGCTTGCATACGGCCTTTGCGGCAACGGAGCGGTCGGCTGGCATGCAGAGGGGGCGACCCTTGTGATGCCGCGTTTTGACGACTGCGTAAACATGATGTTATGCACCGGAAAGAGGGACAGACGGAACTATCTCACTGCCGGTCACATGTATCTGACCGGAGGATGGAGTAAGGACGAAGGAGCTCTTCTGGATATGTTCGAAAGCTATCTGTCTAAATACGGAAAGAGAAAAGCGGATAAACTCATGAAGATGATGCTTGCTTCGTATACGAGCGTTACGGTTATAGATACAGGATGCTATGAGATGGAACCGGTGGTGGCTTATGCAGATCAATGCGCTGAACGCTTCGGACTGGAAAGGCGCATCGTCCCGGGAGGAAACTGCCCCATGAAGAAACTCCTGACCGGAGACTGGGATGATGACATCATAGTGAAAGAGCCGGGATCACCGGTCACGGAAGAGGAATTTGATTTCGGATAATTAAACCTGCAGTTTAGTTATACTGAAGATGGGCAATGTTTTGTGGTAATGCCCATCTTTTTTTTTAAAACACTGTAAGTTTTGACAATTATTTTTCAATATTTGTACAAAGCGCTTTTATATTTACTTTTTCTATTGTGATTTTCACTGAACAAGCGTTAAAATAGGCGCGCTGTTAAAAAAAGAACAATGTTAACAAGGAAAATCAAAAGAAAAAGGAGTTAATCATCATGGAAAATCAGAAGAAGAGCAGCGGCCTGGCGCTCGTGCCATTCCTGGTGTTCATCGTCATCTACCTCGGCGCAGGAATCATTCTGCAGTCCAAGGGCGTAGAGATGGCATTCTATCAGTTCCCTGCAGTAGTAGCTATGTTCATCGCAGTACTTGTTGCATTCGCAATGAACTACAAGGCAGGAATCAACACTAATTTCTCAATCTTCGCAAAGGGAGCAGCTAATGAAGACGTTATGGCAATGCTCATGATCTACCTGCTCGCAGGTGCTTTTTCTGCAGTAGCAGGAGCTATGGGCGGAGTTGACGCTACAGTAAACATGGGCGTTTCCATCATCCCTGCATCTCTGCTCACAGCAGGACTGTTCATCATCGCAGCGTTCCTCGCAACAGCTACAGGTACTTCGATGGGAACCATCGGAGCTCTCGTTCCGATCGCTCTCGGAGTTGTAGACAAGGCAGGACTCAGCCTTCCGCTCGTCATGGCAGCTGTAGTTTCCGGAGCTATGTTCGGAGACAACCTGTCAATGATCTCGGATACAACCATCGCAGCAACAAGGACTCAGCACGTAGAACTCAAGGACAAGTTCAGAACTAACTTCTGGATCTCGTTCCCTGCAGCGATCGTAACGATCATCCTCCTCGTTATCTTCGGAAGACCTGAAACAGCTCAGGCTCTCGAAGTAGGCGGATTCGACATCGTTAAGGTCATCCCTTACCTGCTCGTACTCGTTCTTGCTCTTATCGGAATGAATGTATTCCTGGTACTTACGATCGGTATCTTCGCAGCAGGCATCATCGGAATGGCATACGGAGACATCACATTCATGGATTTCGCAGGCAACATCTGGACCGGATTCCAGGGAATGATCGAAGTATTCCTGCTGTCCATGCTCTGCGGCGGTATCGCAGAAATGGCTAAGCACTACGGCGGTCTTGACTGGCTCATCGAGAAGCTGTCAAAGACATTCAAGGGCAAGAAGTCAGCTCAGGTCGGACTCAGCGCACTTGCTGCTCTGACAGACATGGCTACAGCAAACAATACTGTTGCTATCATCGTTGACGGCCCTATGGCAAGAGAGATCAGCGAGAAGTATGACATCGACCCTAGAAAGACTGCTTCCATCCTCGACATGTTCACATGCATCATGCAGGGACTTATCCCTTACGGAGCTCAGTTCCTCGTAGTTGCAAGCATGTGCGAGGGAAGAGTAAGCCCGCTCGATATCATCCCGAGAAACTGGTATCTCTTCCTGCTCGCAGGTTTCGCTATCCTTTCGTACTTCGTGCCTTGGTATGAGAACATCACACTCAAGGGAAAGTGGGACTGGAAAGAAGACAAGGTAATCAACAACTAGTTACTCCATAAAAACCATAAAAACATGAGCTTATGCCGGGACTCGCGAAGGGGTCTCCGGCATTACTCGCTTAAAAGAGGAATAAAAGATGGGTATAATCGAACAATACGGACACGGACTGGAAATACCAAAAGATGAGCTCACAGCAATTGAGAGGGACAGGCTGCTGAGCGAGGGCAGGGAAGTCGACCGTATCATGTGCTGCATCGATACGGGCGAGACCCTTGCTCCGATGATAGGACTGAAGGTAAAGGATTATTATTTTTCATCGCAGAAGATGCTCGAACTCGAGCAGTACATATATGATACTTTCCACTCGGATGGTGCGGGTCTGTCCACAACGCTCCGCGGAATGGCGGAAGCAATGGGATCAAAGATCAGATACTTTGATCACAACATAGCTCAGCTCGAGACACCTGCTCTTGCAAGCCTTGACGAAGTGGATAAAGCAAAACTGGTCGATGTAGACAAGGACGGCAGACTTCCGATAATCCTTGAAGGCCTCAGAATGGTAAAGAAAGAACTTGGCGACAAAGTTCCGGTAAGCGGAACGGTCACAGGCCCGTTCACCATTGCAGCCATGGTCGTCGGAACAGAGAAGCTTCTCATCGGCATGATAAAAAAACCGGAGAAGGTAAAGCAGCTGATGGAAGTCATTACCGAGAACAACGAGAGATATATCGCTCGCATGCTCGAGATGGGAGTAGGAGTAGGCTTCGCTGATCCGGTCAGCACAACATCCCTGCTCAGAGTTAAGCAGTATAAGGAGTTCTCGCTTCCTTACTTCCAGCACAACGTTGACTTCATAAAGAAGAACGGCGGAGGCTGCGGCCTTCATATCTGCGGCGGAAGCCGTAAACTCTGGGAGACTCTCAATGAGACAGGCATCGGATGCTTCGGACTCGACAATATCGAGGACCTTGAAGAGGCAAAGGAAGTGCTCGGACCTCACATGGCGATCCAGGGAAATGTACCTCCTGTAGATGTGATCAGACTCGGTACTCCTCAGGATGTGCTCAGATCAGGTAAGGAATGCATCAGAAAAGCATGGGATTCGCCTAATGGCTTCACTCTGACTTCAGGATGCCAGACGCCTATGGATACACCGGCAGAAAACCTGCAGGCGCTCATGGACGCAGCACGCATCTTCGGCAGATTTCCTATCGACACGGATCTCCTGAACGCTGATCTGTAAAATGCATAGAAACCGGAGGCAATTATAGATTAATTCTATAGTTGCCTCTTTTGTTTGCTCGTATAATAAAAAGGTAGGGGCCGTTTACTGCGGCTGTTAAAATCATTTCAGAAAAGAAAGAGGGTTCAGTTTTATGGAAATCATCAAGGAACTGCCTGCGGTATTTGAAGAATTCGCAGAAGCAAGAAGAAACGCTTTCATCAATGTAAAGAAGGTCAAGGATCAGGGCATCCCTGTAATAGGATCATACTGCACATATTTTCCGCAGGAGCTTGCCATTGCAGCAGGAGCTGCTACAGTAGGTCTCTGCTCGACTTCCGGAGAGACTATTCCGGTTGCCGAAAAGGATCTTCCGGCAAACCTCTGCCCGCTGATCAAGTCCAGCTATGGATTCGCTAAGGCAGACAAGTGCCCGTTCTTCTATTTCAGTGATATCGTAATCGGCGAGAATACCTGCGATGGAAAGAAGAAGATGTATGAACTCATGAGCGACTTCAAGGATGTATTCGTAATGGATCTTCCTAATTCGCAGAGCGAGAAGGGACTTGCGCTTTATAAGGAAGAGCTTCTGAGACTTAAAGCATATATTGAAAAGAAGTTTGAGATCACGATCACAGACGAAGACATGCGCAAGGCTGTCAAGCTCGAGAACGAGATCAGAGTAGCCAAGAAGAATCTCATCGATACGATGAAGAACGATCCGTGCCCGGTTTCCGGTCTCGATATGTTCCACGTTCTCTACGGAAGCGGATTCAAATTCGATCATTCAGTAATTCCTGGAGAAATGGCCGCAGTACAGGAAAAGATCGAGAAGGAATATGCTGAAGGCAAGAAGCTCGACAAGAAAGCACGCATCGTACTTACAGGATGCCCTATCGGCGGAGTTACCGAAAAGGTTATCAAGGCTATTGAAGATAACGGCGGAGTCGTAGTAGCAATGGAGAACTGCGTAGGAGCTAAGCAGTATGACAGACTTATCGATGAAGACGCAGAGGACATCTGGGAAGCAGTTGCATACAGATACCTCCAGATCGGATGCTCTGTAATGACTCCTAACCCTAACAGATACGATCTGCTTGGCAGAACTATCGATGAGTACAAGGCTGACGGAGTTCTTGAGATGACACTCCAGGCTTGCCATACATATAATGTAGAGTCGAAGTCCATCGAAAAATTCTGCACAGAAGAGAAGAATGTTCCATACTTCCACGTTGAGACAGACTACTCAACAGCAGACGTAGCTCAGCTGAATACACGTATCGCAGCCTTCATCGAGATGCTGTAATGGTGCGGAAATAAAATAAGACAGATATGATTCATCAGAAGCGGGCAGATGCCCGCTTTTGTTTTTAAGTGTATGCATAAAAATGCACAAAAATGTAAAAAATATTCAAAATAGGTGTTGCATAAAAATACAATGAATAGTATAGTCTTGCATGTAATCAATCAATAAATTGTATAAAGGAGAACAAATCATGAAAAAGAAATCACTTGTACTGTTACTCGCACTTGCAATGATATTCACATTTGCACTCAGCGCTTGCGGCGGCGGAAGCGAGGAAGCCGCAGACAGCAGCGAAGAGACAGCTGTACTGAAGGTAGTAACAGAAGCTACTTTCGCGCCGTTTGAATCAACAGAGGACGGAGATGACACTATTATAGGTTTCGATCCTGACATGATGGCTGCCATCGCTGAAGATCAGGGCCTTGAACTCGAATGGGTCAACATGGAATTTGATTCACTCATCCCGGCTCTCCAGTCGGATCAGGGCGACATCATCTGCGCAGGAATGAACAAGCTCGCAGGCGACCGTGCCGAGAAGGTTGACTTCGGTGACACTTACTTCGAAAGTGACCTCATGCTGCTTGTAACATCTGACAGTGA
>JBGULF010000095.1:0-4940 GCA_045115935.1 Anaerovoracaceae bacterium
TCTCTCCGCACACCTTCAGTTCATGCCTCAGCTGTCTGATCTCAGCAGTCAGTTCTTTTACGTTGTCTCTCGCCTTATTGATCTCAGTTTCCGGCAATGATCGCTTGGCAATGAGCCTGAGCTCATCACGATCATGACCAAGCTCACTCATCCTTTCGTCCAGCTTTTCCATAAGCCGGGAAAGATCTTCGTCGGTGTTCACGTGGTACTTCGACAGCAGCTTCGCTTGCTCTGAGTACTGATCGCACTTCAGAAGATCTTCCTTCAGGACTATATGGAGCCTGGTCGGATTCTGCCTGTACTTCGGGAGATAACCGAGCTCATAGCAATACCTTAGGTACAGCTTCTCCAGGCCGCTTCGTCCCATGATGTGGTCGATGCGGCGGCGTAGGCTGTAGTTATTCGGTATGCGGTAGTTCTGCCTGAGCCGCTCCTGTCTGACAGACGGGTCGTTATCATAGATCCTGCGCTCGATGCTCTCACGGGTGTAGTCGCTGCCAAGCTGATGGATACGAATGGGCTTCTTCCATCCCGGTGGAGTGACCGTCCAGTACTTGCGCTGCGGATCGAAGCGATAGCTGTAGCCGCGCTTCCTGAGTTCGCTCTTGAACTCCTCGATGTTGAGACTTAGAGCTACTGCTTCATCTATCGCCTGACGCGCAACATTGTATCTGGTAGGCATGCCTGCATGCTCCATCTTATAGACATACGAGCTGACCCGCTTGCCCTTCGGGTTCTCTATGACCGACAGGCCGTGCTCGAGGCAGATCCTGTCTGAGGTGTCGCGAAGCAGCCTGGTGTTGTCCCTGCACTCATGAAACTTGCGCCCGTCCCTGAACGATACGCTGTTTATGATGATGTGGTTATGCAGGTGCTCGCGATCAAGATGGGTGGCGACAACGACCTGGAACCTGTCACCCCACAGTTCCTCAGCCAGCTGCACTCCGATGGCGTGCGCCTCATCGGGTGTGACCTCGCCCGGCTTGAAGCTCTGGTAGGCATGGTATGCTACATTGCCTCCGGTCTTGCCGAAGCGGAGCTTGGTCGTGTCGAACTGGTCGCGGGCACATTCCACGCTGCAGTTGATGCCGCTCGTGTAGTAGAACTGCTCGGTCTTATCCTCATTCGCAACGTAGGCGATGACATCCTGCAGCGCCTGTCGCTCCGACTCGCTGAACTCCCGCTTCGTCTTCTCGGGGTTCGCTATATATGTGAGCGGTGCTCCCGCTCTTCCCTTGATGCTCCAGATCCTTGTCACTGCCACTAGCCATCACCCCGCTTCGGTCTGAGGAACTCCATCTCTATCGCGTTCTGGAACAGCCGCCACTTCTTCGCTTCAGCGGAGAGCGCGATCATGTCCACGGAGCGTTCCGTCTTCATTGCAAGCGCATCGATGCTATCCGCGATCCCTCGCATCAGGTCCATCGCCTTCCAGAATCTTTCGTCCGGCTTCGCTGCAGGAGTGTATCCCTTGCAAAGCTGACGGAAGAACTCTGCTTCCGAGAGGCACGCCGCCTGCGCCTTCGCTTTGATCTCATAGTCTTCCTCTCTGGTCACCCAGAAACTCTTCTTTATCGTCCTTCTCATGGCACCTGTATGGCACCTCCCTTCTCTTGTTCTCCTCAGTTTTCACTGGCACCTGCATGGCACCGACTGTTGACACCTGCATGGCTCCTCCTCTTTTCCGGCCCTAGCCGGGGGTTTGGGGGCTTGCCACCAAGGCTGTATTTTGGCAGTCGGAGCCAAAATGCTCTGCTTGCTAAAATTAGCGGGCATAGTCACGCGTCATCTCCTTTGGCCAGGGCTCATACTTTTCTGCGTGGATGCCATCCTTTGTTCTGAAAAACATCTCCGGTAATTCGAACTTTTCGAGATATTTTTCTTCAAGTTCAGGTGGCATCGACAGGAATCTTTCGCTCTCGATTGGTGCGTAGCAAATAAAAAAGTCACCTGCGATTATGTCCTGCAGATGACCATCCTCATCTTTTATGCCCCGATTGAGAGGAAGTCCGTTCATTTTTCCTTCCTCATTGCAGATGATTGCGACCTCATCGTCCCACGGCATATACTCTTCGATCAGACCCCCGACCATATTTTGCATCGACTCAAGGCTGTCTTCCATCTCGATGACAACAGCTTTTTCATCCGGTTTGCAGAGTATTACCCGCATCGTAGTTCTGTCTTCTTCCGTCATTTTCTTTCCTCCTTCATAATGATTTGCAATAAAAAACGGCCTGACCTCCATAGCCAAGCCGAAGTTAATTTGCATCAATTCTGCATTTTAAATCCAAATTTGTAGATTTTTCGTTAAATATCAAAATAAATTGCAAATATCTGACTATAAATAGACTAACGCTTTATCGATTATTTCTCTCTTCTCATCGCTTTTACGCCTGTCATAGTAATAGGAACCAAGCGTCGTTTGCTCATCTGTGTGACCTGCAAACTCCCTTACAGAATTGAGATTCATACCTCCATCCAGCAATGTTGATATGACAGTCTTACGAGCTTTGTGCGAACTCCTGTAGGGGATGCCCGCTCTCTCGCAATACTTTCTGAAACTCTCCGACAACGATCTGTACGACAGGTGATCTTCAGTCATAGAAAAGATATAACCATTAGCACTCACACCTGCTTTTATCTGCCTTTCTTTCGCCTCATCGATGATATTCAAGGCCTCACTGCTGAGTGTGACCCATCTTTCCACACAGTTGCCCTTAAGACCTTCCTTTATTGTACGACGATCTCTTTCAACAGATCTCTGAAGGTGGAGTTCTCCATCTTCAATGTCTTCGTATCTGACAGTGCACGCCTCCCCTATCCTGAGCCCAGTCTGAAACATAAAGAGGAACGCAAGCGGACATAACTTATATACAAGTCTTTCGTTTTCAAGATCTTCCCGTGCTGCAAGGGTAAGAGCAGCAACTTCATCTCTGGTAAACACCTGCGTTTCACTACGCTTCTTTTTCTCCGGTTTGAACACCCTGGGCTCAATTTTGACCTTACGCATCGGGTTTTCGTCGATGATCTCGAGTTCGACAGCATAGTCAAGCGGTTGCCTTATAAGGGTAGACACGTTGATATAGTCCTTTCGCGTCATATTGTTGTCACGGATGAGCTTGTGTGCCCACTCATCAAGATAATGCTTATTTAATGTGCTTATTGGACGTTTGACTATTTCGGTTCCTTTGAGATGGCATTTCCAGTCAGACTCATATTTGATAATAGTTGCCTCGGAAATACCGTGCAGTCTCTTATATTCCAGCCAGTCATCTTTTATTTCCTCAATCGAAACCTGCTTTCTCTGAAAACGTTCTTCCTTACCGGTGTACAAATCGTAAAGAACGCTATAAAACTGCTCTTCAGTTTGCTTGCTAATGGACTTGCGCTTATAAGAAGGATCCCCGGGACGTCTGTAATGTGTCCTAATACGGCCAGTGCCATCCTTATAGATTGCGTATTTATGCATTTTGAGTACGTACTCTTTTTTCTTTTTATTCAAAGCTGCTTCGACGTCTTCCATCGTTATGCTCTCTTGGTCGAGAAGCATATGTAGCAACTCAAGCTCAGAGGGAGAAGCGAGATAGTAAAGATCCTTTTCTATATCCATATGTTTCATCCTTTCCTGTTTTCTTACAGTGTATTTCCTTCTGCAAAATCTTCAATTCTGCGATTTCTATTATTCTTCTTTAATTGGATGTGTTTTTAAGTACACTTAAGGAATCTGTACTATCCTATCAATGTCAACAGAAACAAACTTTTCTTCATAACAAAACTCCATAAAAAACCAATAACATCGACAGCCCTGAAGGATCCGTGAGATCTTCAGGGCTGTTCTATCGTTAGTGTTTTCATCTATGGAATTCACATTTCGGAGTTCCAAAGCACCTGGACTTTTTTTGTTGCAGGATATACATGAGATAGTCGTTACAGTCTTTGCCAAAAGGAGGCGGCTCGTTCCGAATCTCATATTTATCTTCCAATTGACTTCCTATTGATTTGGCAGCTGCATTGCCGGCAAAGTCACTGTCCAGGTGCAGCGCAATAGTTTTAACTTCAGGATGATTATGCAAAGCATTATCCAAAGCCACGGGGATCTTCATAATCGCTTTGTTTGGACTTGATGCATAAACGCCCCCAAGAGATACCATTGTTTCTGCTCTCCAGGCACCCGTCCTCATCTTCATGATAGTTGCATATGAGAGCAGATCTATGGCGCTCTCGAAAACATGGATCGTGCTACTGGTACAATTGATCCGGAAGGCATATCTTTTGTCTGAGCCTGCTGCATCACCCATCAATCGATCATCATTTGTTGTCCGATAAAATGCATACGCAGCTTTTCCTGTCTCATCAAATCCAACGAATATGCAGTTATGATATGGCAATGACTCGTACAACAGGCCTTCGTCAATGCAGTCTCTGATAATGCTCTCATCTATTCCCCGTTCAGAAAGATATCTGATCACCTCAAGATTTGTATCTGCTCTTTCAGGCAACAGCAGCTTTCTTTCTCTCTCACATTCGTCTTTTCTGCATATATTTGCGTCAAAATGATGCAGAAAAGAATCTCCTTCTGTTAGGACCTTCATTGCATCCATGAATGACATGCTTTTAACTTTGGTCAGATAATCAAGTGCAGAGTTACCACCGAAGCCTCTGCTCCACCACATCCATTTGCCGTTGGATATCTTTAAGCTATCATGCTCTCTTGTGCAATATGTGTTGCCTCTTACATGAACAAGCTCTGTCGGCTCATAGGTTTGAAGATATGTCAGCAAATCTATCGATCGTGCTTGTTCAATTTGCTTCTCTGTATAGTACGCCAATCAATCAACCCCCTTGCAATAAAAAAGCAGAAGCTGCATTGCTTCTGCTCATGTAATTGCCTTTTGGCATGCGTTATCTTCTATTTTGCTTTATCCAGCCTTACGGCTTTT